>JAKFVH010000080.1 GCA_021732285.1 Reyranella sp. | reverse complement strand
GCTCGGTGTCGAGATTCTTGTTGCGGATCTCGATCATCGTGTCCTGTTCGATGTCGTTGCGGATCTTCTTGCGCCGCTCGATCTGCTCGGTGAGCCGCGTCAGGCCCTCGGCGTCGAAGGCGTTGGAGGGATTGAAATACTCCATGGCCGTCTGGTCGAGTTGGGTCAGCGACACCGTCTCGAGCTCGAGGCCGTTCTGCAGCAGGTCGGCCGCGACCACGGTGCGCACGCGCCTGACATATTCGCCGCGCTTCTCGTGCATCTCCTCCATGGTCATCTCGGCCGCCACGGTGCGCAGGGCGTCGACGAACTTGCCTTCGATCAGCTCGCGCAGGGCATCCGGCTGCATGGTGCGCTGGCCGAGCGTCTGGGCGGCGGCGGCGATGGCATCGTCCGTCGCCTGCACCCGCACATAGAACTCGCTCAGCACGTCGACCCTCATGCGATCGCGCGTGATCAGCGCCTTGTCGCGGCCGCGCGAGACTTCCAGCCGCAGCGTGTTCATGTTGACGGGGATGACCTCGTGCACGATGGGCAGCACGAAGGCGCCGCCGTTCATCACCACCTTCTGGCCGGCAAGGCCGGTGCGCACGAAGGCGCGCTCCTTGGAGGAGCGCAGGTAAAGCCAGTTGAACAGCCAGACGACGATCGCCACGACGATGGCTGCGACGACCAGTCCTAGGATAAAGGTGCCGAATTGGGCTCCACTCATGGGGTCCTCCCGCCTATCTCCGAATCTTCTTGAATTGACGTGTGGTTTCGACGAGCGCCTGCTCGGTCGGCAGGCGCTCCATGCTCGAGGCTCCGTAGAAGCCATTGCATTGCGGGCACTGGGCCAGGATGAACTTGGCATCCTCGGGTGTGGCGATCGGCCCGCCGTGGCACAGCACGATGATGTCCTTGTCGACCTGGCGGGCCGCCGCCGACCAGGCGTTGATGAGGGCCGGGCAGTCGGCGAGCTTGACGCCGGTCGCCGCGCCGATGCTGCCGCCCGTCGTCAGGCCCATGTGGCAGACGATGATGTCGGCGCCGGCCTCGGCCATGGCGATGGCCTCGCGCTCGTTGAAGACGTAGGGCGTCGTGAGAAGGTCGTGCTCGTGGGCGGCATGGATCATGTCGACCTCGTGGCTAAAACCCATGCCGGTCTCTTCCAGGTTCTGGCGGAACTGGCCGTCGATGATGCCCACCGTCGGGAAGTTCTGCACGCCGGAGAAGCCGAGCTCGCGCAGGTGGTGCAGGAAATCGTCGAGGATCAGGAACGGATCGGTGCCGTTGACGCCGGCCAGCACCGGCGTCTTCTTGACCACCGGCAGCACCTCGCGCGCCATTTCCAGCACGACCTCGTTGGCGTTGCCGTAGGCTAAAAGGCCGGCCAGCGAGCCGCGGCCGGCCATGCGGTAGCGGCCGGAGTTGTAGATCACGATCAGGTCGATGCCGCCCGCCTCCTCGCACTTGGCCGAGAGGCCAGTGCCGGCGCCGCCGCCGATGATCGGCTCGCCGTTGTCGATCATATGGTGCAGCCGGTCGAGGATGTCCTTGCGGGGGATGCGGGCCATGGCGTTACCGTGCTGCCGCCGCACGGGAAATCCGCACGCCGGCGATGTCGTTGAAGTTCTGGACCAGGGCGTCGATGAAAGCCTGGTCGTTGATGTTGTGCGGCAGCACGATCAGCTTGCGGTCGGTGCCGGTGCGGAAGCCTGCCGTCAGCACGTCGAACAACACCTTGTCGGCCGCCGGATCCCAGAACGGCTTGCCCGGTGCGTCGATCAGCGAGACGCCACCCTGCGGGATCAGGAAACGGACCGGGCCCTGCATGCGATTGAGCTTGTCGACCAGAAACTCGCCGATGCGGCGGCACTCGTCGGCCGTCGTGCGCATCAGCGTGACGTTGGGATTGTGGACGTGCAGCTTGCGGTCGCGGAAGCGCGCCGGCACCGTGTCGAGGGCCCAGAAGTTGATCATGTCGAGCGCGCCGCAGGAGCCGACATAGGGGATGCGGCTCCTGATGATGGCATCGAGCCGGCCCGGCCCCGCCGACAACATGCCGCCGCCGACCTCGTCGGCGATCTCCGTGGTGGTGGCGTCGATCACGCCGGCCAAAAGGCCGGACTCGACCAGCTTCTCCATCGACTGGCCGCCGATGCCGGTCGCATGGAACACCAGGCAGTCGTAGCGGTCTTCCAGCTGCTTGGTGACGCCCTGCACGCAGGGCGTGGTCACGCCGAACATGGTGAGGCCGATGGCGGGCTTGGTCTGCGTCGAGGCCGTCGAGCGGCCGCCGTGAGCGATCATGCCGGCCAGAGCGTGCGCCGCATTCGACAGCACCCGCTCGGAGACGCTGTTGATGCCCGAGACGTCGGTCACCGAATGCATCATGCAGATGTCGGACGGCCCGACATAAGGCTTTACGTCACCCGAGGCCACGGTCGAGACCATCACCTTGGGAACGCCGATGGGCAGCGCGCGCATCGCCCGCGTCGCCAACGCGGTGCCGCCCGAGCCGCCGGCGGAGATGATGCCGCCCAGATCGCGCCGCGTCATGACGAAGCGCTCGAAGGCGATGGCCATCGCGGTGACCGCCGAGCCACGATCGCCGGTGAACACCGCCCGTTCGCCGCCGGGATGATGCCGTGCCACCTCGCGCGGCGGCACCGAGGCCGGCGACGGCGCGCCCGAGGTCGCGAGATCCACCGTGACGGTGCGCAATCCCAGCTTCTCCAGGCTGTTGCGCAGAAAGCCCAACTCGCGGCCCTTGGTATCGAAGGTGCCGGCGATATAGGCAGCGCGGCCGAAGGTGGTCGCCACGGGCAGCTCGACGACGCGGGCTTCGCGCCCGGTCCGCGAGAGCGAGGCGGCCGCGGCCTCGAGCGACGGCGGTGCGGTCACCGGCTCGGCCCGGCCACTGACGATCTGGTCGCGCGGACCGACTGTGGTGTCGGCGGCGTTCCAGCGCGTGAAGCCGCGCACGGCGCGCTCCTCCGGCGCCGGCGGTGTTGCGGACGTTTCCGGCATCGCGCCGTCATCGTTGGCGCGCCGCACCGTGAAGATGCGCGTTTCAGCTTCCGCCGGCGCTGCCTCCTCGGCTGCGGTCTCCTCCTCGGCATCGCCGGCGGTCGTCACACCGAGAAGCCGTTGCTGCAGGTCGCGATCGGCCGCCAGCTCCGCGGCCGGCATGGTGCGGGCGATGCGGCCGTTGACCATGACGGCGATCGTGTCGGCGACATCGATCGCCACGCCGAGATTCTGCTCAACCAGCAGGACCGACAGCGCATCGTCACCCAGCGACTTCAGGGTCTCGGCGACCTGCTCGACGATCACCGGCGCCAGCCCCTCGGTCGGCTCGTCCATCACCAGCAGGCGCGGATTGAACAGCAGCGCGCGGCCGATCGCCAGCATCTGCTGCTCGCCGCCGGAGAGCTGATAGCCGCCGTTGCCACGGCGCTCGGCAAGCCGCGGGAACAGGTCGTAGATGCGCTCGATCGTCCACACGCCGCGATGGGCGCTGCCTTCGGCCAGCCGCAGGTGCTCGTCGACCGTGAGCGAAGGCCAGACGCGGCGGCCCTGCGGCACGTAGCCGACGCCCAGCCCCGTGATCGCATGTGGCGCCAGGCCTATAAGCTCCGCGCCGGTGAGCTTGATGCTGCCGGAGGCCGGCACCAGGCCGGTAATGGCATTGCACAGCGTCGTCTTGCCCATGCCGTTGCGGCCGACGACGGCCATGATGCCGCGATCCAGGGTGAGCGACACGTCCTGCACCGCGTGGGCGCGGCCGTAGTAGACGTTGAGGCGGTCGACTCGCAGGGCGGGGCCGGGCCCTCCTTCGACGCGGCGGCGGGAGAACCAGCTCATTGGTGCCGGCCTCCGCCCATGTAGATCTCCGCCACCTCGGCGTCGTTCTCGATCTGATGCGGCGTGCCGTGCTTCAGCACGCGGCCGTTGTGCATGACGGTGACCTGCTCGACGACGCGCAAGGCGATGTCGAGGTCGTGCTCGATGATGATGAAGCCCATGTGCTCGGGCAGCGCCGCGAGCAGCGCTACAAGCTCGCGGCGTTCGCCGGGCGACAGGCCGGCGGCGGGCTCGTCGAACAGGATGAGCCGCGGCGCGCCGGCCAGCGCCATGCCGATCTCGAGCTGGCGCTGCTGGCCGTGCGACAGGCTCGATACCAGGCGCTGGGCCACGGATTCTAGCCGCACGCGCTCGAGCAGCTCGTCGGTCGCGAGCCGCGAGGGATGCGTGGCGCGCGGCCGGCGGAAATCGAAACGCCCGCGCGCGACGCCGCGCACGGCGAGGAAGAGATTGTCCCAGACCGTTAGGTTGCGAAACAGCAGCGACGACTGGTAGGTGCGCCGCAATCCCATGCGGATGCGGTCGTAGGCCGGCACCTCGGTGATGTCCTCGCCGAAGAAGCGCACGCGGCCCGTGGTTGCCGGGAAATCGCCGGTGATGACGTTGAACAGCGTGGTCTTGCCGGCGCCATTGGCCCCGATCACCGCCCGCCGCTCGCCCGCCGCCACCGAGAACGAAATGTCCTCGATGGCGCGCAGCGCGCCGAATGTCCGCGTGACACCCTCGAGCTCGAGGGCGTCACCGGTGGCAAGCGGCGTTGCCGGAAGGTCGGATATGATCAGGGTCATGGTTTCATGTCGTCATATTCTTCCGGACCGCGAGCCTCCGGCTCGCTCATGCTCATGAGCGAGCCAGAGGCTCGCGGTCCGGAAGACATGATCCTTCGCTCCGTTACGGGCAGTTCGGCACGTCGCGCGAGCCGAGACCCATCTTTTCGAACTCCTCCTTGGGGAGGTTCAGCCGCTGGTCGACCTTGGGCAGGGTCTTCACGACCTTGTTGTAGAAGACGCCATCGGCGCCCTTCGCCACTTCGGTGATGAAGGTCGGGCCGATCGCCTGACGGTTCTCGTCGAGCGTGACCTCGCCGGTCGGCGTCTTCAGCTTCAGGTTCTTGAGCGCCTCGCGGTACTTCTCCTGGTTGCCCGAGAGGTCGCCCTTGACGGCGTCGAGACCGTCGAGCGCCGCCTTCATGTTGATGTAGTAGACGTAGGCGAACAGCGACGGGCTCGGGAAGCCGTCCTTGAAGTTCGCCTTGTAGTCGGCGACGAACTTCTTCCACTCCGGTGTGTCGATGGAGTCGGCCATCGGACCGGCGGCCGGTGTGCCAAGCAGCGAGTCACGCCGCTTGCCCTTGAAGTTGAGCACGGTCTGGTCGACCGTGATCGAGCCGCCGACCATCGGCTTGTCGCCGCCGGCCTGCTCGTACTGGCTGAGGAAGTTCACGGCGTCGGAGCCGCCCAGCACGACCAGCAAGGCGTCGACGTCGGTCGGCAGCTTGGCGATCACCGAGGAGTAGTCCTTGCCGCCGAGCGGCACCCACGCCTTGTGCGTGACCTTGCCGCCCAACTTGCAGTAGCCGGCCATGAAGCCCTGCACCTGCGAGTACGGGAAGGCGTAGTCCTCGGCGATCAGCGCCATCTTCTTGTACTTCTTGTCGTTCAGTGCGTAGTCGCCGAGACCGACCATCCACTGCGCGCCTTCGGTGTTGAAGCGGAAGAAGTTGGGTGACGGGTTGACCAAGGTCGTGGCCTGCGCGCCCG
Organism: Reyranella sp.; assembly: GCA_021732285.1. Classification (GTDB taxonomy): domain Bacteria; phylum Pseudomonadota; class Alphaproteobacteria; order Reyranellales; family Reyranellaceae; genus Reyranella. The sequence continues at coordinate 15,997 of JAKFVH010000080.1, read as the reverse complement.
ACGAGCCGTTGATGAAGGTGATGCCGGGCTGGGACTTGGAGTAGTCCTTGACCGCGATGCCTTCGGAGCCCGAGAGCGGGCCGACCATGATCTGGACCTTGTCCTGCTCGACGAGCTTGCGGGTGGCGTTGACCGCCACGTCGGGCTTGGCGTCGGACGAGGCCTTGATGATCTCGATCTTCTTGCCGCCCGCCATGCCATTGCGTTCCTTCACGGCGAGCTCGGCGCCGCGCATGCCGTCCTGGCCGCCGGCCGCGAACGGGCCTTCGAGTGTCGCCAGCAGGCCGATCTTCACGGTTTCCTGCGCCTGGGCGGCTGCCGAGAGCACGGTCGCGACCGCCGCCCCCGCGAGCAGCCCGATTAACATCCTGGTTCGCTCAGTCATTGAGTTTCCCTCCTCGCTGCTATGGGCGGCCGAGCGGCCGCGCTTGTGAAACGCTTACTGAACGCCACTCATTTCCCCGCGTGGTCGTGCGCGCCTGGGTGAGGCGCCGCGTCGTCCAATCGCGAAGCCTGTCCCACCAGCCCAAAAGGCCGTCAGGCGAGAACAGGACGATCACCAGGAAGACCAGGCCGATCACCAGGTTGAAACGCTCGCGATCGATCAGGTCGATGGCGAAGTTCTGCAGCAGCACGAACACCACGGCGCCGATGAACGGGCCGATGGGATGGCGCATGCCGCCCAGCACGGCGACGATCAGGATGTTGATCATCCACGAGGTGCCGACCGAGCCTGGCGTGATCAGGCCGTTGTACCAGACCAGCAGCACGCCGCCGATCGAGGCTATGAGGCCGGCGACGGCGTAGGCCGCGACGCGGTGTGCCACCGGGCTGTAGCCCAGCGCGCTCATGCGGCGGGCGTTGTCGCGCACGCCCTGGAGCGCCACGCCGAACGGGGCGCGGATCAGGTATTTCACGAAGAAGTAGCCGACGAGCGACCAGAACAGCGCGAGGTAATAGAAAGGAACCGCCGAACGCCAGTCGACGTCGAGCACGACCGGCGGCACGACCTTCTGGAAGCCCTGGAAGCCGTTGAAGATCGCGTAGTTCTGCTGCGCCAGGTAGAAGAACGCCATGCCGATCGCGAGCGTGATCATGATGGTGTAGATGCCCTCGGTGCGCACCGACAGCCAGCCGATGAAGGTGGCGGCGAGCGTGCCGCCCATCACCGCCAGCACGACGACCAGCCACCACGGCCAGCCCAGGCTGATCTCCGGCGTGCCGCTGACACCCAGGATGGCGACGATGTAGCCGGCGATGCCGGCCACGGTCATCTGCGCGAGCGAGAGCATGCCGCCGTAGCCGGCGAGGAAGGTGAGCGACAGGGCGATCAGGCCGAGGACCAGCGCCTGGCCGCCGATCTGATAGGTGAAGAACGACGGCACGACCCAGGGATAGACGAGCACCGCGGCCAGCACGAAGACGTGGCGCAAGCCGATGTGGCGCCAGGCCTGCAGGACGCTGGCCGACGGACCGGCAGGTGCGGCCGTCGTGGGCCGAGGGGCGGCCGTCGCCCGCCCGCCCGACCAGTTGCGGCTGGGCGCTGTAAAATTCATGGCCTTGCGCCAGTGGGCGGCGCTCATGTGCGCCTCCCCAGAATGCCGTGCGGCCGGAAGGCCAGCACCAGCGCCATGATCACGAAGGTGAAGACGACACCGTAGGTCGGCGCGTAAGCGAGGCCGAACTGCTCGGCGAGGCCCACCAGCACGGCGCCGAGCGCCGCACCCGACACGCTGCCCATGCCGCCGACGATGACCACGACCAGCGAGGCCAGCAGGTAGCGCGTGTCCTCGCCCGGCGCGATCGAGAGGGCCGTGCCGCCGACCACGCCGGCGAAGCCCGCCAAACCGGCGCCGATCGCGAAGGTGATGGCGAACACCATCTGCACGTTGACGCCCGAGGCCGACAGCATCGCCCGGTCATCGACGCCGGCGCGGATCATCATGCCGACGCGCGTGCGTGCTAAAAACCACCACAAGGCGAGGCCGATGACGATGGCCATGGCCAGCAGGACCAGGCGGTAGGTCGCGAACTTGCCGACGATCGGCAGCGCGGTCGAGCCGATGATCCAGCGCGGCGGATCGAACTGGTAGATCTGGCCGCCCCAGATCCACAGTGCCACGTCGGCGGCGATGATCGACAAGGCGATGGTCGCCATGGTCTGGCGCAGGTCCTCGCCGTGCATGTAGCGGAACACGCCGATCTGCAGCAGCAGGCCCATCAGGGCCGCGAACAGGAAGCCCGCGGCGACGGCGAGCAGCCAGGAGTCGGACCATTCGCCGACCACCCAGCCGACATAGGCGCCCAGCAGGTAGAGCGATCCGTGCGCCAGGTTGACGTTGCGCAACAGGCCGAACACCAGGGTGAAGCCGCTGGCGACCAGGAAATAGAGCGCCGCCAGGGTGAGGCCGTTCAGCGTCGTGGCGAAGAACAGCCTCTCGTTGTCGACGATGCCCCAGACGGCGAGCGCCAGAAGCGGCAGGCCGAACAGCCAGACCCAGAACCAGCGGCGGAGGAAGGCGATACCGTTCATGCAGCCACTTCCCCTCTCCCCTCATATTCCTCTCCCCCGCTAGGGGGAGAGGTTAGGTGAGGGGGAATCGACGTGCGCCGCCCCCTCACCCAGCCTCTCCCCCTAGCGGGGGAGAGGAGCATGAGGAGCGCGAAGGACGAGAGGCGCACGTCAACCACCATCACGCCACCGATGCCGCCCAGCGCGAGCGGGCCGAGGCGATCTCGGGCTTCTTGTAGAAGGTGCCGTCCTTCATCACGGCCAAGATCTTCTTCTGGTCGCGCAGGATGGCGAGGTTGCTGAGCGGATCGCCGTCGACCAGCAGGATGTCGGCGAGATAACCGTCCTTGATCTGTCCCAGCTCGCCGCCCTGCATCATGATCTCGGCCCCCCACTTGGTGGTCGAGACGATGGCCTCCATGGGGGTGAAGCCGAGATGCTTCACGAAGTATTCCAGATCGCGGGCGTTCTCGGTGTGCGGCGTGAAGGCAAAGCCATAGTCGCCGCCCGGCAGCACGCGGATGCCGCGCTTGTGCATCTTCTTCAGCGATTCGACGGCCGCCGCGATCTCGATCTCGTAGCCCATCTCGATCGCCTTCTTGCGGTCGATGCCCCATGGGGCCGCGTGGTCCATCATGGCGTAGAGGATGCCGATGCCGGGCGCCACGAAGACGCGATCCTTGCGGGCTTCCAGCTGATCGAGCGCCTCCTCGTCGGTGAAGCTCGCGTGATAGATGATGTCGATGCCGTGCCGCATGGCCTGCTTGATCGATTCGCAGGACCGGGCGTGGCACGACAGGCGCTTGCCGCGCTTCTTGGCTTCGGACGCGGCGACCGCGACTTCCTCGTCGCTCATCCAGGTCGTGTCGGCCGGCGCATTGGCGGCGAAATTGTCGCCCGACAGGTTGAGCTTGATGGTGTCGACGCCGTACTTCAGGAACATGCGCACGACCTTGCGCATCTCCTCGGGGCCGCTGACCACGACGCCGAAGCTGAACTCGGGGAACGGCAGGTGCGGCAGCATCTCGTCGCCGAGCCCGCCGGCCACGGTGATCTCCTGGCTGGCCGCGAGATAGCGCGGACCCGCGATCATGCCCTGGTTGATGGCATTGCGTATCACCACGTCGAGCCGGGGCTTGGCGCAGGCGGCGCCGACGCAGGAGGTGAAGCCCGCCTCGAGGTAGCGCCGCGCCACATCGGCCGACCACAGCACGTGCTCCTCCAGCGGCATGCGCTGGATGCCCTCGAGCGTCGGCGAATCGTTCCACGAGAAATGCGTGTGCGCCTCGACCATGCCGGGCATCAGGGTGGCCCCTGCCCCGTCGATCACCGTGGCGCCGACGGTCGGGATCGACCGACTGCCTCGGCCGACGCGCAGGATGCGGTTGCCCTGGACTAAAACGTCGCCGGCGAAAGGCGGCGCGCCCGAGCCATCGATGATCCGCACGTTGGTGAAGAGCGTGTTTGCCATCGTTCCCTCCTTTACAGGCGGCGCGCGTAGAACCGTTTCAGCGCGTCGTTGCACTCACCGGGTTTCTCGATCGTCGTCCAATGGCCGCAGCGTGGCAGGATCTCTACCCGCGCGCCGGAAATGCGTTCGCCGATCAGGCGCACGGCCTGCGGCGGCGCGATCGCGTCCTCGTCGCCCGTCACCATCAGGGTCGGGCAATTGATCAGGTTGGGATCGGCCGGCTGCGCGCCGGCCAGCGCGTCGCACGAGCGTGCGTAGCCGTCAGCGCACTGGCGCATCACCGATTCGCGCACCATGGCCACGGCGGCGGGCTGGCGCGCGCGCGTTTCGCTCGAGGTGGCGCCCTGCACGATGCCGTCGGCGATCGCCTGCATGCCGGCCTCGCCTTCGCTGCGCGCCTTTTCCCCGCGCGCCTTCAGGCCAGGCCGCGCGGCGTCGGGCGGCGACAGGAGCGGGCCGAACAGGGCCAGGCTGCGCACGAGCTGCGGGGCGACGTTGGCAAGATGGAACGCCACGATCGTGCCCATCGAATGGGCGACGACGTGGGCGCGTTCGACATGCAGGGCGGCGCACACCCTGAGCATCGCCTGCACGAAGCGGTCGATGGTGAGCGGGCCCTCGACGCGCGCCGAGCGGCCGGAACCGGGCAGGTCCGGACGCACCGTGCGATGGCGCATCAGGGTCGGCATCAGCGGCATCCAGACGTTCGACGTGCCGCCCAGCCCGTGAATCAGCAGCACGTCATCGCCCGATCCATCGGTCTCGACGGCAATGCGCTCCACGAACTGTGTGGCCATACGGGGACCTACTGGACGGGGTTGCTGAGCGTACCGATACCTTCAATCTGGATGCGCACGCGGTCGCCGCGGCGCAGGAACTTTGGCGGATCGAAGCCGATGCCGACGCCCGCAGGCGTGCCGGTGGCGATGATGTCGCCGGGATAGAGCGTGATGCCGGCCGAGATGGTCGAGATCAGGGTCGGGATGTCGAAGATCAGGTCCTCGGTCGGCGCGTCCTGGCGCAGCTCGTCGTTGACCCAGCAGCGCACGCGGGTGCGCGATCCATCGAGCTCGTTGGTGCAGGCGAGCCATGGGCCCATGGGCGCGAAAGTGTCGAGCGATTTGCCCAAAAGCCATTGCTGGTGGCGGCGCTGCAGGTCGCGCGCGGTCACGTCGTTGACGATGGTGTAGCCCCAGACGTGGTCCATGGCGCGCGACGCCGGGATGTTGGTGCCGGTCTTGCCGATGACGACCGCCAGCTCGGCTTCGTAGTCGATCGACGAGGAAAGGCCGTTGGGGAGGCGGATCGCCGCTTCGGGCGCGATCACGCTCTCCGGCACCTTGGAGAAGATGACCGGGAATTCCGGCACGACCTGCTGCTGCGGCGTGCGCGGGCCGCCGGCGCCGCTGTTGGCGAATTCCGTGGCGTGGGCGCGATAATTGAGGCCGACGCAGAAGATGTTGCGCCGCGGCACGGGGATCGGCGCGTCGAGCTTGACGGCGGCCAGGGGCAGCGCCGCGCCCGATGGCTTGGGCATCGGGGCGCCTTCGGCCATCGACTCGACGAGCGCCAGCGCGCCCACGTCATGGGCGCGATCACCGAGCGCAAGAGGCGTCACATCGCGTTCGTCGGCGCTCAGCCGTCCGACATGCCGCCGTCCCGCCCACCAATAGGCGGCGATCTTCAAAACGTTTCCACCCGACTGGGCGTTGGCGATGGCCAACACCCGGTCCTGTTGCTATTTGGTGAAGCTCGCGCGGCTCGACTAGGTACGCATGAGACGCGCGTCTCACGGATTGTGCAAAGGCTAGGACCGGGGTCGGAGCGTGTCAAGGAAGGCCACACCTGCACCAACGCACAGCAGACAGACCCTGCCGCCGGACAACGACGCCAAGGCGCGGACCCAGCGCAAGCTTCTGGCGGCGGCGATGCAGCTGGTCCGGCGCGGCCGCACGCCTGCCGTCGCCGAGGTCGCGCTGACGGCCGGCGTGTCGCGGGCGACGGCCTATCGCTACTTCCCCAACCGCAGCACGGTGATCGCCGCCGTCGTCGCCGAGAGCCTGGGCCCGGTGCGCAGCTACGAACCCAAGGCGCGTGACGGCGGGCAGCGCGTGCGCGAGCTCTTCAAGCAGACCTTTCCGCGCTTCAAGGAGTTCGAACCGCACATGCGCGCCGCCCTGCAGCTCTCGCTGGAGCACGAATCGCTGGAGCGCGTCGGCCTGCTCGAGGAGCCGCGCTATCGGCGCGGCTTCCGCCGCGGCCTGCTGCACCGGGCGGCGGCGCCGTTGCGCCAGCAACTCGGGCGGCGCCGTTACGACAAGCTCATGAAGGCATTGTCGATCGTCTACGGTATCGAACCCTATGTCGTGCTGAAGGACATCTGGGGTTCCGCCGACCGCGAGGTCGAGGAGATCGCCGGATGGGTGGTCGACGCCATGATCGATGCCGCCTTGCGCGAGGCCGAGTGACCATGGGCAAGCTCGCGCTCTCCGTCGCCATCGGCGACTACGACCGGACCCGGCCGCTGATCGACGGCTCGGTGCAGATCGATGGCGTCGATCCCGTCATCATGACGCTCAGCCCGGAAGAGATCTTCTTCCGCGCCTTCCGCGACGCGCCGTTCGACATCTGCGAGCTGTCGCTGTCGAGCTTCACGGTCAAGACCGCGGCGGGCGACTGTGCTTACGTCGGCGTGCCGGCCTTCGTGTCGCGCGCCTTCCGCCATACCTCGATCTATGTGCGCAAGGACCGGATCAAGCGGCCGCAGGACCTTGCAGGCAAACGAATCGGCGTCGGCGAATACCAGCTCACCGCCAACGTCTGGGCGCGCGCCCTGCTGGCCGAGCATGGCGTGTCGCGGTCGGCCATCGTGTGGGTGCGCGGCGGGCTGGAGGAGCCGGGACGCCTGGAGAAGGTGGCGGTGAGCCTGCCGGCGGACATCCGTCTCGAAGCAGCGCCAGACGGCGCGACGCTGTCGCAGATGTTGGCCGACGGCGCGATCGACGGCATCATCTCGCCGCGCGCGCCATCGGTCCATGAGAAGGGCGCCAAAAATGTCGGCTGGCTGTTCGACGATCCGACCGAGGCCGCCAAGGACTATTACCGCCGCACCCGCATCTTCCCGATCATGCATCTGGTGGGCGTGAAGCGCGAACTGGCCGAGCGGCATCCCTGGTTGCCGGCAACGGTCCTGAAGGCGTTCATGGCGGCAAAGGCGATGTCGGCAGCGCATCTTGCCGATACATCGGCGACCAAGGTCATGCTGCCGTTCGTCGAGGAGCGGCTCGGCGAGGCGCGGGCGCTGATGGGGCCGGACTTCTGGTCGTATGGCCTGGCGCCCAACCGGCACGTGCTGGACGCCTTCCTGCGTCATCACCGCGACGAGGGCCTGTCGCGACGCCTGGTCGGCGCCGACGAGCTGTTCCATCCGTCGACGCACCAAGTGGTCAAGGTTTAGCATTGCCCTCCCCAGCGAAGCTGGGGAGGTGTCGGCGTCTTCGCCGACGGAGGGGTCATGAGCGTCAAGCGTGGTGCTCATGACCCCTCCGCCCGCTACGCGGGCACCTCCCCTTCGCGGACTCCGCGAAGGGGAGGAACTCTAAAACCCGAAGCTGCTCAGTCCCGGATGGTCGTCGGGCCGGCGGCCGAGCGGCCAGTGGTACTTGCGGTCGGCCTCGGCGATCGGGTGTTCGTTGATGCTGGCGAGGCGCCGCTGCATCAGGCCATTGGCGTCGAACTCCCAGTTCTCGTTGCCGTAGGCGCGGAACCAGAAGCCGTTGTCGTCGTGGTATTCGTAGGCGAAGCGCACGGCGATATGATTGCCTGCGCAGGCCCACAGTTCCTTGATCAGGCGATAGTCGAGCTCGCGCGCCCACTTGCGGCGCAGGAAGGCTTCTATCTCGGCGCGGCCGTTTAAAAACTCGGCGCGGTTGCGCCACTTGCTGTCGGGCGTGTAGGCGAGCGCCACGCGGGCCGGATCGCGCGTGTTCCAGGCATCCTCGGCCATGCGGACCTTCTGCGCGGCCGTCTCCGGCGTGAAGGGCGGCAACGGCGGCCGCGTCTCGGGTTGCGTCATGGGAATTCCCTTCTCTTCCTCGTTGGGATGGCATCAGCGCCGGCCGCCGACCTCGTCGATATGGACCAGCAGGTCGGCGGGATCCTCGTAGACGCGGATGGCGCCGGCCTGACGCAGCTCGTCGGAGCCATAGCCTCCGCTCAAGACGCCGACACCCAGGGCACGGCAGCGCGTCGCCGCCAGCATGTCCCAGATGCTGTCGCCCACGACCACGGCGGTCTCGATCGGCCGGCCGAGCCGCTCCGCCGCGGCCAGGAACAGGTCGGGGTCAGGCTTGGCGTACTTCACCTGATCGCGCGTGACGACGGGCTTTTGGGCCGGATCGACACCGAGGGCGGCGAGGTTCACGGCAGCGGTCTCCATGCGGCCGCTGGTGGCGATCGCCCATTGCACGCCGGCGTCGGACAGCCACTGCAGCAGCTCGCACGCGCCCGGCAATGGCCGCACGCCGGCGCCGTGCCGCTGATAGGCCGCGGCGTGGGTGCGGCGCAGCCGGTCGAGCCTGTCGACGCTGATGTCGAGACCGGTCTCGCGCAGCAGCTGGTTGATGAACAGGCCGCCGCTCATGCCGATCTTGCGATGGATGCGCCAGACCGAGAGATCGATGCCCTCGCTGTCGAGCGCCTCCTTCCAGGCGAGCACGTGCTGGTAGACGCTGTCGACCAGGGTGCCGTCGAGATCGAAGAGGAAGACCGGTTCGATACGCATGGTGCTCACGTTCCGTGGTTGCGGGAGTAGCGGCTTCGCTCCGGCGGCTGCCATCCTTGCAGCGCTTCCTGACGGGGCCGCCAGATCTCGACCTTGAGCGGATAGCATTTCGCCGCGTCGCTCGAATGACTGCTGCTGCAGTCGCCGCCGGGGCAGGCCGACAGGGCGCCTAAAAGGTCGATCTCGGCGAAGAATTCGATGAAGTCGCCCGGCCGCACCGGGCTCGCCTTCATGAAATACTGGTGCGTATCGCGGGTAAAACCCGTGCACATGAAGACATTGAGTACGTCGTGAACGTGCCGCTCCGCCGCCGGCAGCGCCAGCCCTTCGTGGCCAGCGAGCGCGCGCGTCAGGTTGGAATGGCAGCAATGATGGTACTCGTCGCCGCCCAACAGGAGCTGGGTGTAGGGATCGCAGCGCGTGCCGATGACATCGTGCACGCCGCCGCCGTCGTCGTCCCAGCCGTACCAGTCGAGCGTGTCGTGCGTGATGGTCGCCAGGGCTCGCAGATTGGGCAGCGTGCTCCACAGCCGGTCGCCGGTGCTGACATGGGTGGCGTGCAGCGCACGCGTCTTGCCGCTGAAGAAGCGTTCGGCGAGGTCGTGGGCGTTCCACAGGTTCAGGTCGCCGACCTGCGGGCCCTCGATGCTGACGATCCGGAAGAACTGCCCGGCCGCGACCTCGAACGTCCTCGCCTCGCGCGGCGGCACGATCACTTCGGCGGTCCTGGTCAGACCCTGCCGCGCCGCTTCGTAGAACTGGCGGTCGTATGGCGGTACCTTGTCGACGGAATAGCAGACGATCGCGGGCGCCTTCCGCCGCTTGACCGCGTCGGCTGGAGCGGCGTTCTGGGGGGATGATCTCACTGTTCGCTCCTGGATATGCAGTGAAGCAATAACTGTGTAGGAGAATCGGTCAATGGAGACCATTCCCGCCCGCCGCGGCAAGGCAACCCCTCTCCGCCGCGGCCAGTCGATCCGCATCGTCAACACGCACGGCGCCCAGGTCGTCGACACCTGGGCGTTCACCGCGGGCATGCTGACCGAGTTCATGTCCATGGAGCATACGCGCGCCACGCTGACCCGGCTGCGGCCGAAGGTCGGCGACGGGCTCTACACCAATCGGCGGCGCAAGATCCTGACCATGACCGAGGATACGAGCCTCGGCGATCACGACACCCTGATCGCCGCGTGCGACAGCGAGCGCTACATCATGCTGGGCGTGAAGGAATATCACGACAACTGCACCGACAACCTGTTCGCCGCGATGCAGGCGCTGGGTCTCACGCCGCCGGAATGCCCGAGCCCGCTCAATCTCTTCATGAACATTCCCTGGACGGCTGATGGCGGGCTCTCCTTCGATCCGCCGACCACCAAACCCGGCGACTCCGTGACCCTGCGCGCCGAGCTCGACTGCATCGTCGCCATGTCGGCCTGTCCGCAGGACATCCTGCCGATCAACGGCCGGACCGGCACGACCACCGAAGCACATTACGAAATCACAGGCTGACCATGACCTTCTCGATCGCTGGAAGATGTAACCGGACCGGCATGCTGGGCGCCGTCGTCACGACCTCGTCGATGGCGGTCGGCGGCCGCTGCGCCTACGCCCAGGCCAATGTCGGCGCCGTGCTGACCCAGCACCGCACCGATCCGCGGCTGGGGCCCAAAATGCTCGAGCGGCTGCGCGAGGGCGCCGCACCCGCCGCCATCCTGAAAGACTTCGAGAAGACCGAGGTCGGCATCGGCTGGCGCCAGCTCGCGATCATCGACGCCAAGGGCCAGGCCGCGTTCTTCAACGGCGGCAACATCTACTCGGTGTTCAAAGGCCTGGTCGGCCGCGATTGCGTGGCGGTGGGCAACATCATCCGCAACACCGACGTGGTCGACGCCATGGTCAAAAGCTTCGAGGCCAACGAAGCCCAGCCGCTGGCCGAGCGGCTGATGCGCGCCATCGAGGCGGGCGACGCCGCGGGCGGCGAGCTGAAGCAGATCAAGTCGGCCGGCCTAGTGGTCGCCCACCGCGAAAGCTTTCCCTTCGTCGACCTGCGCGTCGATCTCGATCCGCGGCCGCTGGTCCAGCTGCGCTTCCTGTGGGAGCTCTATCAGCCGACGGCCGACGAGTACGTCGTGCGCGCCGTCAATCCCGACAGCGCGCCGAAGCCGGTCTAGGCGACCTCGGGTTGACGGCCGCGCAGGATCCGGCGGCCGAGGAACACGACCACGACAAAGGCGATTGCCAGGGCAGCGAGCAAGCCGCTGTGCCGCCGGGCCGAGCCCGCCATCTGCTTCACCCAGGTCGTGACGCGCCGCTGCCAGAAGGTTTTAGCCGCCTCGAAATCGGGCTCGACGCACTCCCGGCCAAAGTTCTTGGCCCAGGCCTGGTAGGCACCGGTCGCGACGTAGCGCTTGTAGATGGCCGTGGCCCTGTCGTCGTCGCCGCTGTCGATGGCGTAGCGGGCCGCCCAGCAGAGCGTTGCGGCATAGGCCTGCGAGCGCTGCGGCAACAAGTCGGCCGCGGCGACGGCCTTGTCCGCGGCGATGGCCCGATAGTGGAACCGGGCATCGGGCTTGGGCGCGCTGGCGGCGAAGCGGCTTGCCTCGTCGGGTCCAAGCAGCGGGCTCGGTGTCTTCGCCCAGCCGTTGGGGCTGGCCTGGCCGTAGCCGCCAGGAAACGCGCCGTAGACCTCCCACATATCGGGCGGCCCCGATGTTCCCGCGAGGCCCATGCCCTGCACGCGGGTCATCGTCGCCAGCCTGAACAGGGCCTCGCCGCGCGAAACCGTCTGCCATGGCCATTCGAACGAAGGGGCGCGGGCCGCGTCGATGGCGGCGATGTAGCCGCGGACATCCTCGACGTTGGCGCGGTTGCCGTCGGGTTCGTCTGACGAGCGGTCCGCCTTCTTCGCCGGGAAATAGGCAAGCGCCTCGGCAGTCCGTCCAGCGCGGACCAGCCGCCGCCCCAGCAAGTTGCGCAACCCCGCAACGGGCGACTTGGACGAACGCCAGCCGTCGTCGTTGTCCTGGTTTTGCGGCGTCGCTGGCGCAGGGGGCAGCCCGTCGACGAAGGTCTTCAGCTCATCGACGGTCAGCACGCGCTCGGCGATATAGATGATATCGCCCCAATACGTGCCGGCCACCGGGAACAGGAGTAGCAGGGAATCGCGGTACTCGCCCTGGCTCAGCCGCATGACGGCGAGCTCGCCGCGCAGCCGCGTCGCCGATCCGTCATCCAGCGACGCAGACCCTGCCTGCTCGCTCGCGGTGAAGGCCGCGGTCCAGTCGCGCACGGCGGATTCGCGATCACCGCGCCGCAAGGCGAGCTTGGCGCGCACCCACAGGCCCAACGGCCGGTTGGTCGCCGTCACAAGCCGCTCGGCGAGATCGTAGCGGCCGCCCTGGTAAGCGAGCGCCGCGAGACGATCGACATCTCCGCCCGATGGCGCCGGTTGCGACAGCACGGCCTCGATGGCGCGCACGGTCTCGGGACCGCGGTTCTCCTTCTCGTCCCAGTAGTACCCGCCGCGGTCGAGCGAGACGAGATGGGTGACCAGGAGCTGCCGGACCAGCGGATCGGCCATGACGAGCGTGAGATCTTCCTCGCCCATCAGCAGCCGCGCCACTTCGCCCAAAGACAACACCGCGATCTGCGAGCCGCGGTTGGCCTGCTCGGCGTAGAGGCGGACCGCATTGGCGATCAATCGCACGAAGGCCGCGTCGTCGACGTCATTCGCCGGAACCGGCCAGGGCGTGTCGATGAAACCCGCTTCGACTAGGTCGAGCCGCGCTTCCTCGCCGAGGCTCGCGACGCCGAGCCCCATGGGATCGGGTGCGCCGGCATCAGCGTAACGGCGCGCGGCCTGGAAGGTGGCACGCGCCGGGTCCAACTGGCCGAGCTGCTGATGGACGCGGCCACGCATGAAGGCGGCGGCAACCACCCGCACCTGGCGCTGGTCCGGCGGCAGCTCGTCGATTGCCTCGAAGTAGCGCAACGCGGATTCTAGACGGTCAGCCTGGAATTCGACGGCGCCCGCGATGTAGGTGGCGACGGCCACGGGCAGGCCGGCTCCTGCCGCGAGGGCAGCCTCACCATTGTCGGCGGCCCGCGCCGCCTCGAGCTTCGCCTCCAATGCGGCGACATCACTGCCCACCCCGAGATTGCGCCAGGCCCCGGATTGCGCCTCTTCGCGTTCGCTCGTCACGGCTTCCGGGACATCCGCGCGCCCGGGCTCGACGGCTTGCGGCAGGCTGCTGGCCGCAGGCACCAGGCGCGATGCCTCGAAGGCAAAGTTGAGCTCGACGCGGTCCGATACCGTGCGGTCGCGAAGGCTCAGAAGCTGCCAGGGGAAGTTCGGCCCGCAGGCCAGCGCGCCGCCGATGCAGGCCGCCGCCAGCAGGATGGCCACAGCGAACCTATTTAACGACATCGAGCGTCCTCCCCGGGTCAGTGCAGCGCGCCCAGCCGATGATGCGCTTGCGCTCGGCGCGCAGCCGGTCGTTGCCGGTCGCCTCGAGGACCAGCGGCCCGCTGGCATTGGCGAGCTTGAAGCCATTGGCGCCGTCAGCCATCTCGCACGCCGGATCGAGCCGGACCTGGCGCGGCAGCGGCGCATCGACGGGCCCGTCATTGGACAAGGTCACCGTCCAGAGGTCGGAGCGCTCCGCCGGCACCAGGCCGGCGCTCAGCCGGACGGCCGGTAGCTCGCCAGCGATCACGGCCCGCCATGTCTGCGGGCTCCAGGCGCGAGAGTCGGCATCGGTCGGCAGCCGGAACCACGCGATGCCGATCAGACCCTCGGGCGCGCCAAGCCGCATGGCGTTCAGGAACCGCAGGACCGCCTCGGGGGCAGCGGCGAGCAGCTCGCCGCCTCTGCCGGTGCGCAGCGGCATCTCGCCTTCGACGCTCGCCAACCGGCCATCGGGCCGCCAGGTCACACGCACGTCGTAGGCCGGCAGCGCGACTCGAAAGGGCCGATGGATGCGCCGGCCGAAGTCGCGGACCCAGCGCTCGGCCTGGTCCGGATCGAACAGGCCGCGGCGCGGATCGTCCACGGCGTGGACTTGCAGGACGATCTCGTCGAGATCGCGGGTCAGCGGCTCGAGCTGGCTCGACGTCATCCAGGTCGGCAGGGCCGTGATCGAGAGTTTCAGGGACGGCGCCAGCCGCGATCGCGGCGCGGCGAGGAAGCGGGTGTAGGTCGCAAGCTTGGAGGTCGGGCAATCATAGTCGATCTCGACGCCGGCAAGGGCCGCCGACATCGGCTCGATGCGCGCCATGACCTGGTCGAGCATCGACGGTATCCGGGCCTCGTCCAGCCGGCCATCGATCCGGATCACGCCGATCACCGGCCTTTGCGTGGCCTGGACGTCCGGCCAGGGGATGTTGACCGTCGCCCAGCGGCCCGATGCGTCGGCTTCGGCCAGGAGCAAGCGCCAGGCGCGGACGATGTCAGACGACCGGCTGACGCTCGAGATCACGTGGGGGGTCCAGGCGCGCTGCCAGACATAGGCGTCGTGCGGCAGGGGCGTGGCCGTGGCCCGAATCTGCGGCATCGACCCCGACAACCCGATCACGCACAGCAACAGCGCGGCCAGCAACCGCATGACGCCTTCCTTTGGGACCGTTGCCGGCCCGCCGGCAGTCTACACCATTCGCGGCGTCTTCACTCGCCACTCAGCGTTGCATCGACAATTTGCTGCGCCTGATCCAGCACGCTCTTCAGATGCTCTGCGCTTCTGAAACTCTCGCCGTAGATCTTGTAGACGTTCTCGGTGCCCGATGGGCGGGCCGCAAACCAACCGCCATCCGACACGACCTTGATGCCGCCGATGGCCGCCCCGTTGCCCGGCGCATGGCTCAGCACGTCACGGATCGGATCGCCCGCCAGCTCGGCGATCTTCACCTCCGCCGGTGACAGCTTCCCCAGCCTCTTCTTCTGTTCGACCGTCGCCGGCGCGTCGACGCGGTCGGCCGCCATGGCGCCGAGATCGCGCGCCAGGTCGCGGTAGTGCAGGCCGGGATCGCGGCCGGTGCGGGCGGTGATCTCGCCGGCCAGCAGGGCGGCGGCGATACCGTCCTTGTCGGTGGTCCATACCGTGCCGTCGCGGCGCAGGAAGGAAGCGCCGGCACTCTCCTCGCCGCCGAAACCCAGGCCGCCGTCGAACAGGCCGTCGGCGAACCACTTGAAGCCGACCGGCACCTCGTAAAGCCGGCGTGCCAGGCGCGTTGCCACCCGGTCGATCATGGCGCTGCTGACCACCGTCTTGCCCACCGCCGCCACCGCGCTCCAGCCCGGGCGATGGCGGAACAGGTAGTCGATGGCGACGGCCAGGAAGTGGTTGGGCGGCATCAGGCCGGCCGAGGGCGCCACGATGCCGTGCCGGTCATGGTCGGTGTCGCAGGAAAAGGCGATGTCGTACTTGTCCTTGAGCTCGACCAGCCGGCGCATGGCATGGGGCGAGGACGGATCCATGCGGATGCGGCCGTCCCAGTCGAGCGTCATGAAGCCGAATTGCGGATCGACCCGGTCGCTGACCACGGCGAGATCGATGCGGTAGCGCTCGGCGATGCGCGCCCAGTAATGCACGCCGGCGCCGCCCAGCGGGTCGACGCCCATGCGGATGCCGGAGGCGCGGATGGCGTCGAAGTCGATCACGTTGCCGAGGTCGTCGACGTAGCTTTCCAGGAAATCGTATTCGCGCACGCAAGGGGCGCGGCGCGCCTCGGCGATCGGCAGGCGGCGCAGGTCGCTGAGACCGTCCGCCAACAGGGCGTTAGCCTGCTTCTCGATCCAACTCGTGATCGCGGTGTCGGCCGGGCCGCCGTTGGGCGGATTGTACTTGAAGCCGCCATCGTCGGGCGGATTGTGCGACGGCGTGATGACGACGCCGTCGGCCAGCCCGTCGCGGCGGCCGCGATTGTGCACCAGGATGGCCTGCGACACCGCGGGCGTCGGCGTGTACTCGCCGCCCCGCGAGATCATGGTCTCGACGCCGTTGGCCGCGAACACTTCCAGGGCGCTGTCGAAGGCCGGCTGCGACAGGGCGTGGGTGTCGATGCCGACGAACAGGGGGCCGCTGATTCCTTCTTTGCTGCGGTAAAGGCAGATCGCCTGGGCGATCGCCAAGACATGCGCCTCGTTGAAGGTGGCGGCGAACGACGAGCCGCGATGGCCCGACGTGCCGAAGGCCACGCGCTCAGTCGCAACCGCCGGATCGGGACGGCGGTCGGC
>JAKFVH010000081.1 GCA_021732285.1 Reyranella sp. | reverse complement strand
CTGCAGCCAGCGCTCGATCTCGGCTCGGTCGCTCGCACTGACCGTCAAGGCAGGCACGCTCAAAGGCATGCGATACAATGTCATGCAACCGACGATTTGTCCATCTATTTGTCGGACACTACACTAGCGGGGGAGAGGAACATGAAGAAGAGGGCGAGAACTGCCTATTTCGACAGCGCTTTTTGCCGGTTCCGCTGCTTGCGCTTGTAGATCGGCTCGCCGAACGGCGGCACCACCACGGCCTCGGTCGGGCCGCCCTCGGCGACCGGCCGCGGGGCGTGGCGGCCGAGGCTGAGCTGGCGGTCGTACATGATCAGGGCGCCGGCGACGCCCAGGTTGACCGAGAAGCGGGTCGGGATCTTCACCACGTAGTCGCAGATCGACTGCACGTCGGCCGACAGGCCCTCGCGCTCGGCACCCAGGATGTAGGCGGCCTGGCGGGGATGGCGGAAGCTCGGCAGCTCGATCGCGGCGTCGGTGATCTCGACCCCGACCAGCCGGCAGCCCTGCGGCAGGCGGAAGGCATTTAGGTCGGCGAAGTTGTAGGTCGGCACCGAGCGCGGCGTGTCGGAGGTGTCGGTGTGCGCCCCCTCGCGGCGGTTGTACTGGGCGCGCAAGGTGAACACGAAGGAGGCGCCGAAGGCATGAGCGGTGCGGAACAAGGTGCCCACGTTCATGGCCTTGCTGACGCCTTCCACACCGATGCCGAAATAGCCTTTCATGCCCCTCTTTCGTGGCCTGTCTTTTTGTTGCACTAATCCCCTGCAGGCACTGCTTCCCCCGGGTAGCGCCGCGCCCGCCCTGAAACAAGGCCAGAATGACCGTTCCTTCGCCGATGGATGAAGTTCGCGCCCAGTACGAGGCGCTGCCCTATCCGCCGCGCGATCCGCGCGATGAGGCGATCCGCCTGATCACCGGCACCCCGAGCCATGTCCTGGAAATCAACCACTACCTGTTCTCCGGCCGGCTGAACTTCATGCGGCCGTTCAGGGCGCTGGTGGCGGGCGGCGGCACGGGCGACGCCTGCATCATGCTGGCCCAGCAGCTGGCCGACCGGCGCTGCCCGGGCGAAGTCGTCTATCTCGACATCTCGACCGCCTCGCGCCAGATCTGCGAGGGCCGCGCCAAGGCCCGCGGGCTGCGCAACATCAACTTCCTCACCGGCTCGCTCCTCGACCTGCCGACGATGCCGATCGGCCAATTCGACTACATCGACTGCACCGGTGTTCTGCATCACCTGCCCGATCCCGCCGCCGGCATGCGCGCACTGGCAAGCGTGCTCAATCCCGACGGCGGCATGGGCGTGATGCTCTACGGCGAGTATGGCCGGAGCGGCGTCTATCCCCTGCAGGAGCTGCTGCGCACGCTCGCGCCAACATCGATGGCGCTGGAAGACCGGATCGCCATGACCAAGCGGCTGATCCGCTTCCTGCCGACCACCAACCTGTTCCGCCGCAATCCCTATCTCAACGATCACGTCACCGGCGGCGATGCCGGTTTGTACGACCTGCTGCTGCACAGCTGCGACCGCGCCTTCACCGTGCCCGACATCGGCGCGATGGCGCAGGCATCCGGCCTGCGCGTCGTCGCCTTCCTCGAGCCGGTACGCTACGAGCCTGCGACCTACATGAGCGATCCCATCATCGCGCGCCAGGCGAGCTCCCTGCCGCTGGTCGAGCGCGCGGCCTTCGCCGAGCGCCTGGCGGGCAACCTGCGCACCCACGTCTTCTATGCCACGCGCGCGGGCTTCGACACGGTGGCGCGGCCCGAGGACACGTCGGCGATCCCGGTCTTGCGCGAGATGGATGCCCAGAAGCTCGCGGCCGGCCTGCAGCCCGGCACGCCCTTGATCGCCAACCTCGACGGCTTCCCGTGGCGCGCCCAGCTGCCGGCGCTCGCTCCGCGCATCGTCTCCCAGATCGACGGCCGCAAGACCGTGGCCGAGATCTACACCGCGCTCGGCGCCCAGGGCGGCCTGCCGCAGTGGGAAGATTTTTACGCGCAGTTCGAGGACCTCTACGTCAAGCTGAACGGCGTGAATCACCTGTTGCTGCGCTTCAGGACCTGACCCGCCGACAAAGCGATGAGCGGTCACCTTCTGGCGCTCGGTCTCGGCAATTCGCTGCTGTGGTCACTCTATCTGCTGCTGACGCGCCACGTCGTGAGCGGCGCGGCGCTCGATGCCTGGGCCTACACCCTGGTGCAGCTCCTGTTCGCCGGCCTGATCATGCTGTGGCTCGGCCGTCGCGCGGCCGGCAGCTGGTACGAGCTTCTGGCGCCCTGGACCATCGGCTACGCCTTCCTGCGCGTCGCCATCAACGGCGCGACCGCGGCGGCGATCGTCTGGCTCGCCATCACCGAGAGCACGCTTCTGGCAACCGTGAGCGTGCTCATCGGCGCGGTCTCGGGCTGGTGGCTGACGCGCAACGCGCCGCCGCGGCGCGACTGGCCTGGCCTTGCCCTGCTGGCGATCGGCATCGTGGCGTTTGCGCTGACACTGGCGCCCGACGCATGGCGCGGACTGGGCTGGCTGGTCGCTTCCGAGGCCATGGCGGTCGCGGGCTCGTGGATGATCGCCTACCACCCGCGCAACCGATCAACCGACCTTGCCGCGCGCAGCCGCTTCACCGGCGAGATCCTGGTGGCGGCCTCGCTCGCGCTCATCCTCGTCTGGTCGGCGCTGGGCCTTTTGGGCGCCGTCACCTCGCCGTGGGCCGGCGCCGGCGATGCCTTCGGCCGTATCGAGCTCTGGCTCTATGCCGCGCTCGCCGGCCTCCTGTTCCGTGCGCCCGGCACCTGGCTCGGCTTCTGGACCATCAACCGCACCGGCGTGCAGACCTACCTGATCGCGCTGAGCGCGATGCCGTTCTTCGCCATCGCCCTCGAAACGACGGCCGCGCATCTCGGCTGGGTCGCTCCACCCAACCTGTCCGCCGCCGAATGGATCGCGGCGGCGACCATCCTGGTGGCCGCGACCTGGCTCATCGTCGTCCGGCTGAAACCATCCGCCGCTCCATGAGACGGCGTTCAGGTGTCGTGCGGGCAAGGCCGAGCGCGCGATGGAAATGGGTCTGCGCTTCGTCGCGCCGGCCGAGCTCGGCCAGGAACACGCCGCGCGCCGCCTCGGCGTAAGGGCTACCGTCGATCGTGGGCAGCGCGGCCAGGCCCGCGGCGGCGCCTGCGGCCCGGCCGATTGCGACCGCACGCGCCAGCTCGACGACCGGCGAGGGATCGAGCGCGCGGAGATGATCGTAGATCGCCGCAATGCGCGGCCAGTCGGTATCTGCCGCCGTCGCCGCCGTCGCATGCAGCGAGGCGATCTCGGCGCGCAGGTGCCACACCGTCAGCTCCTCGCCGCCGGCTGAGCGTTCTAGATGGGCAAAGCCCAGGGCGATCAGCCCGCGATCCCATTGGCTGCGCGGCTGGTCTTCCAGAAGTTGCGCCACGCCGTCGGGGCCGACGCGCGTCGGCAGACGTGCGGCGGTGAGGGCCAGCAGCGCGGCCAGGGCATCGCTCGCCGGACCTGCCGTCACCGGATGCTGGGCCAACGCGCGCGCAAGCCGCACGGCCTCGACGCAGAACTCAGGCTGCACCAGCGCCTCGCCCGATGACGCCGAATAGCCCTCGTTGAACATCAGGTAGAGCGCGGTGCGCACCGATTCGGCTCGCTCGGGCAAGGCCTCGGGCGGCGGCGCCTCGATGGCGACACCGGCTGTCTCCAGCTGCTTGCGCGCCCGCACCAGGCGCTGGGCGATGGCGGTGGGCTCGCTCAAGAGGCCCGAGGCGATCTGCGGCACGGTGAGGCCGCACACCGTCTTCAGCGCGAAGGTGACGCGCATCTCGGGTGACAGCGCGGGATGGCAGACGGCGAACAACAGGGCGAGCTCGTCGTCATTCAGTTCGCGATCGAAGTGGCCGTCGCTTGCCGGTTGCTGCGGTTCAACCGGCAGCGCCTCGTCATCGAGGGCAACGTTGCGCGCCTCGTGGCGCAGAAGGTCGAGCGCGCGGTTCTTCGCCACGACCGCCAGCCACGCCGCGGGCTTGTCAGGCACGCCCCTGAATGGCCAAGACGACAGTGCCTGCAGCAGCGCGTGCTGCACGGCATCCTCGGCGATGGCGATGCGGCCCGCGCCCAGCCGCCGCGCCAGGGCGGCGACCAGCCGGCTCGTCGAATCGCGGGCGAGCGAATCGACGAGCCGCTGGACGGACATCTTTCAGCCCGCGGCCGCCCGGGCCTGCGCCGGCATGGCGTCGATCGGCCGGACTTCGACCCAGTTGGTGCTGGAGAGAGCGAGGTGCGGACAATCGCGGGCGATGGTCTCGGCCTCGGCCGCGTCCTTGGCCTCGATGACGAAGTAGCCGCCGATCACGTCCTTGGCTTCGGCATAGGGGCCATCGCTCGCGACCGGCTTGCCGTCCTTGACCCGGATATGGCGCACGCCGCCCGCGGCCAGCTTCTCGCCGCCGACCATGCGGCCTTTCTGGCGCAAGGCGTCGGCCCAGGCCATGTAGCGCTTGGTCATTTCCAGCATCTTCTCGCGCGGCAGGTCGGCGTTGTAGTTCGGGACCTGGTGCAGCAACAACATGTATTGAGCCATTGTCGATCTCCTCTGGTGGTGACGGATTGCCGTCACCTCATCGACGATTGAGGCGGTCGGGAATCGACATCCCCCGTCATCCCGACCGGAGCCGAGCGCAGCGAGGCGTAGCGGAGGGACCTATTCCGTTGATGCATCGACAAGGAAAGGTCCCTCGGCTTCGCTCGGGATGACGGTGGATCACGCCGCCTTCTTCAGCGCCTCCGGATTGATGACGTTGATCGGCTTGCCGTCCAGCCAGGCTTCAACGTCCTCGATCGTGCCGGCATAGAAATGCCTATAACTGTCCTCGACGACGTAGCCCAGGTGGGGGATCAGTGTGACGTTCTCGAGCTTGGTGAAGGGATGGCCGGGCGCCACCGGCTCCTTGTCGTAAACGTCGAGGCCGGCATGGGCGATGGTGCCGTTCTTGAGGGCGGCGAGCAGCGCCGCCTCGTCGACGATCGGCCCGCGCGAGGTGTTCACCAGGATCGCGCTCTTCTTCATCTTGGCGAGATCGGCCGCGCCTAAAAGCCCGCGGCTGCGGTCAGACAGCACGAGATGGATGGTCACGAAATCGGAGGTCTTGAGCAGCTCGTCCTTGGTGACGAGCTTGGCGCCGCCCTTGGCCGCCTTCTCCTCGGTAAGGTTCTGGCTCCACGCCACGACATCCATGCCGAAGGCCCGGGCATAGCCCGCGACGCGGCTGCCGAGCCGGCCGAGGCCGATGACGCCCAGCCGCTTGCCTTCGAGCACGACCATCTGCTGGATGCCGTCGTGCCAGCCGCCTGACCGCATCAGGCGCTCGCTCTTGGCGAGGTCGCGGGCGCACATCATCAGCAGGGCCCAGCACAGTTCCGCCGTCGAGGCGTTGGAGCCGCCGCCCGGCGTGTTGCTGATCGGGATGCCGCGGTCGGTCGCGGCCTTGTCGTCCAGGCTGCTGGCCCGCGCGCCGGTCAGGACCATGAATTTCAGGTTGGGCAGCTTCTCGATCAGCGCCCGCGGGAAGGCCGTGCGCTCGCGCAGCAGGCCCAGCATGTCGAAGGGTGCGAGCTTCCTGGCCGCGTCCTCGACCGAGGCGAACGGCTCGTGGAACACCGTGATCTCCACGCCGCGTTTCTTGAGGCGGTCCCAGTCGGCCATCTTCAACGCGACCTTCTGATAATCGTCGAGCAGGGCGAGTTTGTAGGTTTGCGGCATGGCGTTTCCTGGGGGAAGATGGGTTGGTCAGAACCACTATAGCCGCAGGAGACGGTCATGAGCATCACCGTGAAGCCGGTGACGCCCGACTTCGTGGCCGAGATCTCCGGTCTCGACCTCGCCCAGCCGCTAAAACCCGCCGACCGCGACGCCATCGAGGCGGCGATCAACCGGTATGCGATCGTGGTGTTCCACGACCAGAAACTTTTAGACGAGCAGCAGATCGACTTCGCCCGCCATTTCGGGCCGATCCATTCGTCGGCGCAGCGCGCCCGCCACACCGGCATCAAGCATCGGCTGGCCGCCACCGAGATCGCCGACATCTCCAACCTCGACGGCGATTCCAACATCCTGGCGCCCGACAGCAAGCGCCGGCTCGACTGGCTGGCCAACCGCCTGTGGCACACCGACGCCTCGTTCCGCGCCGTGCCGGGCGCGCTTTCCATGCTCTATGCCCATGTCGTGCCCGACGAGGGCGGCGACACCGAGTTCGCCGACCTGCGCGCGGCCTATGACGCGCTGCCTCAGGCGACCAAGAACCAGATCGAGCCGCTGATCGCCGAGCACTCGATCTGGTATTCGCGCGGCCAGCTGGCCGTCACCAAGTACACCGAAGAAGAGCTCAAAAGCCTGCCGCCGGTGCCGCAACGCGTCGTGCGCCGCCATCCCGGCTCGGGCCGCAAGACGCTCTATGTCGCGAGCCACGCCTCGCACATCATCGGCATGCCGATTGCCGACGGACGGCTGCTGCTGATGGACCTGATCGAGCACGCCACCGAGCGGCGCTTCGTGCACAGCCACACCTGGAAACAGGGCGACCTGGTGATCTGGGACAACCGCTGCACCATGCATCGCGCGCGCCCGTTCGACACCACCAAGGTGCGCGACCTGCGCCGCGTCACCACGCGCGACGTCGCCTCGACCCTGGAACAGGCCGCCTGATCCTAAGCGCCGAGCGCCGACGTGATCAGCTCGGTGTCGATGTAGTCGACCATCTCCTTCACCTTGCCGTCGACGATGCGGCAGACGATGCAATAGGTGTTGTTGCAGGGCTTGCCGCTCAACGCCGTGGCCCGGCCCTGCGCCTGCATGACGACATACTCGCCCTCGGCGATGAATCGTTCGGGCTGGAACACGATCGGGCCGTCCGCCGGGCGGGCCCGTATCGGTTTCAGGAGATTGTCGATCACCTCCTGCTTGCCGCGCGAGGTGCCCGACAGGGCCGTGCTGCCGATGATGGTCCATTCGACATCGTCGGCCAGGCTGTCGAGCAGCGGCTGCACATTGCCTTTGGAGATCTCGGCATAGACCTGCCGCAGGAGCTGCGTGTTCGCCGTTTCCATGACTTTTCCTCTTTTGTAATGCTAGATACGTACTTAGCATCTAATTTGTTGGGTATCGGAGTCAAACTCAGGTAAGCTCAGGCCTCATGGACCATCCGCGCTTCCTCTACGACCTCGAACACTGCTCGATCCGCCGCGCCCTCGACGTGCTGGGCGAGAAATGGACGATGCTGGTGCTGCGCGAGGCCTTTTACGGGGTGTGCCGCTTCGACGATTTCGCCCGCGCCTTGGGCTGCGGGCGGGGCGTGCTGAGCGCCCGGCTAAAAACCCTGACGGAGGCCGGCATCCTCGAGCGGCGCGAGTACAAGGAGCCCGATCAACGGACCCGGGCGGAATATCGTCTCACCGACAAGGGCCGCGATCTCTTCCCGGCCATCCTCGCCCTGTCGCAGTGGAGCGAGCGCTGGACGCCGCCGCCGGAGGGACCCGTGGCGCGTGTCCTCAGCCGCAAGTCGGGGCAGCCCGTCAGCGTCGTCATGACGGGCGATCGCGTAGAGGCGCTCGGCATGCGCGATATCGAGATCCTGCCGGGCCCGGGCGCCAGGCGGCTCGATCCCTCGAGGCAGCGGCAATAGGGTAAGCTCGCGCCGCGTTCGGGGAGGGAGATCACTGATGCCACGACCTGTCGACATCTGGCTGGCGGCGGGTGTGCGCACCCCCTTCGCCAAGGTCGACGGACCGCTCAGCGCCTACGACGCCATCGAGCTCTCGGTGCCGGTGGCGCGCCACATGGTTGACCTTCTGAAGGGCGGCAAGCCTGACTTCGCGGTGTGGGGCGTCGTCGTGCCCTCGCTCACCTTCAGCAACATCGCCCGCGAAGTGCTGATGGATGCCGGCATCGATGCCGCCATCCCCGCCTTCTCGACCGTCATGGCCTGCTCGACCAGCATGGTGGCCGCCATCGAAGCGGCCGGCATGATCGACGGCGATGCCTACAACCTGGCACTGGTGGGCGGCGTCGATAGTCTGAGCCGCGTGCAGGTCGGGCTGGGCCAGCGCCTGTCCGACTGGCTGCGCAAGTTCCAGCAGGCGCGCTCGCTGGGCCAGAGGATCGACCACGTCACCCACGTCCAGCTGAAAGACATCCGGCTGTACATCCCGGCCATCGCCAACCGCACGACCGGCTTGAGCATGGGCGAGCACACCGAGCTCACCGCCCAGGAATGGCAGATCGGCCGCCAGGAGCAGGACGAGATCGCGTTGCAGAGCCACCAGCATGCGGTGGCCGGCTGGGACAAAGGCTTCTTCGACGACCTGGTGCTCCCGATGGGCGACGTCAAACGCGACACCATTCCGCGCAAAGACACCTCGCTGGAAAAGCTCGCGCGCCTGCCGCCGTCGTTCGACCGCACCAGCGGCAAGGGCAGCCTGACCGCCGGCAACTCGTCGCCGCTCACCGACGGCGCGGCGGCGATCTGGGTCGCTTCGTCGAAGGGGCTGGAGCGCCTTCCGCCGGACACGCCGCGTGTAAAACTGGTCGACTGGGAGCTCGCTTCCGTCGACTTCCGCATCGATGGTCTCTTGATGGCGCCGGCTTTCGCCATTCCGCGCCTGCTGGCGCGGCACGACCTCACCTACGGCGACATCCATCTCTGGGAGATCCACGAGGCCTTCGCCGCCCAGGTGGCCTTCCATCTGAAGGCGCTGCAGGACCCCGTGTTCCTGCGCGACAAGGCCAAGGTGACTAAAAACTTCGGCGCGTTCCCCAAGGAGCGCATGAACCCCAACGGCGGCAGCACAGCGATCGGCCATCCCTTTGGCGCGACCGGTGCGCGCATCATCAGCCAGGCGGTGAAGGAGCTCGCGGCCATGGCCAAGGGCAGCCGCGCCGTCGTCAGCATCTGCGCCGACGGCGGACAAGGTAGCGTCTTGCTGCTCGAAGGAGCCTGATCGGCGCTCTACGCCGGCTGAGAGGTCTCGGCAATGATCTCGAGCGGCAGGACCTCGACCTCGCCGCCGGCCACGAGCTTGGTCTTTTCGGTGTAGTCCTTGAACCAGTCGCGTTGCTGCAGGTCCTTGGGCGCCTGGTCGTCGGCAGCGCGGGCGAGATGGTAGTAGTCAGAGTCCTTGGCGTTCTTCATGCAGCGATAGGAGATGCGCCCCTTCAGGACGGGATCGCTGTCGAGGTTGGCGATGAACCGGGCGATCTCGCGGTGCCAATCCTCCTTCGTGCCCGTGGTGAACCGGTACTTTATGAGGAACTGCTTCATCGTCTGCTCCTGCGCTCGATGGTCGGCATCGGTCATTTGAGAGCGAAGGAACGTTCGCGCAAGTATGGACAAAAATGATACCGTGGCTTGCGAACGTGGGAGCTCGACCATGCGACATGCCTGCCCGGTCACGGCCTTCCAGAAACTGATCAGCGGCAAATACAAGCTGCGCATCGTGTGGGACCTGCAGGACGGCCCGCGCCGCTACAGCGAGATCAGGAGCGGCCTGCTGCGCGGCGCCGACGGCACCGCCGAGATCGCGCCGCGCGTGCTCAGCCGCGAGTTGAAGGCGCTGGCCCAGTCGGGCCTGATCGACCGCAAGGACTATGGCGTCATGCCGCCCAAGGTCGAGTATCGCCTGACGCGCAAGGGCAGGACCTTCGTTCCGGTGATCGCCGCCATCCGCGACTGGGGCTCGCGCCACCTTGCCGCCGGAGCGGAAGGCTATGGCGTTGCCGCGGAATAGGACCCTGCAGCGAAGGAGTTGGGAATGAGCATCGATTTTCTGGCGACGACCCTGATCATCGTCGTCTCGCCGGGAATCGGCGTGCTCTATACGATCGCCACCGGCCTGTCGCGCGGCGCGCGGGCGAGCGTGGTCGCGGCCTTCGGCTGCACGCTCGGCATCGTGCCGCACATGGCGGCCGCCATCATGGGGCTGGCGGCGCTGCTGCACACCAGCGCCATCGCCTTCCAGACGATGAAGTATCTCGGCGTCGCCTACCTGCTCTACATGGCGTGGATGACGCTCAAGGAGCACGGCGCGCTCAAGGTCGAGGACACGGTCGACCAGAAGTCGGCGATGCAGGTGATCGTGCACGCCATCCTGATCAACATCCTGAACCCCAAGCTCTCGATCTTCTTCTTCGCCTTCCTGCCGCAGTTCGTCACCGCCGACGAGGCCGCGCCCGTGCTGCGCATGTCGGAGCTGTCGGCTGTGTTCATGCTGATGACCTTCGTGGTGTTCGTGGGCTACGGGCTGTTCGCCGCCGCCGTGCGACGCCACGTGATCTCGCGGCCGGCCGTGCTGACCTGGATGCGGCGGGCCTTCGCCGGCGCTTTTGCCGCGCTGGGTGCGAAGCTCGCCTTCTCCGAACGCTGAGCTAACCATTCGGCGATTGACATATTTATGTCTTCTACTATATGTCTAGACATATGACTGAACGAACTACTGTTCGACTGCCCGAGGAACTCCTAAAGCGCGCCAAGCGTAGGGCCGCCGCCGAGGGACGTACGTTGACGTCGCTGATCACCGACGGGCTGGAGCATGTCGTCGGTGAGCCTCGCAGGGCAGCCAAGCACAGCCGCATCCTGCCGCGAGTCAGCAAAGCCAGGGGCGGCCCGATGCCCGGCTTTGATCCTGGCAGTTTCTCGAGCCTTCAGGAGATGGATGATCTTGATCGCGTCGACCGCATGAAACAGCTCAAATGATCCTGCCCGATGTAAATGTCCTCATTTACGCTTTTCGGGCCGATCTTGAGCAACATGCGGTTTGCCGTCGCTGGCTGATCGATGTGGTCTCGGGTGATACCCGCTTCGGCCTGTCGCCCACCACATTGGCTGCTGTCGTTCGCATCACGACCAACCCGAGGGCTTTCAAGGAGCCGAGCACTATCGAGGAGGCGTTCGGCTTCTGTGAAGATCTTCTCAGCCAGCCGCATTGCCAAATCGTCGAACCCGGCGAACGTCACTGGGACATCTTTCGGCGGCTCTGCATCACGTCTAGCACGAAGGGGCCGCGCATGAGCGACGCCTGGTTTGCAGCTCTCGCGATCGAATGGGGCTGCGAGTGGATCACGCTTGATCGCGACTATGCGCGTTTTCCTGGGCTAACTTGGCGAGCGCCGGTCGCCGATGGGCCGGCCACACAACGGCGATGATGATCATGACGCCCACGAGATTTCGCTGGCTCGTCGTCTTCCTTCTGTTTGCGATCACCATCGTCAACTACATCGACCGCGCCGCGATCTCCTATGCCATCCCGGTGATCCAGCGCGAGCTCGGCTTCTCGGCAACCGAGAGCGGCGCCATCCTGGGCGCCTTTGGCCTCGGCTATGCGCTCACCACCCTGCTGGGCGGCTTCGCCGTCGATCGCTGGGGCGCGCGCATCGTGCTCACCATCGCGGCCGCGCTGTGGAGCCTGTCGATCGGCATGACGGCGCTGGCGGCCGGCGTTGCCACGCTCTACGCCGCGCGCGTCCTTTTAGGCGTATCGGAAGGGCCCAACTTCCCGGCGCTGACCGGCGCGGTCACGCACTGGCTGTCGCCGCATGAGCGGGCGACGGCGCTCGGCAATGCGCTGCTCGCCGTGCCCTTGGCCCTGGCGGTCGGCGGGCCGGTCGTCACCCAGCTGCTCGCCTGGCTCGACTGGCGGCTGACCTTCGCCGTGCTGTTCGCCCTGTCGGCCGCCTGGGTGCCGCTATGGTGGTTCCTGTTCCGCGACAGCCCGGCCGACTCCCGTTTCGTCAACCAGGCCGAGCTCGACCATATCCAGAGCCATCACGAGGCGGTCAGCCGGCGCCCGCGCGCCGTCCTCAGGAGCTGGCCCGGCATGAGCGTGGTCGCGGCCCTGCTCACCAACCGCACGCTGCTCGCCAACACCTGGGCGTTCTTCGTCTTCGGCTATTTCCTGTTCTTCTTCATGACCTGGCTGCCGAGCTATCTCGAGCGCAAGTACGGGCTGAACTTCGGCGCCGTCGGCCTGTTCACGGTCCTGCCCTGGCTCGCTGCCGCCTTCACGCTGTGGCTGTTCGGCCGCTGGTCGGATGCCTTGCTGGCGAACACCGGCCGGCTGCGCATCGCCCGGTCGTACCTGATCGCCGGCACCCAGTTCGTGGCAGCGATCGCCGTCATCCCCGTGGCCATGACCGACAACCTCACGGTCGCCATCGCCGGCATCACCGTCGCGGTCGCGGCGTCGATGGGCGCCAACGCCGCCTACTATGCGGTGAACGTCGACATCGTGCCGGAGCGCGCGGCGACGGCGCTCGGTATCATGGACTTCGCTTTCGCCATCGCGGGTTTCCTGGCGCCCGCCGTCACCGGCTGGGTGCTGAACATCCGCGGCTCGTTCACCGACGGCTTCCTGCTGATGGCGGTGCTGGCGCTGTCGTCGGTGGTCGTCGTGCTGCTGTTCCACCATCCCGACAAGGACGCCGCAGGCCGCGGCTGACTATCGCCCCTATCGCGTGTGTCGTTCGCCCCAATCGTGGAGCGCGCGCACCACTGGCCGCAGCGCCTGTCCCTTGGACGTGAGGACATACTCCGCGCACGGAGAACGCCGAGTTCTATCAGCTCTATTTCCAGGAGCCGGGTCCGGCCGACGCCGAGTTCGGGCGCGATCCGCGCTTGACCATACGCAGCATGCTGTTCGGCGCGTCGGGCGAGGGCGCTGCGGCAGCCCGCGCGGCCGCGGCAAGCGGAGGCGCACCGCCAAGCCTCGGCATGGTGCCGAAGGGCGGCGGCTTCCTGCAGGGTCCGGGCGCGCCGGCGGCCTTGCCGGCCTGGCTCAGCGAGAGCGACGTCGATTTCTACGCGGCAGAATTCAAGCGCACCGGCTTCACCGGGGCTCTCAACTAGTACCGCAACTTCGACCGCAACTGGGAACTGCAGGGCTCCCTGCAAGGCGCGCCGGTGACAGTTCCGGCGCTCTACCTCGCGGGCGACCGTGACTTCGTGGCGTCCGCTCCCGGCATGGATCAGCTATTGGCCAATCTCAAACGCTTCGTGCCGGGATTGCGCGGCATACAGATGCTCGCTGGTTGCGGTCACTGGACCCAGCAGGAGCGGCCGAACGAGGTCAATGCCGCGATCATCGATTTCGTCCGCGGCCTGCCGGACTAGGGTAGCCAGTTGCCGTGCAGGCCATGGGGAACGCGGCGCGGCATCACGATCTCGGCGACCGGCGGTCTTTCAAGGTCGATGGCGTCGAGCACGGCACAGACCGAGCCGTCGGTCGCCCGGTCATAGACATAGGTCATGATCCAGCCGTCACCTTCGCCTTTGCCGCCGGCCCGCGGCACGAAGACCGGCTCGTCGATTTCGCGGCCCGGGCCGAATTCATGCACTGCCGTCTTGCCGGTCTGGAGGTCATAGCGGGCGAGCGCGCCGAAGGCTTCCGGGGCATCGCCCTTGGCGCTCACCGGCAGCCAGCCATAGCGGTTGGCGGCGCCGGCCCGCGCCGAATCGATCCTCGGGAACTCGCCCTTGCGATCGTCGAGCTGCGTGCGTTTCACCGAGCCAGCGCCGAAATCGAGCACGGCGCGCCACAAGGTGGGCGGCGCGCCAGGTGCGGTGAAGAACGCCCCATGCTGGACGTAGTCGACGCTGATGCGGCCGCCGTCCTCGTGGGCGTTCATGAAGTGATAGACGAAGTACGGCCCGTCCTCGATCCACTGCACGCTGCCCGTGCCGTCGCGGCGCAGCACGGCGATGCGCGTGCCGCGTTCCGGCTGCCAAGCGAGGAATGGCTTGCCCTGTTGCGCGCCGGCAATGTCGAACACGACCGGGCACAGGAAGAACACGACGTGCCGGTTGGTGAAGGCGAAGTCGTGCACCATGAAGGACAGGCCGGTGTCGATCGGCACCTCGCGCACCACGGCGCCCGCGGCATCGACCGTATAGAAGACCAGGAAGGGTGGGCGCAGCGAGTAACGGAACATCAGCATCTCGCCGCTCACCGGATCGACCTTGGGATGAGCGGTCATGGCGCCGCGCAGCTTTCCGGCGAAGTCGTACAATCCCTTGGTCTCGAGCGTCGGCGAGAGCTCGTAGGGCAGGTCACCCTCGTAGAGCGCCAGGATCCGCCCGGCATGGCGCACTACGTTGGTATTGGCGACGTTCTTGAACCGGTTGGGATCGCCGTCGGGCGGCACGAAACGCGGGTCGGGCACGATCGGCTTCATCAGGCCGCCATAGATTGTCCGGCCGGCGCGCCGGTCGGCCCGCAGCCCGGCGGTCAGCACGAAGCGATTGCGGTAGGCGACTTTGCCGCCGTCGAAGGTGAGGCCGTGCACCATGCCGTCGCCGTCGAACGGGTATGTGTAGGAAATCGGCGGATAGGCCGGATTGGGCCCGTTGCGCAGATACGTCCCGGAAATCTCGCGCGGGACCTCGCCGCGCACCGCCAGATTGTCGACGCTGAGCTCGTCGACGACCGGGGCGTAGCCGTGCTGCAGGTAGGGATTGGGCCGGTCGGGTGCAGCAAGGACCTGCTGGGGCAACAGCGCGCTGCCCAGTCCGACATGACCTGCGAGCATCAAGAGCTCGCGGCGCGAGTACGGCATGGTCATGGCCCCCAATGCAGGGGTCATTGTACCGCTCATGCCGGCGGCGGTCAGCCGATCCCGGAGGACCGTTCTGACTCGCTGACTTGAAGAAAATTGGAGCGGGCGAAGGGATTCGAACCCTCGACCCCGACCTTGGCAAGGTCGTGCTCTACCCCTGAGCTACGCCCGCGCTCCGATCCGGCCGGGTAGGTGCCGGAAGGCGGCGTTGATAGGGGTTTTTGACCGTCTTGGCAAGGGTGTCACCCCCGCGCCAGAAGCCGCTGCAGATACTTACCGTATTCGCTTTCCCGGATGGGCTGGATCAGCTTTTCCATGCCGCCGTCGTCGATATAGCCCTTGCGCCAGGCGACCTCCTCGGGGCTGCCGATCTGCAGGCCCTGGCGGTCCTCGACGGTCTCGACGAACTGGGCGGCGCGCAGCAGGCTCGATGGCGTGCCGGTGTCGAGCCAGGCATAGCCGCGGCCGAGCTTCTCGACGGTCAACCGTCCCTGCTTCAGGTAGTGCGCATTGACGTCGCTGATCTCGAGCTCGCCGCGCGCCGAGCGCGGAATGTGCGCGGCGACGTCGCAAACATCGGCATCGTAGAAATAGAGCCCGGTCACGGCCCAGTTCGACTTGGGCTCCTTCGGCTTCTCGACGATCGAGATCGGCCGACCTTCAGCGTCGAACTCGACCACGCCGTAGGCCCACGGATCGCTCACCCAGTAGGCGTAAACCACCGCGCCGCTGCCCGTGGCGCCGCGCTCGGCCACCGCCGGCAGCGAATCGCCATAAAACAGGTTGTCGCCCAGGATCAGGCCGACGCGATCGTTGCCGACGAACTCGCGGCCGACGATGAAGACCTCGGCGATGCCACCCGGCTTGGGCTGCACGGCGTAGCTGATGTCGAGGCCCCACTGCTTGCCGTCGCCGAACAGGCGGCGATAGGACTCCACGTCGGCCGGATTGACGACCAGCAGGATCTCGCGGCAACCCGCCAGCATCAGCGTGGTCAGCGGGTAATAGACCATCGGCTTGTTGTAGACCGGCAGGAGCTGCTTGTTGGCCGCCCGGGTCATCGGGTAAAGCCGCGTGCCGCTGCCGCCCGACAGAACGATGCCTTTCATGAAAACGATGTAACCCGATGCTCGATCCGCAACAACTCTTCGCCCGCCTCGACCAGCTGGGCATCTCCCATCGCACCGTCGAGCATCCGCCGGTCTTCACCGTCGAGGAAGCCAAGGCATTGCGCGGCAACCTGCCCGGCCATCACATCAAGAACCTCTTCCTGCGCAACAAGAAGGAGGAGATGTGGCTGGTCGTGGCGCTGGAGGATCGCGCCATCGACCTGAAACGCCTCGGCGAGGTGCTAGGCGCCGGCCGCCTCTCCTTCGGCAGCGCCGATCGGCTGAAGCGCACTCTCGGCGTCGAGCCGGGATCGGTGACGCCGCTCTCCCTGGTCAACGACGCGGCTCACACTGTCCAACTGGTGCTCGATCGCGGCGTGGCCGGCGGCGGGCCGGTCAACGCCCATCCCCTGGTCAACACCATGACCACGGCGCTGGCGCCGGCCGACCTGCTGCGCTTTTTCGACGCCACGGGCCATACGCCGCGCTGGCTCGACTTCCCGTTATAATATAACATTTTTACGATGATGCTCCGTCGCCAGTTCCTGGCGGCCGCGCCGCCGTTCGCGGTGCTGCCCGCTCTTGCCCAGGCCAAGCCCAAGGTCGTGGCGACGTTCTCGATCCTGGGCGACCTGGTGAACGAGGTGGGTGGCGATCGCATCGAGCTTGCCGTGCTGGTCGGCGCCGACACCGATGCCCATACCTATCAGCCCAAGCCGACCGATGCGCGCGCGCTTGCCTCGGCGCAGGCGCTGGTGAGCAACGGGCTGGGCTACGAGGGCTGGATCGATCGCCTGGCCAAGGCCGCGCCCTTCAAGGGCCGCGCCATCGTCGCGACAGCGGGTGTCACCACGCTGCAGGGTGCGCCGACACCCGGCCACAGCCACGCCCATGGTCCCGATCCGCACTGCTGGCAGGATGCCGGGCGCGTGCGGCGCTACGTCGGCAACATCGTCGACGGGCTGGCCGCGGCCGATGCCGCGAACGCCGCGTTCTATCGCGAGCGCGGCCAGGCCTACGACAAGCGCCTCGCCACCCTCGATGAATGGATCAAGGCCGAGATCGCGAAGGTGCCGGCGGCGCAGCGGCGCGCCCTCACCGCGCACGACTCCTTCCGCTATTTCACGGTGGCCTATGGCGTAGAATTCTTCGCCCCGCGCGGCTTCACCACCGAAAGCGAGCCGTCGGCCAAGGACGTGGCGACGCTGATCCGCCTGGTGCGCGCGCAGAAGATCAAGGCGCTGTTCGTCGAGAACATGAGCAACCCCGGCCTGATCGACCAGATCGCGCGCGAATCGGGCGCCGTGGTCGGGCCGCGGCTCTACAGCGATGCGCTGTCGGGACCGAACGGGCCTGCGCCGACGTATGAGGCGATGATGCGCCACAACGTGACGGCGCTGGTCGCGGGGATGTTGAAGAACTGACGACTCAGATCACCTCCCCCGTATGACGGGGGAGGAAATGAGGGCGACGGCTAGATCGCCACGAACGGCAGCCCCGCCGACTTCCCCGCTTCCTGCAGCGTGTTGTACATCAGGCACGCCACCGTCATCGGCCCGACGCCGCCCGGCACCGGCGTGAGGTGGCCGGCCACCGGCAGCGCCTCGGCGAAGGCGACATCGCCCACCAGGCGGGTCTTGCCGTCGGCTGCCGGCACGCGGTTGATGCCGACGTCGATCACGGCGGCGCCAGGCCTGATCCAGTTGCCGCGCACGAACTCGGGCTTGCCGATGGCGACCACCAGGATGTCGGCCTGGCGGGCGAGCGCCGGCAGGTCGCGGGTGCGCGAATGGGCAATCGTCACCGTGCAATCGGCGCGCAGCAGCAGCCGCGCCACCGGTCGGCCGACCAGGGTCGAACGGCCGATCACCACGGCATGGCGGCCGGTAAGCGAGGCAAGCGCGTCCTGCAGCAGCATCAATATGCCAAGCGGCGTGCACGGCACCGGGAAGTCGAGCGGCGCACCCGATTCGACTGAGCCCAATCGCCCGACGTTCAAGGGATGAAAGCCGTCGACGTCCTTGGCCGGATCGACGGCCAGAAGCACCTGCGAGGTGTCGATGTGCTTGGGCAGCGGCAGCTGCACCAGGATGCCGTGCACGGCCTTGTCGGCGTTGAGGCGCGCGATCAGCGCCAGCAGCTCGGCTTCGGTCGTGCTCTCGGGCAGGCGGTGATCGAAACTCGCCATGCCGAGCTCGGCCGCGAGCTTGCCCTTGCTGCGGACATAGACCTGGCTCGCCGGATCCTCGCCGATCAGCACCGTCGCCAGGCCGGGCTTGGGCCCGCCGCCGGCGATCAGCGCCTCGACGCCCGCGCCGACGCGCTTGCGCAGGCTGGCCGCGTAGGCCTTGCCGTCTATCAGTCTCGCTTCAGCCATCGCTCCCCGCAGCCCTTGTCCATTCCATGATCCTCGCCGCGAGCAGCTGAGGCTCGCCGGCAATGCTTAAAACCTTGTCGCGAGACGTGGCGCCGCGCGTCACGGCAAAAGCCGACTTCGGCAGCTTCCAGGCCGCCGCCAGAAGCTCGATCACGGCCGCGTTCGCCCTGCCGTCCTCGGCGGGTGCCGTCACCTGCGCCTTGAGCGCGCCGCCGCCGTACGTGAGCGCGGTGCGCCGGGCGCGCGGCTGGGCACGCAGCTCGATCGTCACGCCCGTGACGGTGCGGCGAACGAACGCCGGATCGCCGGACACAAGGCTAGAACCCGATGTAGTTCGCGATGACGTGCTGGATGACGATGATCAGCAGCAGGGCAACCACCGGCGAGATGTCGATGCCGCCGAGGTTGGGGAGAAAGCGGCGGATCGGCCGCAACACCGGCTCGGTGACGCGATAGAGCAGGTCGACGACCACGCGGATGAACTGGTTGCGCACGTTGACGACGCCGAAGGCGACCAGCCAGCTCATGATGGCGCTGGCAATGATGATGCCGGAATAGATGCCGAGAATGTCGTAGACGAGCTTCCCTACCGCCATCATCGCCTCGCTGAAGCACAACCGCCGGCAGGCCGCCGGCCGGGCACCCTACTCGGCAGGGAATGTCGATCACAAGCCAATTTCCGGGCCAATTTCCCGCCCCTAGTCACGCGCGAGACAGGGCCAATTCGACCGTGCCGACGTGAATGACACGCGCCGCGCTGATATCGCGCGGACCGTGCTCGGGCAGCAGCCGGGCCCCGTCGATCCGGGTGCCGCCCGGCGTACCGAGATCTTCCAGGCCGAGCCGCCCGCCGGAGACGAACAGGCGGGCATGCGGCTGGCCGACCGTCGGATCGGGCACGGAAAGCTCGTTGGCCTGCTGGGCGGCGGCGCTGGTCAGCACATAGGCGGGTAGCGCCCCGTCCATCGACAATGCCACGGGGCCGGCCGCCGAGAGGCCGCTCAGCCGCCAAGCGCGCCGGTCGGCCAGGGCGGCCGGCGGTGGCGGCAAGGCGGCGGGCGATACCGGCCGCCCCGGTGACGATGCGCCGGCGGGAGCACCCGCCATCTCGTCGCGCGGCCAGCGCATGAAGGCGAAGATCCACAGCAGGATCACGGGCACGATCATGCCGACGCCGGTCAGCGTCAGCAGGACGGCGCCAAGCCCCGCCCAGCCCGGCAGGCCCGTTTTCTCGACGATGCGCCAGGCCATCCAGCCGGCCAGCACCAGCCCGATCAGGCCGAAGGCGCCCGACAGCCCAAGCAGGCCGAGGATCTCCATGTCAGCGCTTCCCCGGCGAGGCTTCGCCGTTGGGCCAATCGCTGAAGGCCAGCACGGCCATGACGATGAAGAGCCCGATCAGCGGCACGAGGTGGAACAGCGACAGCGCGCCCGAGAAGCCGGCGCGCGTGAAGACGCGCCAGGTCGGGATGATCAGCACCAGCGCCGTCAGCAGATGCACGACGACAACGCCGAACACCAGCAGCGAGCCGAGACCGAGCAGCCAGGTGACGGGATCCACGATCCGGACTCAGGCCAGTGCGACGACTTCGATCTCGACCAGCACGTCGCGCGGCAGGCGCGCCACCTCGACGGTCGAGCGCGCCGGCGCGGCGGCGCCGAAATACTCCGGACGACCGTAGACCTCGTTCATGGCCACGAAGCTGTCCATGCTCTTCAGGAACACCGTGGTCTTGACCGCGCGGTCGAGGTCGCTGCCCGCCGCCTTCAGCACAGCGCGCAGGTTTTTCAGCACCTGGTGAGTCTGCTCGGCGATGCCGCCCTCCACGAGGTCGCCGGTCTTGGGATCGAGCGGGATCTGGCCCGCACAGAACACCAGGCCATTGGCGACGATGGCCTGCGAATAGGGGCCGAGCGCCTTGGGGGCGGCATCGGACTGGACGACCTTCTTGCTGCTGGCGGGCACTTCGATACTCCGTTGAGACGAGCCAGGACGCTAACATAGGCCCGCTTGCTTGACAGGGGACCCGCCAACCATTATCCGCGCCTTCCTTGGGCCTTTTTGCGTGCCCGGGTTCGGTTGATGGGGGGCTGTAGCTCAGCTGGGAGAGCGCCTCGTTCGCAATGAGGAGGTCAGGGGTTCGATCCCCCTCAGCTCCACCAACCGAAGCAAAGGCTTAGGGCATTCGGCCCTAAGTCGCCCTCAGGGCTCAGCTGATTTCGACAGGTGTGGGGTGCAACGTGCGGACCCGATGCACCCAACTGCCAAGCCGGCCCCTGCATGTGCCGCTCGACGCCCTGCACTAATCAAGAGAGTCCATGACGTGTACGCACGCGCGCGTAGTACTTGGCCTCGATACCGTCGAGGACGGTCACCACCGGTCGACCTTTGACTTACGCCCGTAACCAAATGGGCCGATCGTTTGCGGGCCGTGAAAGAATTCTTCAAGGCGGGTCTCCTACTCCTTGCCCTGTCGACTTGGTCCGATGCCAGAGCCGCTGGGGGCGCCCATATCGTTGACGATTCGGAGGTGGAGACACCAGGACACTGCCACGTTGAATTGTGGGTGACCCGATTCGTCCCAGGCAACGGCTATGCCAACGCGGCGCCGGCTTGCACGTTAAAGCAGATACCATTCGTCGAAGTCGGTTTCGCCCACCAGGACTATTGGTCCGAGGAGATCAACGCCCCGATCCTCGGCCCCACGGTAAAGGTCAATCTGCGTCCGCAGGACACCGGCCTTGGTTTGGGAATCGCGGCCTCTTCCGGTGTGAACCTGACCACCGGCGAATTGAACTTCGCGTCCGTGGTCGGACTCATGTCGGTCCCCATCAATGAAGCATTCCGGGTCAGTCTGAACGCCGGCTGGAGCTACGTTCAAGGCGATATGCCTGATGCCTTTTTCTATGGGGCACAGATCGAGTTCCAGATCAGCCGGGATCTAACGTTCTTGATCGAAGGATTTGGCCGGATGCCAGGAATAAGCGGTATCCAGACGGGCCTGCGATTCACTCCCAAGGATGGGCCGATCGACTTCGATCTGCTGGCCGCTCGGTTCCTGGGTGAAAACCAGCCCTTCTTCTTCACTGTCGGGGTGACCGTCCGCTTTTGACCGCGGCGGCGGGGCGGGTGCGGCCCCGGTTGTTCGTCCGGCCCCCTCAGCTCCACCAACCGGTTCGTCCCGAGGTCGCAGGCCGAGAGACCTTTCCGGGGGCTCAAAGGTCCCCCACACTCGCGGTCCATGCTGGTCCGCAAGCTCCGTCCCACCGCCGCCGATCTGGGTCTCACCGCCGAGGAAGCCCGTGCCTTGCGTCCCCTGACGACGCCCTGGCGCATCCAGGAATTCCTGATCGGCCTTGGCGCCAACTTCGAGGAGCAAGGCGACACGCTGCGCTCGGTGCGCGGGGTGCTGCGGCAGCGCCGCGCCCATTGCATCGAGGCGGCCTTCACGGCGGCCTGTGCGCTGTGGCTGCACGGCGACCCGCCCTTGCTGATGGA
The DNA here is from genome assembly GCA_021732285.1 of Reyranella sp. Lineage (GTDB taxonomy): Bacteria > Pseudomonadota > Alphaproteobacteria > Reyranellales > Reyranellaceae > Reyranella. The sequence goes on along the minus strand of JAKFVH010000081.1, from coordinate 117 downwards.
CCTCGTGGCCAAGGGCGATTCGGACCACGTCATTGCCATCTTCCGGCGCAATGGTTGCTGGGGCGCCATCTCCAAGAGCAACCATGTCTGGCTGCGCTGGCGCGACCCGGTCTATCG
>JAKFVH010000049.1 GCA_021732285.1 Reyranella sp. | reverse complement strand
CCCACCCCCCGGTCGCCAAGGCGATCCCGCTCTCGGTCAGCGTCGGCACGTTCGGGGCGGCATTGGACCGCGTGGACGACAGGACGGCGAGCGCCTTCAGCTTGCCGCTCTGCACCAGGGGCATCGCCACGGTCGCCGTCTCGAAGGCAAGCTTCACTTCGCCGGCGACCAGGTCTGTCGCGGCGGCGGCACTGCCCTTGTAGGGAACATGGAGAAGGTCGGTGCCGGACTTTTTCATGAAGAACTCACCCAGCAGGTGATTGGTCGAGCCCATGCCGAAGGAGGCGTAGGACAGCTTTCCCGGCGTCGCCCGCGCAAGCGCCACCAACTCCTGAACGGTGTTGGCCGGTATCGACGGATGGGCAACCAGCACAAACGAGACTGTGCCGATCTCGGCGATCGGCTCGAAAGCCTTCAAGGTATCGTAGGGAGGCTTGACCTTTACCGCCGGCAATACGACGAGCTCCGATCCGGTCCCCAGCAGCAGCGTGTAGCCGTCAGGCGCCGCCCGAGCGACCGACAAGGCACCGATGGCACCGCCGGCGCCCGCACGATTGTCCACGACGACCGGTTGGCCCAGCTCGATCGAGAGCTCCTTGGCGATGATGCGTGCCGCCGTGTCGGTCGCGCCGCCTGGCGCGAAAGCGGCGACGAGCGTGATCGGCTTCGACGGATAGGCCGGCTGCGCATAAGCGGGTGCCGCCAGTGACAACGCCAGAAGAAGAAGTCTAAAGATCCGCACTGTAGCCCTCCGATCAGCGGCCCTTCCGCATGATTCGCAAGGCAGCGCGCGATGCCTGGCGAACGTGATGGGTGGATGCCTTGCTCGCCGCCGACTCGTCCCTGGCGCGCAGCGCGGTGAACATCTGAGTGAGCTCGTCGAGCGTCTCCGGCAGCCGGCCGGGCTCCGACATCGATGTCTTGCGCAACAGGACGATCCTGTTGTGCAGCAGCTTCAACATCGAGCTGAGAACCTTGTTGCCGCTTCCCTCGAGGATGACGTCGTAGAAGTCGCTGCTGAGCTCCAGGGTGCGGCCGACGTCACCCGCTTCCGCTGCACGTCTCAATTCCTTGAACACACTCTCGAGCTTGCGCACGTGGCCGCTCGAGGCGCGAAGCACGAAGCCGATGCAGGCCTGCGATTCCAGGATCCCACGCACTTCGTATATTTCCTCGGCATCCTCATACGACAGGACGGAAACGACAGGTCCCCTGTTGGGAACGAGCGTGACCAGTCCCTCCGCCTCGATCTGGCGCAGCGCTTCGCGCAGGACCGTGCGACTGATGCCGAGGGCCTCCATGAGCTGTCGCTCTTTCAGGCGCTCCCCGGCGTCATAACGGCCCGAAAGGATTGCCTTGCGCAGACCTTCCTCGGCTTGCTTGCGCAGCGGCGTCGCGCTTTCGCTGTGGTTCATCGTGGCGCCGGTCATCGGGTCAACTCATCTGCTGGGGTTGCGGCGACGATCTGCCGATAGATGTCGATGGTCTTCGTCAGTTCCTGGCCGAGGGCGGCCGGCGTCGAGCCCACCCAGTCATAGCCCTGCGACACGAGGCGGTTCTTGAATTCCGGCCTGTCGGCCAAGATCCGGGCGATCGAGGCCAGCCGATCGAGCAGCGGCGCTGCGACGCCCTTCGGGCCGAACAGGCCGAACCAGCCGTTGAACTCCAGGCGGGGCACGCCTTGTTCGCCGAACGTCGGCACGTCGGGGAGCATCTGTGTGCGCTCCGCACCGCTCACGGCAAGGAGCCGGATCTTGCCGTGCTTTGCCATCGCATCGAGCGCGCTCGTGGTCAGCAGCACCGAATCGACGTGCCCGGCAAGCAGGTCGGTGATGGCCTGGCTGGAACCCTTGTACGGCACATGCTCCAGCTTCGCGGCCGTCGCGCCGGCCAGGATCAGGCCATAGAGGTGCGCCGACGAGCCGACGCCGAACGTCCCATAGGTCATCGGGGTCTTGCGCGCAGAGGCGATCGCCTCCTCCAGGCTGCGCCACGACGCGGTCGCCAGGACGGCCCACGCCGTCGCCGTCTCGGCCAACAACGTTGCCGGGCTGAAGTCGGCGACCGGGTCCACGTCGGAGCGGGTCAGCAGGGGACCCAGGGCGTGGGTGCTCGACGTGCCGAGCAGGAACGTCGATCCATCCGGCTTCTGCCGCGCGACATGTCGATTTGCGATGGCGCCGTTCGCTCCGGGTTTGTTGTCGACGACGAAGGTGGTGCCGGGAGTGAGCGGCTGTGCTGCGTTCGCAAATTCACGGGCAAGCTGGTCGGCGCCTCCGCCCGGAGCGAAAGGCACCACCAGCGACACCAGGGAAGGAAAGCCGCCAGGCTCCGCTCGGCCGGCAGCCGGCCAGCCGGCGCCGGCGACCGCCAGTGCGAGGGCCGACCTGTTGAAGAACCTTCGCTTCATCACCGGGCCGCCTGCAGCAGGCGCTCGGCCTCCCGGCGTTCGGCTTCCTTGGCGGCAACGACACTGCTGCGCGCGCCGATACGCTTGAGATACGCCTGGAGGTTCGGCCACGGCGAGACATCGATGCCCTGGTACTCCGTCCACATCACGATCGTGTAGCAGTGCGCGTCGGCGATCGTGAACCGCGGCCCGGTCAGGTACTCCCGGTCAGCCAGGTGATCGTTGAGCCACTTCAGGCGGTTCACCACCAGGCCGCGCGCGATGGGCCGATAGTTGTCCGGGGTCACCTTCTTCAACAGCGGCATGAATCCGCCCTTGTGCAGGTCCGACGCGATGAAGCTCATCCACTCCATGATCCGGTACCTCTCGAGGGTCCCGGGCGCAGCGCAAAGCCCGCTTTCGGGCCGCTGATCCGCGAGGTACTGCATGATGACGGCGCCTTCCGTCAGGTATTCGCCGTTGGGCAGCTCGAGGGATGGCACCTGCCCTTTCGGATTCACGTCATAATAGTTGGAACCGTCGGGAAGCAGCTTCCTCGGCACGTCGACCCAAATCAGGTCGAGCGGTATTCCGAGTTCACGGGCGACGATGTCGACGGCGAGCGAGCAGCCTCGGACTTCGTGATAGAGCCTCATCGGGGCCATCAGGCGGCGGCCTTTGCTTCCTGCTCGGCCTGCTCTGCCGCCTGCACGCTGGGACGCGACGCGACGCGCGCGACATACGCCCTGAGGTGCGGCCACGGCGCCAGGTCGATGTCGTGGAGCTTCGTCCACATCACGATCGTGTAGCAGTACGCATCGGCGACGGTGAAAATCTGGCCCGTCAGGAATTCCCGGTCGGCCAGCTGGTCGTTCAGCCATTGCAGCCGCATCTGCAGGTTCTGGCGGGCGATCGTGCGGTACTCGGCCGGCGTGGTCGGACGAAAGAGCGGCGTAAAACCCTTGTGCAGTTCCGAGCCGATGAAGTTCATCCACTCCAGGATGCGGTAACGCTCCAACGTCCCGACGGGCGCCAGCAACGGGCTGCCCGGCTTCCGGTCGGCAAGGTACTGCACGATGACGGGGCCTTCGGTAAGCCGCTGACCGCCATCCAGCTCCAACGTGGGCACCTGGCCTTTCGAGTTGACCTTGTAGTAGTCCGACCCGTCACGCAGCCGCTTGGCGCGGACGTCGACCCATTCGAGAGCAAGCGGAACGCCGAGCTCGCGCGCGACGATGTCGACGGCAAGCGAGCAGGCATGCGGTGTTAGGTAAAGCTTCATCTCTGTCTCCGCTGCAAAAGCGATCGTTCACTCGACCTTGATGTTGCGATCGGCAACGATGCGGCCGTAACGCTCGCGCCCTCGCGCAATGATGGTCGCCAGGTCCTCGGCAGACCCATTGCCGACGTCGAAGCTCATGTTCTCGAAGGACTTTCGGAGATCAGGGGAGTCCAGGGCCTTTTTCATCGCCGCATTGAGCGCGGCGACGACTTCCGCGGGCGTCTTCGGTGGCGCCATGAGGCCAAAGAAGCCGGTGATCGACAGGTCCGGGAGACCCGCTTCCTTCGCGGTCGGCACGTTGGGCAACGACGGGAGGCGCGTTTCGCTGGTGATCAACAGGGGCACCAGCTGCCCGGTCTTGATCTGCGCGATCAAGGGCGCCAGCACCTCGTCCATCAACTGGGCGTCGCCCCTGATCACGGCGTCTCGCGCCGAGGTCGCGCCCTTGTACGGCACATGCACGAACTTGGTGCCGGTCGCCGACATGAAGATCTCGCCGAGCAGGTGGTTGCTCGAACCCACGCCGGCCGACGCAAAGTTCAGGATGTCGGGCTTGTGGCGGGCCAGCGCCACGAGTTCGGCGACCGTCTTCGCGCCGGTTTCAGGCGAGGTGACGAACAGGAACGGCTGCAGGGCGCCGAGGCTCACCGGCACGAGCGTCGTCAGATAGGTTTGGTCGGGGTACAGGACAGGCGCGACCGCGAGCGTGCTGCCGCTCCCCCACAGCAAGGTGTATCCATCGGCATCCCCGGTCGCGACCCGACGCGTCCCGATGCGCCCGCCCGCTCCTGGCTGATTCACGACGATCACGGGCTGGCGCAGGATTTCCGACAAGGCCTTGGCGACGACGCGGGCCGACACGTCGGTCGAGCCGCCGGCTTCGAAAGGCACGACGAGCGTCACCGGCTTGTCGGGATAGGGCCCGGCCACCGCCGTCAGCGGCAACAGCAAGACCAGCAGTGCCAGCAACGATTGCAAGCCCCTCAAGACGCTGTACGCCATCCCCATTGGCCTCCGCCCGTGTTTGGCATCCAGTACTACTAAAATCGTCATATAGTCAATTCTCGTACTACAATATAGTTGCTATAAGCCGAATCCATTGGCATGAATGGGTCATCGACACCGTTGGAGGACCGACAATGAAAGGCACCATCCTCGTCGGCACGGCGAGCCAAGGCATTCTGCGAAGCGTCGACAACGGCGCGAGCTGGCATCGGCTTGGCCTGAAGGAAGCGATCGAATTCGATGGCGTGGTCCGCAGCGTCGTCGTCCATCCCAACGATCCCAGCATCGTCCTGGCCGGTGCCGACTGCGGCATCTGCCTCAGCAAGGATGGCGGCGCGCACTTTTCACTGATCGATTCGCCGATGAACGGCCTCGCGGTCTGGTCGATCGCCATCGACCCGGTCGATCCATCGTTCATCTATGCCGGCACCGGCGCTCCCGCCCGCGCCATCGTCTTCCGCTCGACCGACGGCGGCCGGAGCTGGGAGCGGCTGTCGCCCGAGATCCCCGAGTTCTGCCAGGGCGTCAACCGACCTCGCATCCTCACGATCTGCGTCGATCCCGCGAACAACGCCGAGGTCTGGTTCGGGGTCGAGGAAGGCGGCGCGTGGCGCAGCTCCGACCACGGCGTCACCTGGCGGCGTATCGACCAGGAAAGCGGAATCAGCAGTTCCGACATCCATGCGATCGCCATCCTGCCGCCGGCGGACAAGCAGCCGCGCACGACCTTCGTGCTGACCGTCAATTCGGTCTTCACCAGCACGGATGACGGCAAGGCCTGGCGCGGCGCGGCGTCGAAGGATCGCTTCGAGGGCCTCTACTATACGCGCACCGTCCAGCCGCTGCCCGGCAACGAGACGCTGATCCTGGCCGTCGGCGATGGCACGCCCGGTACGCGCAGCAGGCTCTACCGATCGACGGACCGCGGCGCGACGTGGGTACCGACCCTCCTGCACGCAGAACCCAACTCCACTTTCTGGGCCTTCGGCGTGCACGCCGCCGATCCTTCCCTCCTCTTTGCCGGCACGAAGTACGGCGACCTCTTTCGATCTGTCGATGGTGGCGCGAGCTGGTTCAAGGAATGGCGGGCGTTCCCGGAGATCACCGCGGTCGCCTGGACGCCGTTCGAGGCGCCCGTCCGGGCCCACCCGCGCTCGATCAACTAGCGACGCCTCTTCAGGAGCAGACAAACAACCGATGCGAACGAACAACTTCGGCGAGTTCCACATCCGCAAATGGTACCTGCAGATCGAGGATACCCTGGCGAACGAAACCGGCGTCCTGGCGGACGGTGAGCCTGTGCGCAAGATCGTCATTGGCGCGGCGATCCACAACGCCTTCTCCGGCCGGTTCGTCGACGACCTGACCGGATGGGTCCGGGAGTCGGCGGCGCTGGGACAGGAATTCGGGAAACGCCTCAGCAGCGCCCTCGGGAATGCCCAGGTCGCGAGTTACGGCAAGGCCTGTATCGTGGGCTCGGCCGGCGAGTACGAACACGGCAATGCGCTGCTGACGACGGTCTTCGCCGATCCGGTGCGCTCGGCGATCGGCGGCGCCAAGGCCTGGATCCCCTCGACCGGAAAACGCGGCTCTCCGGGATCTGCGATCGACATACCGCTCGCCCACAAGGACGAACTCTACGTTCGCTCCCACTACGATACGATCAGCGCGATGTTCGCCGACGCTCCCAATGCGGACGAGATCGTCATCGCCTTTGCCTTCGCCACGCGGGGCCGGCTGCACTCGCGGCTCGGTGGACCGCAGGCTCCGTGATCCGGAATGACTGACCTGATGGAAGAGCGCAATTATAAGCTGCAAGGGAGCGACGGGTTTTCTCTCCGCGTCATCGAATGGGGCAGCCGCACGGCGGCCCCAATCGTCATGCTGCACGGCATTCGAGGTTATGCGCGGACATTCGCTCCTTTGGCGCAGGCGCTGCTGCCGAACTTTCGCGCCATTGCCTACGACCAGAGAGGCCGCGGCGAGAGCGGTTGGGATCCGCTGCGGCGGTACTACAACCAGGACTACGTTCGCGATCTCGAGGCCGTCGTGGAGCAGCTCGGACTGAAGCGCTTCGATCTGCTGGGCCACTCAATGGGTGGCATTGCCGCCTATGTCTATGCCGCGGCAAACCCCGACCGCGTTCGCCGCCTCGTCATCGAAGATGCCGGTCCAGGCGCGTCGGCGGACAGTTCGGGTTCCGCGCGCATCCGGCAGGAGCTTCTGTCCGCTCCCGGTTCTTTCGAAAGCTGGGATGCGGCTGTCGAGTTCATGCGCAGATTGAGGCCGACCGTCAGTGAAGCGGCACGCCTGGACCGACTGCGGAACATGTTGAAGCAACGGCCCGACGGTACATGGACCTGGCAGTACGACCATGCCGGAATCGCCGAGGCCCGCCTCAACCCCGACCCGTCACGACAGGTCGATCTGTGGCCTCATGTCGAGGCGATCAAGTCGCCCACCCTCGTCCTGCGCGGAGGCCGCTCGGACTACCTGGCGCGGGATGTCACCGAGTCGTTGGGCGTCCGGAACCGCAACATTCAATGGCGGGAGATCGCGGACGCCGGCCACTACATCCACGATGATCAGCCTGAATTGTTCACTAGTTGCGTCTTGGCATTCTTGACCGCACCCGAGAAAGTCTCGGGCAACACATAGTGGCCGACGAGGAGATGTAACGATGAGCACGCTGAGCATATCCCTTCCGACCGCGCTCATGTCCTTCGTTAACGAGCAGGCGACCAAGCGTGGCTACGCCACGAGCGGCGAATACGTGTGTGACTTGATTCGCGCAGATAGGGGTCGCGTAGAGTTGCGCGATCGTCTGCTCGACGGCGCCGCATCAAAAGCTACGGCCAATGTCGATGACAGCTATTTCGATGGCCTCAGGAGCCGGGTGCGCCACACTGGATGATGTCGGCATGTGAGTACTGTTGTGGTCAGACCAGCCGCTCCTTGAGTGCCGTCGCTTCCTTGAGCAGCAGCGGCAGATAATCCGCGATCATCTCCTTGGCCGACACCTGCTCGGGCTGCACGCCGATATTGAGCGCCGCCACGGCCCGGCCGTCGAAACGGACCAGCGGCACCGCGATCGAGCGGATGCCGATCTCGGCCTCCTGGTCGGCGAGCGCATAACCCTTCTTGCGGACGTCGAGGATCAGACGGCGGATCTCGGGCTTGGCCACGACGGTCTGGCGCGTGAAGCGGACCGGCTTCAATTGCGCGAGGAAGGCGTCGAGATCGGCGTCGGGCATGGCGCTGGCCAGAACGCGGCCGAGCGCGCTGCAGAACACCGGCAGGCGATAGCCGACGCCGAGGCCGACTGACGCCGGCCGTGCCGGCACCGCGCGGGCGATCATCACCGCCTCGTCGCCGTCGCGGACCGCGACCGAACAGGAGGCCCCAACCTGGCGGCACAGGCGCTCGCAAATCGGCTGCAGGATGCTGGGCACCGGATCGGACGACAGATAGCCGATCGCGAGCTTCAGGATGCGCGGCGTCAGTCGGAACAGGCGACCGTCAGCTTCCAGGTAGCCCAGCGACACCAGCGTCGCCAGCGACCGCCGCACCGTGGCCCGCGGCAGGTCGACGGCGCGCGCTACGTCGCTCAGCGTCATCTGCCGGCGCTGCTCGTCGAAGGCACTGATGACACCGAGGCCGCGCGCCAGGGCCTCGGAGAAATCGGCGCCGAGGGCGCGCTGGGCGCGGGCCTCGGCATCTTGCGGACGCAATTTGCTCATGGGCCTTGCCAGGAAAGGATGGAGTGCCGAATAATCCATTATAGAACGAATGTTCGTTAATGTAACACTCTGTCTTGGCCTATAGTCCGCCGGAGGGCAGTTCCATGATGAGCCACGAGCAGAACGACCTGATCACCCGCGTCGGTCCCGGCACCAAGTGCGGCGCGCTGATGCGCCACTACTGGCATCCGGTGGCGCTCGCCGACGAATTGCCCGACGAGCGCCCGGCCAAGGCGGTTCGCGTGCTCGGCCAGGACTTCGTGCTGTTCCGCGACGAACGCGGCCGCCACGGCCTTTTGGACCGCGGCTGCCCGCATCGTGGCGCCGACCTCGCCTATGGCCGGCTCGAGGATGGCGGGCTGCGCTGCCTGTTCCATGGCTGGCTGTTCGACGTCGACGGCAAGTGCCTGCAGACGCCGGCCGAGCCCGACGGCAGCGTGCTCTGCCAGCGCGTGCGCCAGAAGAGCTATCCGGTCGTGGTCAAGAACGGCATCATCTTCGCCTGGCTCGGCGAGGGAGAGGCCCCCGCCTTCCCCGACTTCGACTGCTTCCTGGCGCCTGGCACCCACGCCTTCGCCTTCAAGGGCATGATCGACTGCAACTGGTTGCAGGCGCTGGAAGTGGGCATCGATCCCGCCCACGCCTCCTACCTGCACCGCTTCTACGAGGACGAGGATCCGTCGGGCGAGGCCTACGGCAAGCAGTTCCGCGCCAACTCCGCCGATTCGAACATCCCGATGAGCCGCATGATGCGCGAGTACGACCGGCCGACCATCGACGTCGAGGGCACCGACTATGGCCTGCGCCTGTTCACCCTGCGCAAGATCAGCGAGAAGCACACGCACGTGCGCGTGACCAACCTCGTCTTCCCCTACGCCTTCGTGATCCCGATGAGCACGGAGATGACGATCACCCAGTGGCACGTGCCGATCGACGATCAGTCCTGCTATTGGTACGCGATCTTCACCAGCTTCGGTAAGCCGGTCGATCACCAGCAGATGCGCGAGCAACGACTCCAACTCTACGAGCTGCCGGACTACAAGCCGCGCATCGGCCGGCAGAACAACTACGGCTACGACATCGCCGAGCAGAAGAGCCAGACCTTCACCGGCATGGGCTTCGACATCAACGTGCACGACCAGTGGGCGATCGAGAGCCAGGGCCGCATCCAGGACCGCACGCGCGAGCATCTCGGCTACAGCGACAAGGCGATCATCGCCTATCGCCGCCTGCTGCTCTCGGCGATCGGCCAGGTCGGGCGGGGCGAGAAGCCGCCGATGTGGCTCGACACGGCGCGGGCCGCCACCATTTGCGGGCCGGCGACCGTCGACGGCATGGCGCCGACCGAGGGCTGGGAGTCCTACTGGAAGGAGTTCGACGAGCGCCGCCGCAAGGATTCCAGCTGGGCGGCACACACGCGCTCGCCTCTGGTGACAACCGCATGACCCTGGTCGAACGGGCTGGTCTCTGGACGGACGAACGCAGGACGGCGACGCGCGAGGCCGAGCGCCGCATCCAGGCCGGCGAGATGTCGGTCGTGCGCCTGGCCTTCGCCGACCAGCACGGCGTGCTGCGCGGCAAGACGTTTGCGGCAAGCGAGATCGACGCGGCCCTGAAGAACGGCGTCGGCTTCTCGGCCACCATGCTGCTGAAGGACACCGCGCATCGCACCGTGTTCCCGGTCTGGCAGCCCGGCGCCGGTTTCGGCATGAAGGAGCTGGAAGGCGCGGCCGACGTGGTGATGCTGCCCGACCCGGCCACCTTCCGCGCCCTGCCCTGGGCGCCGCATTCGGGCTGGATGCTGTGCGACATCTACTTCCCCGACGGCCGGCCGATGCCGCTCGACACGCGCCATGTCTACAAGCGTGCGCTCAGGACGCTGGCCGATCGCGGCTATGACTTCATCGCCGGCCTCGAAGTCGAGTTCCATCTGTTCAAGCTCGAGAAGAGCCGGCTCGGCATCGGCGATGCCGGTCAACCCGGCCAGCCGGGCGAACCGCCCGACGTGTCGTTGCTGAACCAGGGCTACCAGTACCTGACCGAGCAGCGTTACGACGAGATGGACCCCATCCTTGAGATCCTGCGCACCAACATCGTCGATCTCGGCCTGCCCTTGCGCTCCATCGAGGTCGAGTTCGGGCCGAGCCAGGTCGAGTTCACCTTCCGCGCCGGCGCCGGGCTGGAGCCGGCCGACGCCATGGTGCTGTTCAGGAGCGCCGCCAAGCAGATCGCCCAGCGCAACGGCTATCACCTCACTTTCATGTGCCGGCCGCGGCTCGCCAACGTCATGTCGAGCGGCTGGCACCTGCATCAGTCGCTCAAGGACAAGAAAACCCATGCCAACGCCTTCATGGATGGGCGCGAGCCGCTGTCGCCGCTCGGCATGCACTACATGGCGGGCCTGCTGCATCATGCGCGCGGCGCGGCGGCATTCTCGACGCCGACGCTCAACGGTTATAAGCGCTACCGGCCGTTCTCGCTTGCGCCCGATCATGCGGTCTGGGGCCAGGACAATCGCGGCGTCATGGTCCGGGTGCTGGGCGGACCGGGCGATACCGCCACCCACCTGGAGAACCGCGTCGGCGAGCCCGCCGCGAACCCCTACCTTTATATGGCAAGCCAGATCGTGAGCGGCCTGGACGGGCTCGACCGCAAGCTCGATCCCGGGCCGTCGGCCGACGCCCCCTATGAGACCAAGGCGGAGGCCCTGCCGCGCTCGCTTGGCGAGGCGCTGGCGGCTCTTGGCGAGGACAAGGCGCTGCGGGCGGGCTTCGGCGATTTCTTCGTCGACTATTATCTCAAGCTGAAGCAGGCCGAGATCGACCGCTTCAACCTGGAAGTCAGCGACTGGGAGCAGCGCGAGTATTTTTCGCTGTTTTAGATCTCGCCGGACCGCGGGCCTCCAGGCCCGCTCATGTCATAGTCTTCCCGACCGCACGCCTCTTGCGCGCTCATGGATCATGAGCGAGCCGGAGGCTCGCGGTCCGGCGAGACGATGAACTCCTGCATCGCGCTCCTTCATGCCGACCTCGTGAAGCGCGGCGCCTGGGTGCTCAAGACGCCGAAAGACCAAAACTGAGGCCTGCGCGACTTCGATGTTGCCGACCTCGACGGCAACATGATCTTCTTCGGCATGGAATCACAGAAAGCCTCATGATGTCTTTGCCGGGAGCGCGCCACTCCAGTCGCGCGTCATGGTCGGCTGAGCAACCCGACGACCTCATCCTTCGAGACGCGTCGCTTCGCGCCGCTCCTCAGGGTGAGGTCCCTTTGTAATCCTAAACCAAAGACGCGCCACTGGAGTGGCGCGCTCCCGGCAAAGAAATTGAAGGAAAGTCATTCATGGAACTCTGGCAATACGACGCGACCGATCTCGCCCGCCTCATCCGCACCGGCCAGGCCTCAGCCCGCGAGGCCGTCGATTCGGTCCTGAAGCGCCTGCACGCGGTCAATCCGACGATCAACGCCGTCGTGCGCGTGCTCGAGCCGGAGGCGCGCGCCGCCGCCGAGACCGCCGATGCCGCCCGCGCGCGCGGCCATGCCCTGCCGCCGCTGCATGGCGTGCCGGTGACGACCAAGGTCAACGTCGACCAGGCCGGGCTGCCGACCGACAACGGCGTGGTCCCGCTAAAGGACTTCATCGCCAAGGAGGACAGCCCGGTCGTCGCCAACCTCAAGCATGCCGGCGCGATCATCGTCGGACGCACCAATGCGCCCGCCTTCTCCATGCGCATCTTCACCGACAACGCCCTGCACGGCTGCACCTACAATCCGCGCGACCGGTCGGTGACGCCCGGCGGCTCGAGCGGCGGCGCGGGTGCCGCGACGGCAACCGGCATCGGCGCCATCGCCCATGGCAACGACATCGGCGGCTCGGTGCGCATCCCCGCCTACTGCAACGGCGTGGTCGGCCTGCGCACGGGCTTCGCCCGCATTCCCTCGCTCAACCCCAGCGCGCCGGCGGGCCGCCCGATCGGCGCCATCCTGATGGCGGTCCAGGGCCCGCACACCCGCTCGGTGCGCGATGCCCGCCTCGCATTGGAAGTCATGGCGCGCGGCGATCGCCGCGATTGGCGCTGGAACGACGTGCCCATGCAGGGCCCGCCGCCGGCGCGGCCGATCAAGGTCGCGATCGTGCCTGAGGTGCCAGGTGGGCCGACGCATCCCGCGCAGGCCGCCGCCGTGCGACTCGCCGGCAAGCATCTGCAGGCGGCAGGCTATGTCGTCGAGGAGATCCTGCCGCCGGACATGGAGCGCGGCGTCGAGCTCTGGCATCAGATCTGCGTCACCGACGTCTTCGGCGGGCTGTGGCCCAACATGCAGAAGATGGGCGATCCTGACGCCATCGCCGCCATGCAGGCGTGGCTGGAACTCCACAAGACGGTCGATCTGCCGACCTATGTCGCGGCGCTGACCGAGCGCGAGGGATTGATGCTGCGCTGGATGACCTTCTTCCAGCAATGGCCGCTGGTCATTCTGCCGACGCTGTGCGACCTGCCGCCCAAGCAACGCCGCGACGTCACCGTCGAGGGACAGAAGGAAGTCCTGCAATCGATGCGCTCGGCCCTGCTGGCGCCCCTGCTCGGCCTGCCCGGGCTCGCCGTGCCGGTCGGCAGCCACGACAAGCTGCGCACCGGCGTGCAGATCATGAGCATGCGCAATCGCGAGGACCTGTGCCTCGATGCCGGCGAGGTCATCGAGGCGGCCGAAGGCGTGGTGAAGCCGATCGATCCGGCGAGAGACTAGCCGCGCGGCGGCAGGTCGATCCTGGCATTGCGCAGCTTCTGTTCCAGGACGGGAATGGAGGCGACGGTGTTGCCGGCCTTGCACTGTTCCATGGCGACCCGGCCATCCACCGAGTCCGGCTGGGGCGACCGGCCGTTCGTCATGTTGGCGAGGTAGGTCTCATACTTCTCCGACAATGCCTTGCAGTAGGCGGCGTCGCCGCTCTGCGCCAGCGTGGCCAGCGGCGAGCACGCCGCAAGAGCCATGGCAAGCAACCTGATCCGTACCGTCATTCGGTCCTCCATGGCCGCCCTCTCTAGAGAGACCCGATGACGGCAACCTGACAAACATGGACAGCGGCCCGGTCGCCTCGCAAACTGCGGCGCGAATCGTTTTGGGGTTACAGGGTATGAGCAGCAAGGCATCTCACGACATCGGCTGGATCGGCCTCGGCCGCATGGGCGAGGCCATGGCCGCCCGGCTGGTGAAGGCGGGACACGGGCTTTCGGTGTGGAACCGCACCGCGTCGAAGGCCGATCCGCTGGCCCAGATCGGCGCCGAGGTGGTGACCGACAAGGCGGCGATGGCGCATTGCGCCACCGTCTTCACCATGGTCTCGACCACCGACGACCTGAAGGACATCCTGTTTGGCTCCGGCGGCGTGCTGACCGGCAACGCGCGGCCCAAGCGCGTGGTCGACATGTCGTCGATCTCCGACACCGGCTCGGCCGAGGTCCGCAAGGGCCTGACCGACGCCGGCGTCGCCTACTTGAGCGCGCCCGTGTCGGGCAACGCCAAGGTCGCCAAGGCGGGCAAGCTGCTGGTGGTGGCGTCCGGTCCCAAGGCCGAGTACGACGCCGTGCAGCCGCTGCTGGCGGCGCTGGGTCGGGCGGCGATGTATGTCGGCGAGGGCGAGCTCTCGCGCGTCTGGAAGATCGCCCACAACACCATGTTCGGCGTCATCATCCAGTCCCTGTGCGAGATCACGCTGATGGCCGAGAAGGCCGGCATCCCGCGCCATGTCTTCCTGGAATCGATCAATCAGAGCGTGCTGGGCTCGATGTACACCAAGTACAAGACGCCCGCGCTGGTCAATCTCGACTTCACCACGACCTTCACGCCCAAGCTGCTGCTGAAGGACATGGAGCTCGGCGTCGGGGCGGCCAAGCAATTCGGCGTCGTCATGCCGACGGCGTCGGTGACGCGCGACAGCATCGCTTCGCTGGCGCATCAGTATCCCGGCGATATCGATTTCTCCGTGCTGCTGCTCGAGCTGGCGCGCTCCGCCGGCATGAAGCTCGAGTCGGAGAACGTCAAGGTGGGCGATGGGCTGCAGTAGCGCTGGGGGCGCGCCACTCCAGTGGCGCGTCATGGGAGCGCGGGCCTCTGGCCCGCTCATGATCATGAGGCGGGCCAGTGGCCCGCGCTCCGGAAGACGAAGACGCGCCACTGGAGTGGCGCGCCCCCAGCAATGAAGCTCCTTCTGAAATCCGGGATCGTCGTCACGCAGGACGCCAAGCTCGGCGTCCTGCCGAAGGGTGACGTGCTCGTCGACGATGACCGCATCGCCGCCATCGCGCCCTCATTGCAAGCCGATGCCGAGACGGTCGACTGCAGCGGCCACTTCGTGCTGCCGGGCCTTATCAACGCCCACATGCACACCTGGCAGACCGCGCTGCGTTCGGTGGCGGCCAACTGGACGCTGCTGGAATATTTCCGCCACGTCCATGCCGGCCTCGCCACGGTGTTCACGCCCGAGGACATCCATGTCGCGACGCTCGCCGGCGCACTGAACCAGCTCGACCATGGGGTCACCACTCTGGTCGACTGGTGCCACAACAATCCGACGCCCGAGCACACCGATGCCGGCATCGCCGGCCTGAAGGAAGCGGGCATCCGCGCCGCCTTCTTCCATGGATCGCCCAAGCCCGATCCCAAGCCCGGCGAGCCGCACTTCTCCGAGGTCCCGCATCCGCGCACGGAGGTCGAGCGGCTGCTGAAGGGGCCGCTCGCGAGCCGCGAGGCCTTGGTAACCCTCGGCATGGCAGTGCTCGGCCCGCACTACTCCACGCTAGAGGTCAGTGACCATGACTTCGCGCTGGCCAAGGAACTCGGCCTGGTCGCCTCCATGCACCAGGGCGGCGGCGAGGCCAAGACGCCGGGCGGCTGGGAAACCCTGATGCAGCGCGGCCTGGTCGGCCCGCACATCAACATCGTGCACGGCAACAACCTCACCGACGAGCAGCTAAAAGCCTTCGTCGACCTCGGCGTCTCCTTCTCGGTGACGCCGGAGAGCGAGATGGCGCAGGGCCACGGCCATCCCATCACTGGCCGCCTGCGCGCTCTGGGATCGGCACCGTCGGTCGGTGTCGATCTCGAATCGGCGATGAGCGGCGACATGCTCACCGTGGCGCGCATGGCGCTCGCCTCGCAGCGCGCCCTCGACAACGCCGCGGAACGCGCCAAGAGCGGCGGCATTCCCCCCACCTCGACGGTGCCGGCGGCCGAAGCCTTCGACTGGATCACCACCCGCGGTGCGGCGATGCTGGGCATGGCCGATCGCATCGGCTCCCTGGCGCCGGGCAAGCCGGCCGACATTGCGGTAATGTCGCTCGGCCCGCTCGCCATGTGGCCGGTGCACGATCCGGTGGCCTCCGTGGTCATGCAGGGCTCGGGCGCCCGCATGCGCGACGTGCTGGTTGCCGGCCGCTTCGCCAAGCGCGATGGTAAGCTGGCGTGGCCCGATCTTATAAGCCTGCGCGCCAGGCTGGCGGCGTCGGGCGAACGAATTCTGTCGAGGCTAAACGTAAAAAGCGTCAGTCGCGAAATAGCGGCGACATAAATACAGGGAGGAAAATCCATGAAACGTCTGATCGCATTTGCGCTGGCATCGGTGCTGCTCGCCCTGCCCGCTTCGGCTCAGAATTTCCCCGACAAGCCAATCCACATCATCGTGCCCTTCACGCCGGGCAGCGCCACCGACGTCGTGGCCCGCGCCGTGGCGGCGGCCATGACCAAGAATTTGGGCCAGACGGTCATTGTCGAGAACAAGCCGGGCGCCGGCGGCACGATCGGCGCGGCCCAGGTCGCCAAGTCCGCGCCCGACGGCTACACGCTGCTCGCCAACTCCTCGGCGCACACGGTAAATCCTGCGATCTATCCCAACATGACCTTCGACACGGCCAAGGACCTGCCGGCCGTCACCCTGCTCGCCGTGCAGCCCAACATCATGGTCGCCTCGCCGTCGAAAGGCTGGAAGACGGCCAACGACTATGTGAACGCGGCCAAGGCAGCGCCCGGCAAGCTCACCTATGCGACCGCCGGCACCGGCAGCGGCACGCACATGAACGCCGAGAAGTTCAAGCTCGCGGCCGGCATCGACACGGTGCACATTCCCTACAAGGGCACGCCCGAGGCGCTGGGCGACACCATGAACGGCCGCACCGACATCTATTTCTGCCCGGTGATCGCGGCCTTGCCGATGATCAAGGACAATCGTGTCGTGGCCCTGGCCAACGGCAGCCCCAAGCGCTCGTCGGTGCTGCCCGATCTTCCGACCACCGAGGAGCAGGGCTTCAAGGACAGCGGCTACAATTTCTGGGTCGGCCTGTTCGCCCCGGCCGGCACGCCGCCGGCGGTGATCAACAAGCTGAACGCCGAGGTCCGCAAGGCGCTCGACAACCCCGAGGTCAAGGAGCGGCTGCAGGCGCTCGGCACCGATCCATCGCCGACGACGCCGGCCGAGTTCGACAAGATCGTCGCGGCTGAGATCAAGGAAAACGCCGCCATCGCCAAGAAGGCCGACATCAAACTGCAGTAGGTGAAAATGGCTGACGCGCTTCTTCAGACCACCGTCGTCGGGTCCTACCCGCAACCCGACTGGCTGGTCGATCGAAAGATGCTGAGCAAGGGTGTGCCGCGCACGCGCCTGCGCGAGCTCTGGCGCGTGCCCGAGGCGTTCCTCGAGCAGGCCCAGGACGACGCGACCCTGATCGCCATCCGCGACATGGAGCGCGCCGGCATCGACATCGTGACCGACGGCGAGATGCGGCGGGAGAGCTACTCCAACCGCTTCGCCACCGCGCTCGACGGCATCGACGACGAGCATCCGGCCGAGATCGTCAACAACCGGGGTCAGAAGACCCCGGTGCCGCGCGTGGTCGGCAAGATCAGGCGCACCAGGCCGGTGGAGCTGCGCGACATGCAGTTCCTGCGCGCCAACACCGAGAGGCTCGCCAAGATCACCCTGCCCGGCCCCTTCACCATGGGCCAGCAGGTCAAGGACGAGTTCTACAAGGACGCCGAGGCGATGTGCATGGACTACGCCGCGGCGGTGAACGAGGAGGCGCACGAGCTGGTCAAGGCCGGCGCCGACGTGATCCAGCTCGACGAGCCGTGGCTGCGCAACAATCCCGAGGAGGCCAAGCGCTATGCCGTGAAGGTGATCGACCGGGCGCTCAAGGGCATCAACGTACCGACGGTCGTCCATCTCTGCTTCGGCTATGCCGCCCTCGTCACCGGCGGCAAGCCGACCGGCTATTCGTTCCTGCCGCAGCTTGCCGACAGTCTTGCCCAGCAGATCTCGATCGAATCGGCCCAGCCCAAGCTCGATCTCGGCGTGCTGAAGGATCTTGCGCCCAAGAAGGTGATGCTGGGCGTGATCGACCTCAACGATCCCGAGGTCGAGACGCCGCAGAAGGTCGCCGACCGCATCCGCGCGGGCCTGAAACACCTGTCGCCCGACAAGCTCCTGCCCGCCCCCGACTGCGGCATGAAGTACCTGCCGCGCGCGACCGCCTTCGGCAAGCTGAAGGCCCTGGCCGAGGGCGCGGCGATGGTGCGGAAAGAGCTGTAACTGGGAGCGCGGGCCTCCGGCCCGCTCATGTTCTTCGTCTTCCGGACCGCGAGCTTCCAGCTCGCTCATGATTCATGAGCGCGCAGGATGCGCGCGGTCCGGAAGAATATGAGCGGGCCGGAGGCCCGCGCTCCCTTAGGCCTTTTCCAGCTTGTAGCGGAAGTCGCAGTGGCTCGCGCCCTGCATGATCGTTTGCGTGCGGTCGAGCTGCACCGGGTCGCCATAGCCTTCCGCCAAGGCGAAGTCGGAGCTGCAGACCAGCAGGAAGCCGAGCTCGGGTGCACCGATCTTCTTGTAGAACTCGGCGTAGCGGCAGCCGGTGACATTCACCTCGAACGACTGCGCGTCCTTCCTGAGCACGTCGTAGTCCAGGGCATCTGCCGCCGCGAAGCCCTCGAAAGCCGAGGCCATCTTGTCACCGAGGTCGCGCGCGCCCTGGCTCTTCCACCACCTCTTGCCGAACTTGCGGTACTGCTCGCCCAGCGCCTCGCGCACCAGCGCATTGGCCCGCTCCTCGCCCAGCTCCGCCTGCAGCGCCTTGACGAGCGGGACCAGCACCTGGGCCTGGATCTTGACCTGCTCGATCAGCGGGATATCCATCGCTCACTTACCTTGAATCAACGGGCGGTCACGACGCCCTTGGGACTTATAGTCACCTGCTTCTCGACGCCGTTCTGCGTGGCCTTGCCCGTCCATTGGCCGTCGGGACCACGCCGCAGGTCGCGGACGTTGCCGTAGTGCAGCGATTGCAACTGCGTCTTCGCGCTGGCGCTGCCTTGCGCCGGAGTCGTGGCCGGTTTGGTCTGCGCGACCGCAGCACCGGCCACGCCGACAAGCACCAGAGCGAGCAGCACACCTCTCATGACGCGAGCTTGCCTTTCAGCACCTGTCCCGCATAAGCGCCGGTCGCCTCGCCATCCTCGAACGCCACGGCGCCGTTCACGACGGTGGCCTTGATGCCCTCGGCCTTCTGCACCAGACGGCGGGCGCCGCCGGGCAGGTCCTTCTCGACCGTCGGCAGCTGCGGGCGGATGCCATTCTCCTCGAACAGCACGAGGTCCGCTCTGTAGCCTTCGCGAACCACGCCGCGGTCGTTGAGGTCCCAGGCCTGCGCGTTATCGTGCGTCAGCTTCTTGATCGCCTGCTCTAGCGTGAAGGCGCCGCGCTTGCGCACCCAGTAGCTCAAGAGATGCGTCTGCAGCGAGGAGCCCATCTCCTGGCAGACATGGGCGCCCGAGTCCGAGAAGGTCGCGAGCGTGCGCGAATGTTTCAGGATGCCCAAAACGTCGTCGGGCGTTTCGTTGACCAGCGGCTGGACATAGACCTGGTTCGCGTCGGCCAGCGAGAGATCGATCATGACCTCGACCGGATGCTGGCCGCGTGCCTTGGCGAGCTGGTCGACCGTGGGATCGTCCCAGTCGACGCCCTTCATCGCGAACAGGTTGGCGTAGTCGGGCTTGCGCGGATCCGTGGTCGCGGCACCCCCGCCCTGGAAGACGTTGTCGCGCGGCTTCATGCGCGCCTCGGCCTCGACCAGCTCGCGGCGCACCGCCGGATCGCGCAGCTTCTTCATCTGCTCGCCAAGCGGCAGGGCGCGGATCGGTTTCCACGCCGGCAGGACATCGAACGGCAGGTATGACTTCAGCGAGAAGATGGCGTTGATCGACCGCGTCGTGCCCTGGCCGAACATGCGTCCGCCGGCGGCGACCGTGTCGTCGATGTACTTCGTCTGGTACTGCCAGCCCGTGGGGTCGTCACCCTGCTTGGTCGCCAACACGCCGAACATGATCGGCCGCTTGTAGGCGAGCGCTACCTGGCGCAGCCGCTCGAGGAAGGCGCGATGGCGGGCGCCATTCGCGATATCCGGGCCGACCTGGAAGATGCCGGCGTCGAGCTCGGCCATCGCCGCGATGATGCGGTCGATCTCCTCCCATTCGGCGATGCGGCTCGCCACCGGCGTGTCGTCGGGCGTGACGTGGGTGGAGGCGCGCGAGCTCGAGAAGCCCATGGCGCCGGCCTTGAGCGCCTCCTTCACGGCGGCTGCCATGCGCGCCATGTCGTCTTCGGTCGCGGCCTCGCTGAGCGCGCGCTTGCCCATGACGTACATGCGCAGCGCCGAATGGCCGATATACATGCCGTAGTTGATCGCCTTGGGCAGGCGCTCGACGGTGGCGAGATATTCCGGGAAGGTCTCCCAGGTCCAATCGATGCCGGCGGCCATCGCTTCGGTCGGGATATCCTCGACCGCCGACAGGCAGCGCGCATACCAGTCGCGGTCCGCGGGCTTGCAGGGCGCCAGCGCGAAGCCGCAATTGCTCATCACCACCGAGGTGACGCCGTGCCAGCACGAGCAGCTGCCCAGCGGATCCCACGCCACCTGCGCGTCCATGTGGGTGTGACCATCGATGAAGCCCGGCGACACGATCAGCCCATCGGCATCGATCGTGCGTTCGGCCGCCGACTTGACGCGGCCCAGCTCGACGATGCGGCCGTCCTTGACGCCGACGTCGGCAGTGAAACGCGGCTTGCCGGAGCCGTCGACGACGGTGCCGCCGCGGATGAGGAGGTCGAGGGTCATCAGAGGCGGTCCTTGTGCTCGACGATCTTCCAGTAGGTGTCCTTGGCCGAGATCTTGCCGCCGCGGAAGGTGTAGATGTCGCAGCCCTGGTAGTTCAGATCCTCGCCGTCGGCGCCCTTGCCCTTCACCGTCCACACCGAGATCGCCCGGTTGCCGGCGTAGATGTACTCCTTGTGGTCCCAGCGCATGTCGGGGATCACGGCGAAGCGCGCCGCCAATGTCTTGCGGATCGTCTCCTTGCCCTTGAGCGTGCGGCCGACCGGCTCAGGCCCGCGCGCCAGCCAGAAGGTGGCGTCGTCGGTGAAGTGCGAGACGATGCGATCGACGTCGCGGCTGTTGAAGGCAGCCGAGATCGCCTTCATGAGCTCGGGCGTGGCGATGTCGGGATTTGCGGCTGTGACGTCCGGCATACGAAACCTCCCACAGTGCGTGAGCCGAACGATTGCAGGCTTGCCGGAGAGCCGCAAGCACGACGACAGACCCGCCCCGTCCGATGACGGGGCGGGCCCGAACGGGCTGATCGGGAGGCTAGGCGTCTACTTGGTGATGACGTTGCCGCGCGCGTCGACATGGACGTCGACCATCGCGCCGCCGCGCAGTGCCTTGCCGCTCCAGCTGCCGTCCGGATTGCGGGTCATGCCCTGCACGTTCTTGTAGCCGTCGGCCTCGATCTTCTTGACCGCGTTGGCCGAGCCCTGGGCGTTGGGCGCCGACGGCAGGTTGGCCGACTGCGACGGCACGCCCGGCGTGCCGACGCTCGGCGGATTGACGCCAGGCGTGGTTGCGCCCGCCGACCCGGCCGACGGGGCCTGCACGGCGCCGCCGCTGACGGGCGGCGTCGTCACCGTAGCACCGCCGGCACCGACCGAACGGGACGGCGCGGCCGGGGTCGTGACGGGCCCCGGGGCCATCGGCGGCGTGGTCACAGCACCACCACCCACCGACGGCGGGGTCACGGTGGCGCCGCCCACCGGCGGCGTGGTCACAGTCTGGGCGCCGGCGGCGCCAGCAGCGGCCACGAGAGCCAAGGTAAGAAGGGTACGCTTCATGAAAAATGCCTCCTCTCTCAATGGAAAGTCCGAGTTGAACGCGGAGGTGCGCCAAGCGTTGCGCGGCGAAATATCTTGGTTTCGCCACATTGCCCAACGGGTTAGCGTCTGCCCAACAAACCTGAGGAAACGCACCCGTGTACGACTACATCATCGTGGGCGGCGGCTCGGCCGGCTCGGTCATGGCCCATCGGCTGTCGGTCAAGAGCGCCAACAAGGTGC
>JAKFVH010000051.1 GCA_021732285.1 Reyranella sp. | reverse complement strand
TGGTGACACGCTGGCCGTCGTCCTTCTGGACCGTCACCTCGATGCCCCGGCGGGTCGTGTTCTGGTCGATCGCCGTGCCGGCGATGCCGCCCGCCACGGCGCCCAAAAGGCCGCCGACCACGGCGCCGCCCACCGAGTTGGTGGTGGCGCCGCCGATCGCGGCACCGCCCACGGCGCCCAGGCCGCCGCCGATCAGCGTGCCGTCGCTCACGCCGGTATTGCCGCTCTTGACCGGTACCTCGCGGATGGCGACCACGCGGCCGGTCTCGCCGCGATAGCCGCCGGCCGCCGAGGTGTTGACCACGCCAGGCTGCACGGCGCCGCTGCTGGCATCACAGGCGCCAAGGGTACCCACGAGCGCCAACGGCACCAGAAGGCTGAGCAACCACTTGCCGAACATGAAAGGTCCTTTTCTCACTGCTGCAACGGTTGGAACCCGCCGGAGGTATCGGCGTTCCGGGCGCTCTGGCGCACGACCTGCGCCACGCCCTGGCGATTCTGCACGATCTGTACCCGATCGCCCAACTGGATATCCCCATCGTCGGGCTGCGCCACCGTCACCTGCTGGCCGTCATCCTTCTGGACGGTGACCTCGATGCCGCGGCCCGCGCCGCGATGGCCGTCGGCGATGCTGCCGGCAATGGCGCCGCCCACCATGCCGATCAAGGCGCCGACAATGCCGCCGCCCAGCGTCTGGCTGGTGACCGCGCCGATCGTGGCGCCGGCGCCGGCGCCCAAAAGGCCGCCGATCAGCGGACCGTTACCGCCGCTGCCGCCGGAACCGGCAAGCGCCACTTCCCGGACCGAGACGACGCGTCCGCTGTCGCCGTAGTTGCTGCCCTGCGCGGGGTAGCCCTGGTTCGGATAAGCCGCCTGGTTGGGATAGGCCCCCTGGTTCGGGTAGCCGCCCTGGCTCGGATACGAGGAACTGACCCGCTGGGCGCCGCCGTACGGCCCGCCACTGTTGTAGGTGCCGGGCCCAGGTCCGTAGGGGCCGGAGCCATAGGCGCCCGAAGGCGCGCCCGATGAATAAACGATGCCAGGTTGCACGCCGTTCGACGCGCAGGCGCCAAGTCCCGCTGCCAGCAGCAGCGGTAGCAGCAATGAGCGGATTCTTTTGCCCCTCATGAACACCCTCCCGGCCGTATGCTGTATACGCATCGATTTTCGGCCGAATTGGGGCGCCCGTCTAATCACGTTCTCTAATCACGTTCCTCGATCCAGGCGGCCTGGATGGCCTCCAGGATCTTCTCGTTCGAACGGTTGGGATCGTCCTCGAAATCGGGCAGTTCCATCACCCAGCGGTGAAGGTCCGTGAACCGCAAGTTGACGTTGTCCACATCGGGATGGCGCTCCTCGAGCTCGATCGCGATGTCCTGGACGTCGGTCCAGCGCAGCTTCTTCGCCATCTCGCCCTCCCCCTACTTGTCGACCATCATGTTGCGGGTCGCCGCCGGCAGCTTGACGACCAGGCCGTCGAGCGCCTCGCTCATGCGGATCTGGCAGCCCAGGCGAGAGGTGTGGGTGAGGCCGAAGGCGAGGTCGAGCATGTCCTCCTCGTCCTCGCTCGCCGGGGCGAGCTTGTCGAACCACTCCTTCTCGACCACGACATGGCAGGTCGAGCAGGCGAGCGAGCCCTCGCAGGCGCCCTCGACGTCGACGTGATTGCGATGGGCGATTTCGAGCACGCTGAGACCGAGCGGCGCCTCCACCTCCTTGCGCGAGCCGTCCTTCAGAATGAATGTCATCTTTGGCATCGTCACTCGCCTACCCGGCTCTCCAGTTCGTTCACAGACTTGCCCGCCAGCGCCTCGCGGATGCCGCGGTCCATGCGCCGTTCGGCGAACGGCTTGCTGAGCGTCTCCAGCGCCTCGGCCGCCGCATTGATCTCGTCGCGAGCCTCGCCGGCCATTGCAGCCTCAAGACGCGCCCTGCCCTGGTCGAGCTCGGCGCGTTCGCTGCCGTCGAGCAGCGCACCGTCCTTGGCGAGCGCGGCATCGAGCGCCAGCAGGCTGCGGCGGGCTTCGACCTTGGCCTCGGTCAGCAGCCGCGCCGTCATGTCGGCCTCGGCATTCTCCAGGCTGTCGTAGAGCATGTCGGCCATGTCGTCGTGGCTCAGACCATAGGACGGTTTGACCTCGATGCGCTGCTGCACACCCGTCGTGCGCTCCTCAGCGGACACGGTGAGCAGGCCGTCGGCATCGACAGCGAAACTGACGCGAATGCGCGCTGCGCCCGCGGTCATCGGCGGAATGCCTAGAAGCTCGAAGCGGGCCAGGCTGCGGCAGTCGGCAACCATCTCGCGCTCGCCCTGCACGACATGGATGACCATCGCCGTCTGGCCGTCCTGGTAGGTGGTGAAGTCCTGCGCGAGCTGCACCGGGATCGGCGTGTTGCGCGGCACGACCTTCTCGACGATGCCGCCCATGGTCTCCAGCCCCAGCGACAGCGGCGTGACATCGAGCAGCAGCGTGTCGCCGCCCCCGGTCAGCGCCTCGGCCTGCAGGGCCGCGCCGAGCGCCACGACCTCGTCGGGATCGATGTCGGTGAGCGGCGCCTTGCCGAGCATTTTAGCGACCTCGGCGCGTACCAGCGGCACGCGCGTCGAGCCGCCGACCAGCACCACGCCCTGCACCTCCGCCGCCGTCATGTCGGCGTCGCCCAGCACATGGCGGGCTATGTCGACGGTGCGTTTGATGTAGCTCGCGATCATCGCGTCGAATTCAGCGCGGGTGAGCGCATGGAAGGACGGCACGCCTGAAAGCTCCAGCCTGCCCGAGGTCTGGTCGCGATCGGACAGCTGCTCCTTCATGTGGCGGGCGAGCGCCAGGGCGGCTTTGACCGCCGCCTCGTCGACCTGGTCGTCCAGGCCGTCCTTCTTGCGCTCGGCCAGCATGCGCTCGGCGATAGCGCGATCGAAATCGTCGCCGCCCAGGGCAGTGTCGCCGCCGGTCGCCAAGACCTGGAACACGCCCTTCTCCAGCCGCAGCAGGGAGAAGTCGAAGGTGCCGCCGCCGAGATCGTAGACCGCGTAGAGGCCCTCGGAGCCCTTGTCCAAACCGTAAGCCAATGCGGCCGCCGTCGGTTCGTTGACCAGGCGCAGAACTTCCAGACCGGCGACACGCGCGGCGTCGCGGGTCGCCGTGCGCGCGGCATCGTCGAAATAGGCAGGCACGGTTATGACAGCGCGCTCGACGGGCTTGTCCAACGCCTCCTCGGCGCGCTTGCGCAGCGCCTTCAGGATCTCGGCCGAGATCTCGACCGGCGAGCGCGCCTTGCCGGCGATGCGCAGCTTCACCATGTCGGTCTCGCCGCTGCCCGGCTCGATCTCGTAGGGCAGCACACCGGCCACGGCATGAAGATCGGCGGCGCCACGGCCCATCAGCCGCTTGACCGACGCCACGACGTTGCGCGGCTCCTGGGGCATCAGGAGACGGGCCTCGTCACCCACCAGCACACCGCCGGACGACGGATAGGCCACCACCGACGGCACCATCGCCTTGCCGGTCTCGTCGTGCAGCGCGGCTGGCTTGCCCTCGCGGGCGATCGCCACCACCGAGTTGGTCGTGCCGAGATCGATGCCGACCGCCAGCGAGCCCTCGCCGGCATGCGGCAGAGGCGTTTCGCCAGGCTCGTGGATCTCCAGCAGAGTCATGCGGTTGACCGTTCAAGATTCATGCGTCGTGCACGCGCTTCCTCGGCGAACTTGTCGAGATAGCGCAGGCGAAGGAGCGCCTTTCTGATGGCCGGCTTGTCGCCTGCCAAGAACAAACTGCCAAGACCGCTGAGCGATGCCTTCATGTCAGCGCGCACCTTGGCCGCCAGCGCATCGACCGCCTGGGTCGATCCCGCATCGTGCAGCTCCTCGCGCGCTTCCATCGCTTCCATCAGCAGCTCCGGATCGTCGATCGTCTTGCCGTCGCCGGGCATTTCGACGCCCTTCAGCTCGGCAAGGTAGACGGCGCGGCTCAGCGGATCCTTCAGCGTGCGGTAGGCGTCGTTCAGCGCCGCCGCTTCGGCCGAGGCCCTGGCGCGCTCCGCCGCCGGCTTGGCGACGAACCGGTCAGGATGCCATTGGCGCTGGAGCGCAAAATAGGCCCGGTCGAGCGACGCGGGCTCCAGATCGAGCGCCGCCGGCAGCCCCAGCCGCGCGAAGTGATCCATGACGCGATCAGACGTGGAAGGATTCGCCGCAGCCGCAGCGGCCCTTCTCATTGGGGTTCCTGAACACGAAACCCGACTTCAGCTTGTCCTCCTCGAAGTCCATCACCGTGCCGATCAGGAACAGCGACGCCTTGGGATCGATCAGGAGCTTCACGCCTTCCGTGTCGACCACCTCATCCATCGGCTCCTGCTTTTCGGCATATTCCAGGGTGTAGGACATGCCCGAGCAGCCCTTGCTGCGCACACCGATGCGGATGCCGACGGTCGGCTTGTCGCGCTTGTCGATCAGCGCCTTCACACGCTCGGCGGCGGCCGGCGTCACAGTCATGACCTGCGGGCGCGGCCGACGGGGCCGCGCGGGAGCCGCGGGCTTGGCGGCCTCGGTCGTCGTGGTGGGCGTGCTCATGACACTCTCTCTAAAGCTACTCGGCCTTCTTCGTCTTGGCGCGATAGTCGGCGATCGCCGCCTTGATCGCATCCTCGGCCAGGACCGAGCAGTGGATCTTCACCGGCGGCAGCGCCAGGTGCTTGGCGATGTCGGTGTTCTTGATGGTCTCGGCTTCGTCGATCGTCTTGCCCTTGACCCACTCGGTGACGAGCGAGCTCGAGGCGATCGCCGAGCCGCAGCCGAAGGTCTTGAACTTGGCGTCCTCGATCAGCCCGTCGGCGCCGACCTTGATCTGCAGCTTCATGACGTCGCCGCAGGCCGGCGCACCGACCAGGCCGGTGCCGACATCTTCCGAGTTCTTGTCGAGCGACCCGATGTTGCGCGGGTTCTCGTAGTGATCGATCAGCTTTTCGCTGTAAGCCATGACTCTCTCCTCAATGCCGACGGGCGCTCAGTGAGCGGCCCATTCGATGGACTTAATGTCGATGCCTTCCTGGGCCATCTCCCAGAGCGGGCTCATCTCGCGCAGCTTCTTGACGTGGCGCACCAGCTCCTCGACGGCGGTATCGACTTCGTGCTCGGTGGTGAACCGGCCGAGCCCGATGCGCAGTGACGTGTGGGCAAGTTCCTCTTCGACGCCCAGCGCCCGCAGCACGTAGCTGGGCTCGAGCGACGCCGACGTGCAGGCCGAGCCGGACGACACCGCCAGGTTCTTGATGCCCATCATCAGCGACTCGCCCTCGACATAGGCGAAGCTGATGTTGAGGTTGCCTGGGATGCGGTGCTCGAGGTCGCCGTTGACGAAGATCTCCGGCAGGCGGTCCTGCAGGCCCTTCAGCAGGCGCGCCTGCAGCTTGGCGAGTCGCTTGGCCTCGCCGTCCATCTCCTTCAGGGCAATCTCGGCCGCCTCGCCCAGGCCGACGCAGAGCGGCGTCGGCAGGGTGCCCGAGCGGAAGCCACGCTCCTGCCCGCCGCCCACGATCAGCGGCACTAGGCGCACGCGCGGCTTGCGGCGGACGTAGAGCGCGCCGATGCCCTTGGGCCCGTAGATCTTGTGGCCGGAGATGCTCATCAGATCGATGTTCATCGCCTCGACGTCGAGCGCGATCTTGCCGACGGCCTGCGCCGCATCGGTGTGGAAGAAGGCCTTCTTCTCGCGGCAGATCTTGCCGATCTCGGCCAGCGGCTGGATGACGCCGATCTCGTTGTTCACCGCCATGACCGACACCACCACCGTCTTGTCGGTGACGGCCGCGCGCAGCGCGTCGAGATCGATCAGGCCGTTCTTCTGCACCGGCAGGTACGTCACCTCGAAGCCCTGCTCCTGAAGATGGCGGCAGGTATCGAGCACGCACTTGTGCTCGGTCACGGTGGTGACGATGTGGTTCCTGCGATCCTTGTAGAACTCGGCGACGCCGCGGATGGCGAGGTTGTTCGACTCGGTGGCGCCCGAGGTGAAGATCACTTCCTTCTCGTCGGCGCCGATCAGCTTGGCGACCTGGCCGCGCGCCTTCTCGACACCCTCCTCGGCCTCCCAGCCGTAGGAATGGCTGCGCGAATGGGGGTTCCCGAACTGGTGCGTGAAATACGGCATCATCGCTTCCAGCACGCGCGGATCCATCGGCGTGGTGGCCTGGTAGTCGAGGTAGATCGGCTGGTCGTTGCGCCGGATCTGGGTATGGACGTTCATGCTAACCCCTTGAAATTACTAGGCCGCACGGGCACTTGCAATATCCGACTTCCCTACTCGGATATATAGGTCCCGCCAGGCCGCAATCAAGCGATCGATATCGCCGGATTGCGAGTTCCAACCGAAGCTAATTCTGATCGCCGAGCCTGCCTCAGCATCTTCTATGCCCATGGCCGCCAGCACCGCCGAGCGGTGCACCTTGCCCGACGAGCAGGCCGAGCCCGCGCTGACACAGACGCCGGCAAGATCGAGAGCCATGACCTGGGTCTCGGCCGGAACCCCCGGCATGGAGATATAGGTCGTGTTGGGCAACCTCTTGGCACCTGAGCCAAACACACGCGCCTTGGATGCGATAGCCAGCAGCGCTGCTTCGCCCCGGTCGCGCAGCACGGAGTCGAGCCCACCGGCCGCTTCGGCCGCTGCGCCAAAGCCCACGATGCCGGAGAGGTTCTCCGTACCGGCGCGGCGATTGGTTTCCTGCCCGCCGCCGAAGCGGTTCGACGCGAACGGCGCCTCTGCCCGAACGATCAGCGCGCCGACGCCGGTCGGCCCGCCGAGCTTGTGAGCGGCAAGGCTGAGATAGTCGATGCCGACGCCATGCAGGTCGACCGGCACCTTGCCGGCGGCCTGCACGGCGTCGCAATGGACCAGCGCGCCCGCCTTGCGGGCGAGGCGCACGACCTCGGCCATGGGCTGCAGCACGCCGGTCTCGTTGTTGGCGAACATCACCGACACCAGCGCGGGCTCGTTCGAGGCCGCGAGCTTGCGCTCAAAGGACGCCAGATCGAGCACGCCCTCACCGTCGACCGGCACGATGTCCGCGTCAGGCACGGCCCGCTGCACGCTCTCATGCTCGATGGACGAGATCAGCACGCGCCGGCGGCCTGCCCCGGCCAGCGCCACGTTGTTCGCTTCGGTGCCGCCCGACGTGAAGATCACCTCAGTCGGCAGGGCGCCCACTCGCGCCGCCACCTGACGGCGCGCTTTGTCTACAAGGCCACGGGCCTTGCGACCGACGCCGTGCACGGCCGACGGATTGCCGCCCGTGCGCAACGCCTCGACCATGGCGTCGAACGCCTGCGGCCTGAGCGGGCTGGTGGCGTTGTGGTCGAGATACACGGACGCGGCGGGCATTGAGCTAGCCTTCAGCTGGCGGCGGCCATCGATGAATCGTTGTTGGCCGCGGCAGCGGGGGCCTCGGCAATGCGCGGCGCCAGACGGCGCTCGAGCACGTCGAGCAAGGTCACCGAGCTCAGGAAGGTGTGGATCTGGTTGCCCAGCTCCTCCCACAGGTCGTGCGTCAGGCACTTGCTGCGGTCGGCGCGGCAGCCGGTGGCGCCCATTTCAGTGCAACGAGTCGCCTTGATCGGCTCGTCGACCGCCAAAATGATTTCCGAGACCCGAGTCTCGGCCGAACCGCGCGCCAGGCGATAGCCGCCACCCGGCCCGCGCACGCTCTTCACCAGGCCGGCGCGACGCAGGCGGGCAAAAAGCTGCTCCAGATATGACAAAGAGATTTCCTGCCGGGTCGCGATATCGGACAACGACACCGGCTTGGCCTGCGCATGACGCGCCAGATCGACCATCGCCATCACGGCGTAACGACCCTTGGTGCTGAGCTTCACAGCATCCTCCTCGCTCCGAACGCCTAAAGGTCTTGAAAACCAAGGCGTTACTACGATATTGCGGTCCTCCAGACAGGGATCTGGGGAAAAACCGACTAAGTGGCTCAGGTTTAGTAAACCCGAGTAGGTTGGTCAAGTATCAAGAATCCCCCCGAAAAATGCTGCTCCGGCCCGCGTCCGGTGGCCAATAATGAGGAAAGACCGGAGTCTAGATGCCTGACGTGATGTTCACCGGCCCGGAGGGTCGGCTCGAAGGCCGCTATCACCAGAGCAAGGAAGAACACGCGCCGATTGCGCTGATCCTGCATCCCCACCCGCAATATGGCGGGACGATGAACCACAAGGTCGTGTTCTCGCTGTTCCATGTGTTCGTCAACCGCGGCTTCTCGGTGCTGCGCTTCAACACCCGCGGCGTGGGCCGCAGCCAGGGCCGCTTCGACAACGGCATGGGCGAGCTTTCAGACGCCGCCGCCGCGCTCGACTGGCTGCAGAGCATGAACGCCGATGCGAAGTCGTGCTGGATCGCGGGCTACTCGTTCGGCGCCTGGATCGGCATGCAGCTCCTGATGCGCCGGCCGGAGATCGACTGCTTCGTCTCGGTGTCGCCGCCGGCCAACTCCTACGACTTCGCCTTCCTCGCCCCCTGCCCCTCGTCGGGCCTGATCGTGGGCGCCGAGAAGGACGAGGTGGTGCCGATCGCCGACATCCAGAAGCTGGTGGCGCGGCTGTCGCTGCAGAAGGGCATCACGGTGGAATCGCGCACCATCAAGGGCGCCAACCACTTCTATCACGACTCGCTCGACAAGCTCGCGGTCGACGTCGACAAGTACGTCGCCAAGTGCCTGGTCAATCCGCCGGGCCGCGCGACCTCCAACAAGGAACCCTAAGCTCCTCATGTTCGGACCGCGGGCGTCTCGCCCGCCTCATGAATCATGAGCGGGCCGGAGGCCCGCGGTCCGCGTATGACTTAAGGCAGATCGACCTTGCCGCCCGTCAGCGGACGCGGCGCGCCGGTCGTTCCAGGAAAGGTGATCGGCAAACCACGCAGCGAGCGCACGGCCAGGAACGCAAAGGCCTGCGCCTCGAGCGCATCGCCGTTCCAGCCGAGACTGTCGGCCGTCACGACCTTGCGGCGCGTTTCCTCGGCGATGGCTTTCAGCAACGTCGGATTGCGCGCGCCGCCGCCGGCGATCACCCATTGCACAACGGGCATCGGAAAGTGGCGCGCCGCGAGCGCGATGGCGCGCGCTGTGCCGCGGGTCAGCGTGGCCGCGCCGTCGGCGACGCTGAGGCCCTCCGCCCACGAATCATTGAAGTCGCCGCGATCGAGCGACTTGGGCGGCTTCACCGCAAAATAGCGATGCTCGCTGAAACGCTCGACGCGTGTGCGATCGACCTTGCCCGACGCGGCGAGCGCGCCATCACGATCGAAGCGCAGCCCGGCGCGCCGTGCGCACCAGTCATCGATCGGCCCGTTGCCCGGCCCGGTGTCGAAGGCGAGCAGCGAACCGTCGGCGCCGATCCAGGTCACGTTGCCGACGCCACCGATGTTCACCGCCGCGAGCGGCCTCGGCAGCTCGTGCGCGAGCGCCGCGTGATAGATCGGCACCAGCGGCGCCCCCTGCCCGCCTGCTTTCACGTCGGCGATGCGCAGGTCGCTTACCACCTTCACGCCGATAGCGCGCGCGAGCGCTGCGCCATCACCGATCTGCCAAGTGAAGTGCTGTTCGGGGCGGTGGGTGATCGTCTGGCCGTGGAACCCCACGACGTCGAGCGTCGCGAGCGCCGTGCCGCTTTCGCGCGACCAGCGCATCACGGCCTCGACATGGGCCTCGGTCACTGCCCGCTCGGCGGCTGCCGTCGCATCGCTGGGCTGCTCCGCGCCGAAAGCCGTGCGTATCTGCCGCCGCACATCGTCGGCATAAGGCACGGTCAGGAAGCCTCCGAAGGACTTAACCTGTTCGCCGTCGGTTTCGATCAACGCCACGTCGACGCCGTCGACAGAGGTGCCGCTCATGAGACCGAGCGCGCGCATCAGTCCGGAACCCCATTCAGGTGTCGGCGCATGCGCTCGATGAAGGGGCCATCCTGCGCCGGGTCGAACTCGCGCGAGGTCGGCCAGTCGTAGCCGACCCAGGCCGGCCGGCGCCGCTTCTCGTCGGGCTCGTCGCGGTAGCGCGGCAGGATGTGCGTATGCAGCGCGGGCTCGGCGTTGCCCAGGGTCTCGTAGTTGATGCGATAGGCGTCGGTCGACGCCAGGACAGCGTCGCCGGCCGCGATCACGTCCAGCGAGTATTGGGTGCGAGCGGCGGCATCGAGGGCGTTGATGCTCTCGACCAGTGGATCGGCCAGGAACACGCAATAGCCCGGCAGCGGCTGCACATCGCCGATCACCAGCCAGCCCGACTTCATTTTGCAGATGACGAACGGATTCTGCCCGTTCCGGGCCATTTCGACCCGCTGTTCGATCAGGTTGGCCAACTCACGCTCCGTTGAGGCCCGGTCGGCCTCGTGTTAAACCCGCGGCCCTTTAGGGACAACAGGCGAAGAGATGACGGCCTTCAAGTCGGACTTCATGCGGATCGTGCACGAGCGCGGCATGGTCCATCAGTGCAGCGACGCGACGCGGCTCGACGAGCTGCTCGCGAGCGGCGTCCGCACGGCCTATATCGGCTTCGACTGCACCGCCGATTCCCTGCATGTCGGGTCGCTGCTGCAGATCATGATGTTGCGCTGGTGGCAGAAGACCGGCCATCGCCCGATCACCCTGATGGGCGGCGGCACCACCAAGGTCGGCGACCCGTCGTTCCGCGACGAGGCGCGCCCGCTGCTCACCGACGAGCAGATCGGCGCCAACATGCTCGGCATCAAGCAGGTCTTCTCGAAGTACCTGAAGTTCGGCAATGGGCCGACCGACGCGGTCATGCTGAACAATGCCGATTGGCTCGACACCTTGCTCTACATCCCGATGCTGCGCGAGGTCGGCCGGCATTTCTCGGTCAACCGCATGCTCAGCATGGACTCGGTGAAGCTGCGCCTCGAGCGCGACCAGCCGTTCAGCTTCCTCGAATTCAACTACATGATCCTGCAGTCCTACGACTTCGTCGAGCTGCACAAGCGCCAGAACTGCATCCTGCAGATGGGCGGCTCGGACCAGTGGGGCAACATCGTCATGGGCGTCGATCTCGGCCGCCGCATGGCGGGCGCCGACCTGTTCGCCGTGACGACGCCGCTGATCGCCACCTCGTCGGGCGCCAAGATGGGCAAGTCGATGGCCGGCGCCGTGTGGCTGAACGCCGAGCGCGTCTCGGCCTACGACTTCTGGCAGTACTGGCGCAACACCGAGGACGAGGATGTCGGCCGGTTCCTGAAACTCTTCACCGAGATGCCGCTCGACGAGGTCGCCCGGCTCGAGGCGCTGCAGGGCCAGGAGATCAACGAGGCCAAGAAGATCCTGGCCACCGAGATCACGGCGCTGGCGCACGGCCGGAAGGCGGCCGACGAAGCAGCCGAAACCGCGCGCCGGACCTTCGAGGAAGGCGCGCGCGCCGACACGCTGCCGACCGTCAGCATACCGCGCGCGCGGCTTGCCCGCGGCGTCGCCGCGTTCGAGCTTCTGCACGAGGCCGGCCTTGCCGAAAGCCGCAACGAGGCGCGCAAGCTGATCAAAGGCGGCGGCGGCCGGCTGAACGACAAGCCGATCGCCGGCGACACCGCGACGGTGGGCGAAGCGGACCTCGATTCGTCGGGCACGCTGAAGCTCTCGGCCGGGCGCAAGCGCCACGTGCTGGTGCGCGCCGTCTAGCCATCGTCATCCCGGCCGGAGCCGAGCGAAGCGAGGCGTAGTGGAGGGACCTGTTCTGTTGCTACAGCGACAAGATCAGGTCCCTCGACTACGCCGCCTTTCAGGCGGCTCCGCTCGGGATGACGGAGTGGACTGATTCACGATGCATAGAGCGACAGACGACATCGACTCTAGCACCAACTCCAGCGCTCGTCAATAACTATAGTTCTAAGGCGCCCGCTGCATCTCCGGCGAGGGCGGTGGCTGGGCGGTGTCCGGGTTGGCCGTGAAGAGGTCGCGCAACGCGCCCGGCGTCATCGCCGACATCATGTTGACGTCGGTCTTGAGGTCGTCGAGCGGGCCCGAGAGCTGGTAGGAGACGGCGAACAGGCCGCCATCCTTGCCGCCGGTCAGCAGCGGGCCGAGCAGCGGGACGTTCGACAACAGGTTGTTGAGCGCAAATCCGGGCACGACGATGCCGGCGAGCTTGGCCGTGTCGTTGCCGAGGTCGACATAGCCCTGCGCGGTGAGGCCGATCGACTGGCCGCTGGTGCGGCCGTTCCTGATGTGGATGCGATCGCCGGTCTTGGCCACCTTGGCCTCGAGGTTGTCGAACTGCTGCAGGGCGTTGCCGGCGCGGTTCAGCCCGTCGATGGTCGTGTTCAGCGTGCCGACATTGGCGCGCGGCGTCACCCTCTCCAGCCGGTAGGGACCGAGCTTGAGGAAGCCGTCGAGCGGCGAGCCGGCCACGGTGTCATCGTACTTCCCTTCGATGTGGAGGTAGCCGTCGACCAGCCCGTCGAGCCAGCCCGCATCCTTCAGCATCTGGCCGAAGTTCGCGACATAGAGGAAGAGCTTGCGACCCTGGCCTTCCGGCGTGACGCGGAAGGTCGAGCCCTTGCCGGCGCCGATCGACAGGTCGGCGGAGGCGATGCGCTCGCCGGCCAGCGCCAGCGTGCCGTTGACGTAGCCCAGCCGGCCGCGCTTGGTCAGGACCTGCTGGATCTGCAGGGTCAACTTCGTGTTCGAGCGCGCCACGCTGGCGGTGCCCGCCGGATCCTTAGCCGCCAGGTCGTCGCGCGCCTTGATCATGGCGTGCACGCGCGGCAGCTCGAGCACGGGTCCGCGCAACGACACCTCGACGCCGCCCGGAACGCGCTTCCAGTCGCCCGCGACCTCGGTCTGGCCGAGCTTGAGTTGCTGCACGGTGATCTGCTGCAGGGCGTTGTCGCCGGTGAAGCGCACCTGGCCCTTGGCGCTCAGCCCATTGGCCCGTCCGTCGACGTCGATGGTCGTGAGCTTGCCGCCGGTGGCGAGCTTCATGGTCGTCTTGATCTCGCCCTCGACGCCGGGCTGTTTGACCCAGTCGAGCGGCACCACGTCGGCCTTGGCCCCCTTGATGTCGAAGCGGCCTAAAACCTCGCCGGTGCCGTTGGTCGCCACCTGATAGGAGAGCGTCGTGCCGATCGGCCCGCTGAGATACGCGTCGATCGACGGGAAGCCTGCCTTGGCCACCAGCGCCGCCGGTATCGTGCCCCTGAGCTCATAGCGGCGGCGGAACGGCGCCTTGGCGCCGAACAGCTCGCGCCAGCTGATTTCGGCGACGCTGCCATCGAGCTTGCCCGTGCCGCTGACGGCGAGCTCCGAGCTGCCGTACTTCACGCGCGCCGTGGCGTCGGTGAGGTCGACGTCGCCGATCGCATCCTGCAGCGAGAAGTGCGTCAGCAACGCCTCGGCCTTGAGGTCGAGATCGGCGACAGCGAGCGTATTCAGGAGCGGGAAGCCGAGCGACAGGTCGACCGCCACCTCGCCGCCCAGCCGGCGGTAGTCGTAGAGCACGTCCCTCGGCAGGCCGAGCTTGGGGCGCGCGAGGAAGCGGATGACGTCCTGCGCCGATCCGGTGATCGGCATGCGGATCGCCGCGTACTGCGGCGCCGGTCCATCCAGGCCGGTGAGGTCGATGGTGGCACCGGCGGTCTTGAGGTTCACGGTGATGCCGCTCGCCACGTCGAAATGCAGCGTGCCGCCCTCGTAACTCGCTTTGCCCGACACGTCCTGCAGTTCAGGCATGTGCGGCATGTAGCGCACCATCATGCCGCGGTAGTCGAGCAGGCCGACCAGGCGATCGACCTTGATCTCGGCCATGTCGTTGCCGGGGGCGCTCAGCGCAAACTCGGCGGCGACGTCGATTTCGCCCTTGCTGAGATTGGCCAATGCCCATTGCCGGCCGCCGACGGCGAATTCCAGGGGCCAGTAGTCGCCCAGGCGATCAACCGCGATGTGCCTCACTTCGGCCCGGCCGGCGAAGACCTGGCCTTCCGGCTTCCTTTCGCCGGCGCCCGTGATCAGCACCTTGGTCGCGCCGAAATCGACGTCGACCCGATCGATCTTGGCCATGTGCGTCGCCGCATCCACCGTGGCCCGCGCGCTCACCGACTTCACCCGATGCGTTGCCGGCAGGACGCCGGGCAGCGTCACCGTGCCGGCGCCGCCGGAGACGTCGATCTCGATGCTGCGCACGTCGCCATGGCCGTCGGCCTCGATCTGCACGCGGCCGGACAGCACGACATCGACGCCGCGCAGCAGTGCGATGTCGGGCGACAGGTCGGCCAGCATCGAGGGCTTGAAGCCGTCGACTGTGGCGGCCAGCGAGACGCGGCTGCGGTCGCGCGTGTAGACGCCCGACAGCGAGACGTCGACCCAGTTGCCGGCATCGCCGGTGAGCTTGGCCGAGGCGGCGATGCTGACGCCCTCGATATTGCGGCTGAGGCGGGCGCGCGCACCCGGAGCGGTCCAGGTGAGCCCGGTCTTGACGTCGCGGATCGTGAGCTTGGCGTGCTCGATCAGGATCATGTCGAGCTGGCCGATCAGCGAATTGTAGTTGGGCTCGGCCATCAGCTGCTCGATCAGCAGGATCAGCCCCTCGCCCTGGGAGTTCGCGTCGGAGTTGGTGAAGACGCGGCGCAGCATGCCGCCCTCGCGGGCGATGTCGGCCTCTATGGTCGGGCCCTCGATCGTGAGCGAGGTCGGCAGGAACATGCCCTGCAGGACGCTGCGGGCGTCGAAGGTGAACGACGCCGTCGGCACGGTGGCAATGACCTGGTGCTCGCCGTTGATGAAGCGCAGCCCGTTGAACACCAGGCGCATGGGCTGGCTGATGCCGCCCCATTCCAGCGAGATGCGCTCGATCTCCGGCTTGATGTCATTGCCCGGCACGTCGGCCGCCCGGGCAATGCGGTCCTTCAGGAAGTCGAGGTCGACGGGACCTTCCATCAGGCGAAGGGCGGCCACCAGGACGAGCGCGGCGACGGCAAAGACGATGCCGCCCACCACCCGCATGCACACCCGGTACGTTCGTCTGACCAAAGGCTAGTACTTCCCGCTTCTTGACGATGACAACGCGCTTGGGCGAGCGTGCCGCCGGCTTCTCGACAACTTAACCGACCCGCACACCGCATGTCTTGGCTTTCGACCGACCGCCTGCCGCGACCGCACGACACGGTGCGTCGCGACGTGGCGTGGACGCGATGGAACGACATAGCGGCGCGGCCCGACGATCCCGCTCAGGTGGCCCTGCTCGATGCCCTGTTCGGCAACAGCCCGTATCTGACCGAAACAGCCATACAAAACCCGACTTTTATGACCGATCTGTGGCGTCGCGGTCCCGATGCCGTGCGCGCCGACCTTGTAGCCGAGCTCGCCGCCGTGCGCGCCACCGCACGCCACGGCGCCCCGCCGGCCGCCGTGGCGACGGCGCTGCGCCGGCTCAAGCGCCAGGTGGCACTCGCTGTCGCCGTCGCCGACATCGCCGAGGCCTGGTCGCTCGAGCAGGTGACGGGCGAGCTGTCGGCCTTCGCCTCGGGCTGCCTGGATGCGCTGACCGATTCGATCCTCCTTCAGCTCGCCCGCGACGGCCAGCTCGGCATCGGCACGGATCCCGAGGCCGCCGCCCTCACCGTGCTGGGCATGGGCAAGCTCGGCGCCGGCGAGCTCAACTACTCGAGCGACATCGACCTGATCCTGCTCTACGACCGCGAGGCCGCAGCGCTCGCCGGCAACGACCAGCTGTCGCGGCATTTCGTGCGGGCGGCGCGCCTGCTGGTCCAGCTCATGTCGGAGACCTCGGCCGACGGCTACATCTTCCGGACCGACCTCAGGCTGCGGCCCGACCCCGGCTCGACGCCGCTTGCCATGTCGGTGCAGGCGGCCGAGCTCTACTACGAGAGCGTCGGCCAGAACTGGGAACGCGCCGCCATGATCAAGGCGCATCCGGTGGCCGGCAATCGCGCCGTCGGCGAGGCCTTCCTGGGCGACCTCACGCCCTATATCTGGCGCAAGCATCTCGACTTCGCGGCAATCCACGACATCCACTCGATCAAGCGCCAGATCGACGCGTATCGCGGCGGCAGCGCCGTGAAGGTGCTGGGCCACAACGTCAAGCTGGGCCGCGGCGGCATCCGCGAGATCGAGTTCTTCGCCCAGACCCAGCAACTGATCTTCGGCGGACGCAATCCCGCGC
Organism: Reyranella sp.; assembly: GCA_021732285.1. Lineage (GTDB taxonomy): Bacteria > Pseudomonadota > Alphaproteobacteria > Reyranellales > Reyranellaceae > Reyranella. Next base: position 5,770 of record JAKFVH010000051.1, on the reverse strand, counting down.
TGCGCGGCCGGGCGACCTGCGAGACCCTGCGCGCGCTCGCCGCCGCGGGCCATGTCGCGCCCTCCGCCGCCGACGAGCTGATCGAGGCCTACGGCTTCCTGCGCAAGGTCGAGCACCGCCTGCAGATGGTCGATGACCGGCAGACCCACAGCCTGCCCAACGACGAGGCCGGCGTGGCGGCCATCGCCACCTTCCTGGGCTATCTCGATTCGCGGTCCTTCCAGAAAGACCTGCTCAACCGGCTGCATTGCGTCGAGGGTCATTACGCCCATCTGTTCGAGGAAGAGCCGAGTCTCGCCGGCCCGGGCGGCAACCTCGTGTTCACCGGCACCGACGACGATCCCGGCACCTTGGCGACCCTGCAGACGCTGGGCTTCCGCGACCCGTCGGCAGCGGCCGGCATCGTGCGCCGCTGGCATCACGGCCGCTACCGTTCGACCGCCACCGCCCGCGCGCGTGAGCTTCTCACCGAGTTGATGCCGGGCATCCTGAAGGCGCTGGGCTCGACGGCCGCGCCCGATCAGGCGCTGCTGAACTTCGACCTCTTCCTCGGTAACCTGCCGGCGGGCATCCAGCTCTTCTCCCTGTTCAAGTCCAACCCCGCCCTGCTCGAGCTGGTGGCGGCCATCATGGGCAGCGCGCCCGGGCTTGCCGCCCATCTGTCGCGCCGCGCCATCCTGCTCGATTCGGTGCTGTCGCCCGCCTTCTATCTGCCGCTGCCGCCGGTCGAGGAGATGCGCGCCGACCTCGCCCAGCAGCTGGCGGCCGTGGAGCACGAACAGGACATCCTCGACCTGGCGCGGCGCTGGGCCAACGACCGGCGCTTCCAGGTGGGCGTGCAGCAGCTCAAGGCGATCGTTCGCCCCGCCCAGGCGGGCCTCGCCTACTCCGACATCGCCGCCGCCACGATCTCCGCAGTGTGCGACCGCGTCGAGCGGCTGTTCGCCGAAGTGCATGGCGGCTTTCGCGGCCAGCGGCTCGCCGTCCTGGGCATGGGCAAGCTCGGCAGCCGCGAGATGTCGGCCACCTCCGACCTCGACCTGATCTTTGTCTACAACATCCCGCCCGACCTCGAAGCGTCGGACGGCCGCCAGCCGCTGGCGCCGATCCAGTACTACACGCGGCTCAGCGCCAAGATCGTGACGGCGCTCACCGCCCACACCAACGAGGGCGCGTTGTACGAGGTCGACATGCGCCTGCGGCCGTCCGGCCGCGCCGGGCCGCTCGCCAACTCGCTGGAGGGCTTCGAGAGCTACCATGCGCAATCGGCCTGGACGTGGGAGCACATGGCGCTCAGCCGCGCGCGAGTGATCCACGGGCCGGCCGTCCTGGCCGAGCGCCTGGCCGACATCGTCAAGAGCACGCTCTGCCGACCGCGCGATCCGCTCGCCCTGGTGCGCGACGTCGCCGACATGCGCGACCGCATCGCCCGCCATGCGCCGCCGAAAAGCCCATGGGACTTCAAGCACCTGCCCGGCGGCCTGTTCGACATCGATTTCGTGGCCCAGTACCTGGCGCTGCGCCACGCCGCCGAGCGACCCGACCTGCTCGATCCGCATCCCGCCGAGATGCTGCGCCGCGCCGCCGATTCGGGCTTCATCGACCGGGCCGACTCCGAGCGGCTGCGCAGCGCCCGCACGCTCCTGTCCGACGTGCAGGGCCTGCTGCGGCTCACCTTGAACGGTGACGAGGCTGCGTTCGACGAGGCGAACGCTCCCGAGGGCCAGCGCCGTCTCATCGCCATCACCGAAGACGCCGAAGATCTCGCCGAGCTGCGGGCACGGATTGCAGCCGAAACCGCCGCGGCGCGTGCTATATACCGCCGCATCGTCGAGCAGCCGGCGCGCCACGCCGGCTGGCAGCCCCGCACGGACGACAGAAGGAGCGACGGATGAGTGTCGAGGAAGGCAAGAAGGCGCCCGATTTCACCGCGGCGACCGACGGCGGCAAGAAGCTGAAGCTGTCGGACCTGCGCGGCAAGCCGGTGGTGCTCTACTTCTACCCGAAGGACGACACGCCCGGTTGCACCGCCGAGGCCTGCGGCTTTCGTGATTCCCTGCCCGACTTCGGCAAGCTCAAGGCGCAGGTGATCGGCGTCAGCAAGGACAGCGCCGACAAGCACGACAAGTTCAAGAAGAAGTACGAGCTCAACTTCCCGCTGGTGTCCGACGAGGACGGCAAGATCTGCGAGAAGTACGGCACCTGGGTCGAGAAGAGCCTCTATGGCCGCAAATACATGGGCATCGAGCGCGCCACCTTCCTGATCGACAAGACCGGCACGGTGGCCAAGGTCTGGCACAAGGTGAAGGTGCCGGGCCATGTCGACGAGGTGCTGAAGGCGTTGAAGGCGCTGTAGTCGCAAACTCAGGGGGCAAGACGAATGGCAAGCGTACTGATCTCCGGCGCCGGCCCGGTCGGCCTGACCATGGCCAACGAACTCGTGCGCTACGGCATCTCCGTGCGCATCGTCGACAAGGAGCCGCATCGCACCGACAAGTCGAAGGCCCTGGTGTTGTGGAGTCGCACGCTCGAACTGCTCGACCACGGCGGCTACGCAGAGCCGTTCATCAAGGCCGGCATGCAGGGGCACGGCGCGCAGATCTCCGACGGCACGAACGTGGTGGCGCGCGCGCGCATGGACATCACGGACACGCGCTACCCTTATGCCCTGATGATCGCCCAGAGCGAGACCGAGCGGGTGCTGGAGGAGTCCCTGGCCAAGCGCGGCGTCAAGGTCGAGCGCAGCGTGACCATGGAAAGCTTCGCCGAGAAAGGCGCCGGCATCGAGGCCGTGCTGCGCAAGGCCGACGGCTCGAGCGAGACGGTGCAGGCCGACTGGCTGCTCGGCTGCGACGGCGCCCATTCGACGACCCGCCATGGGCTGGGCTTCGCCTTCGAAGGCTCGACCATGGACAGCGACTGGTGGCTGGCCGACATCCACGTCAGCGGGCTCGAGCCGCAGGACTACCTGCACATCTTCTGGCACCGCGACGGCATCCTGGCCTTCTTCCCCATCACGCCGGGACGTTGGCGCGCCATCGGCGATCTCGGGCCAGCGAGCGGCAGCGGCCACCGCGCCGATCCGACCCTCGATGAGGTCCAGGCCCTGGTCACGCACCGCGGCAAACCCGGCATCAAGGTCAGCGATCCGATCTGGTTGTCGTGCTTCCGCATCAACGAGCGCAAGGTCAAGGATTACAGCCGCGGCCACATCTTCCTGGCGGGCGATGCCGCGCACATCCACAGCCCGGCGGGCGGCCAGGGCATGAACACCGGCATGCAGGACGCCTTCAATCTTTCCTGGAAGCTGAACCTGGTCATCAACGGCATCGCCAAGCCGTCGCTGCTCGACAGCTACTCGATCGAGCGCAGCGCCGTCGGTGACATGGTGCTGAGCAATGCCGGCCGGCTGACCGACATGGCGATCACGCGCAATCCGATCGTGCAGACGCTGCGCAACACGATCGTCAAGTTCGCGCTCGGCTTCCCGCAGATCGGCCACATCGTCGCCGACACCATGTCGGAGCTCAACATCGCCTATCCGGTAAGCCCGCTCAGCGTCGCCGGCTCGCCGCACGCGCATGGCGTCAAGCCGGGCACGCGCTGGCCGGAGAAGCTGCCCGCCGACATCACCAAGCCGCGCTTCTCGGCCATCGGCCCGACCGACGTCGCGGCCGGTCTCGCCGCGAAGTTTCCCAGGCTCGTCGAAGCCGCCGCGTCGTCCAAGCACGCCGACCCGCGCGACCTCATCCTGGTCCGTCCCGATGGTTATGTCGGCTTTGCCGGAGCAGCCTCCGATCGCGCCGGGGCAGAGGCGTATCTGAGGACGATCGCGGCCTAGACGGCGGTCCATCATCATCGCGCCGGAAGGTGAACCTGTCGCGAATGTGCCGGTTGAAGAATTCGCCTTTCGAGCATGCGGCCTTCATTGCGGCATGGGTTTGCGCCGGCACCTCGCTGCAGATGCACCGGCGCCGCAACTGGAAGACGACGCTGAGCGCGTGCCTTGCCGCATCGTAGGACCGTATGACTGAAGACGGCATGAGCCGGTAACGCCGCAAGCCTCGCGGGCGCCGCCGACGGCGTCTGAAAGCGACAAGTCCGAGTCTCGGATTGAGTTCTCATGGCACCTTAAGATTCTCTCTTAAGTAATTATAATAGAAAGGCAATTAAGCGATGACCATACCGACTTCACGTCGCATAGAATGCGACCGTCGCGACATTCGCCGTTCTTGCCGAAGCGACGGCACAGACCGCAAATAACCTTAGTTATTATCCATCAATGCGGTCGATCTGTCCAGAATTCTCTCATCGCCGCCTCGTGGCTGGGAGCGCGCCACTCCGCGGCGTTCATATGTCAGTCGACGCAAAGACGCGCCACAGAGTGGCGCGTTCCCTGCAGGAAGAAAGATGCGGACCTGGAGGTCCGCGCTCCGGCAAGAGTCAGCCCTTCTTCGGGGCCCAGCCGTAGATCTTGCTGAGGCTGCCGCCCATCAGCGTCGCGCGGTCGCTGTCGGACAGCCAATCCTTGGCACGGAACGAGTCGACGCCCTGCTTGAAGGTCAAGAGGTTCACCGCGCGCGTCCAGTCGGTGCCCCACATGCAGCGGTCGAGACCGAAGGTGCCGATGATCTGATCGACCGGCTGGCGGATGTCCTTGTAGGGGAACGGCTCGTGGCTGAGCGTGCAGGCGCCACTGATCTTGACCACGATGTTCTTGTGCGGCGCCAGGGCGAGCAGCTTGGGCAGCTCGACCCACGGCTCCTTGGGCGCCGGCGGGTGGAACGGCTGCTCCAGTCCGAGATGGTCGATGACCAGCGTCGTGTTGGGGTTGCGCTTGGCGAGCTCGGCCACCTGCTCGAGCCGGCCGCGCGCCATCAGATTGACCGGCAGGTCGTTCTTGCCCGCCGTCGACAGCACCTTGTTGATGCCGGGATCGGCCGGATCGGTCGAGACGTCGGGATTCATCATGATGCGCACGGCGACCGTGCCGTCCATCTTGGCCCATTCCTCGATCGTCTCGCCGACCTTGGGATCGTTGGGATTGACCGGCTTGATCAACGCGAAGCGGTTGGGGAACTGCTTGTGCACGCCGACCGCGTAGCTGGCGTCCCAGCGATACATCGCGAATACCGAGATCAGCAGCGCGCCGTCGACGCCGACCTCATCCATCGCCTTGATCATGTCGGCGCCGGTCACTTCCGGCGGCCCGGCGAGAACCGACACCCACGGACGGCCGGGGTGGTTGCGCTCGTAGCAATGGACCTGAACGTCGATCGTCGGCATGAAACCCTCCCCGGGAACCGGCGTCGAAGCTAGAGCGGATTCCGATCGGATGGAACCGCGCGCGCGGGAGATGCTGGTTTCGCAGGGCACATTCCGTCCGGCTGATTCCAGCCGGACGGAATGTGCTTTAGGGTGCAGCCTCGTGGCGTTCAAACGCAGTGGTCCTTCGATGTTTGATGGGTGAAATGCAACGGGGGAGAGAACGATGCGCAGCCTGAGCTCCGGACCCTGACCACGCTGGCGAAGCGGTCGCCCGACTGGCTGATGCAGCTCAAGGCGACGCGGGATGGCTTCACCGAGGGGCTCGACACGCTCGACCTGCGCCGCGCCGACGGGGTGCTGGCGAGGGCGTAGGCACCACGCCCAGCCCACCTCCCCGTCTTACGGGGAAGGCCGGGAGGGGGCAGGCTCCAGTCGAGGTGCGAGCAGATTTCAGATCAATAGATTCATAGATCTTCTGTGTGGCTCTCCCCCTCCCTACCCT
>JAKFVH010000151.1 GCA_021732285.1 Reyranella sp. | reverse complement strand
GGTTATCTTGCCCGCGCCAATGATCCTCCACCTGGAAATACCGTCATGTGGCGCGGACTGTCTCGCCTCACTGACATCGCGTTGGGCGCGACGGTCGGAGTGAAACTTGTGGGTAATTGAAAGTCGGTGATCAACACCTCGACCAACACCATCGTCGCGACAGTCCCGGTCGGCGCTACGCCCCTCACCGTCGCCGCGAGCCCCGACGGCACGCGGGTTGTCGTGACGAACCAGTTCAACACGGTTTTTGTCATCGATGCCGCGACCAACACGGTGCTCACGACCGTCAACGTGAACCTCCAGGCGGTGGGCGTGGCCTATACGCCCGACGGAAGTCGCCTCTACGTGAGCCGCACCAATGGCATCGACATCATCGATCCGGCCACGAACACCGTTGTCGGGACGCTGTCGGCTCCGGGCCTCGGGGTTGGCAATGCCGGAACCTCGTTCATCGGCCCGAACATCATCGAGGCGGCGGGCGGCCCCTTGTCGGTGGCGAGCGACGCGGCCTTGACGCCGCTGGGTTTCGGGCAGTTCGTCAATTTCAACGGCGGCACCCTGCGGGCGGCCGCCTCCTTCAGCACGGCGCGGACGATCTCGCTGCTGGCCGGGGGCGGGATCATCGACACCAACGGCTTCAACCTGACGCTGTCCGGCCGGATCATCAATAGCGGTGGCCTGACCAAGGCCGGGTTGGGCACGCTCGTGCTCTCCGGCGCCAACACCTACACCGGCGGCACGACGCTGAACGGCGGCACGATCTCCGTCTCCGCCGACAACAATCTCGGCGCCGCGAGCGGCGGCCTCACGTTCAACGGCGGCACGCTGCAGACGACCTCGACCTTCGTCAGCAACCGGGCCGTGACGCTGAACGCGGCCGGCGGCACCTTCAACACCAACACCGCGACCAGCCTCGAGCTGGCCGGCGTCATCGACGGCACCGGCGGTCTGACCAAGACCGGCGGCGGCACCCTGCTGCTGAGCGGCATCAACACCTACAGCGGCGGCACGACGATCAACGGCGGCAGCCTGCAGCTCGGCTCGGCCTTGGCGACGGCCAGGATCGTGGGCAGCGTGACCAACAATGCGACCCTGGCCGTCGTCAACGCCGACCTGTCGGGCGTGACCTCGATCACCACCAATGCCGGCGCGACGACCTCTTTCCGCCGGGACAGCACGGGCGGCAACGCCACCCTCGTCACCAATGCCGGCGGCACGGTCGACATCTCGCAGCTCACATCGACCGGCATGACGGCCGGCTCGATCGCGGGCGCCGGTCTCTACAGTCTCGGCAGCAAGCAGCTCACGGTCGGCTCCAACAATCTCTCGACCACGGTGGGCGGCGTCATCGCCGATGGCGGGGTGGGCGGCGGCACCGGCGGCTCGCTGGTCAAGGTCGGCACGGGCACGCTCACCCTCGGCGGCGCCAACACCTATACCGGCGGCACGACGGTGACGGGCGGCCTGATCAGCTTCGCGGCGGCCGGCAGCTTCGGCAGCGGCGCGATCACGCTGAACGGCGGCGGCGTGCAATGGGCGACCGGCAACACGGCCGACATCGCCGCGCAGCTCGCCGCGCTCGGCGCGGGTGGCGGCACGTTCGACACCAATGGCAACAGCGTGACGCTGGCGGGCAACATCGGCGGCGCCGGCGGCCTCACCAAGGCCGGCACCGGCACGCTGATCCTGGGCGGCAGCAACAGCTACTCGGGCGGCACGAGGGTGTCGGGCGGCACGCTGCAGGGCACGACGGCGAGCCTGCAGGGCAACATCCTCAACAATGCCAACGTCACATTCAGCCAGGACTCGACCGGCACCTATGGCGGCGCCATGGCGGGCAGCGGCAGCCTGACCAAGAGCGGCGCCGGCACGGTGATCCTGAGCGGCAGCAACAGCTACACGGGTGGCACGACGGTGTCGGGCGGCGTCCTGCAGGGCAACAGCGCCAGCCTGCAGGGCAGCATCCTCAACAACGCCTCGGTGGTGTTCAACCAGACGGGCAGCGGCACCTATGCCGGCACCATGTCGGGCAGCGGCGCGCTCACCCTGCAGGGCGGTGGCGTGCTCAACATGACCGGCGCCAGCACCTACACCGGCTCGACCACGGTCAATGCCAGCACGTTGCTGGTGAATGGCAGCCTCGCCAGCGCCGTGACGCTGGCCAACGGCGGAATCCTGGGCGGCAGCGGCAGCATCGGCGGGCTGGTGTCGAACGGCGGCATGGTGGCGCCGGGCAACTCGATCGGCACGCTGACGGTCAACGGCAGCTTCACGCAGAACGGCGGCACCTACGTGGTCGAGGCCAATGCCACGGGCCAGAGTGACCGCGTCAACGTCAATGGCGCCGCCACCATCAACGGTGCGTCGGTGCAGCTGGTCGCAGCACCCGGCAGCTACGGCACCAGCACGACCTACACCATCCTCAACGCGACGGGCGGTGTCAGCGGCACCTATGCGGGCGTGAGCAGCAACTTCGCCTTCCTGACGCCTTCGCTGTCGTACAACGCCAACAACGTGTTCCTGACCCTGGCACTGCAAGGCAACGCCTTCTCGGGCTTCGGCGGCAACACGGTCAACCAGCGCGCGGTCGGCTATGCTCTCGACCAATCCTTCGCCAATGCGACCGGCGATTTCGCCACGGTGATCGGTGCGCTGGCCGGGCTCAGCACCGCACAAGGCTCGCCGGCGCTGAACACGATCAGCGGCCAGCCCTATGCCGACTTCGGCACGGTGAACATCGCCAGCAACGCGCTGTTCATGAGCGCGGTCGGCCAACAGATGGCGCTGGCCCGCGGCGGCGCGGTCGGCGGGCAGCGTCAGGCGCTGGCGCAAGCCTGCGAGGTCGAGGCTTGCCAGGGTGCCAGCCCGTGGAGCGTCTGGGCGAGCGCACTGGGCGGCCTGGGCTCGGTGCAGGGCAACGGCAACAGCTCGACGCTCACCTATAACTTCGGCGGTGCCGCGGCCGGTATCGACTACCGCTTCGATCCGCGCTTCCTGCTGGGCCTGAGCGCCGGCTACACCTCCGGCACGCAATGGGTCGACAGCTTCATGGGCAAGGGTTGGACCAACGCCGTCAGCGTCACGGCCTATGGCTCCTTCACGCCCATGGGTCCGGGGGCGGGCTTCTACGCCGATGCGCTTGCGGGCTACGCCTACTCCAACAACCAGCTGCAGCGGCAGATCCAGATCCCCGGCCTGCAACGCACGGCCAACGGCAGCACCGGGGCCGACCAGTTCCTCGGCCAGGTCGAAACCGGCTACAAGGTGCCGGTCTACGCGCCGGCCGCGGCCACCGTCACGCCGTTCGCGCGCCTGCAGGCAACCAACGTGAACCAGGCCGCCTTCGGCGAATGGGGGGCCAATTCGCTCAGCCTCAACGTGGCGCAGCAGACCACGAACTCGCTGCGCACCACCTTCGGCGCCGATCTCGCGGGAGCCATTGGTCTTGGCGACACGCGCACGCTGGAGTTGGCGCTTCGCCTGGGCTGGCAGCACGAGTTCGCCGACATCGGCCGGCCGATCACGGCGGCATTCGCCGGCGCGCCGACCGCCTCCTTCACGGTGTTCGGCGCCACGCCACAGCGCGACAGCGCCGTCATCGGCTTCTCGGCGCATGCCAATATCGCCGACTCGACCCGGCTCTATCTGCGCTACGACGGCGATATCGGCAGCGGATCCGACAATCACTCCCTCAACGTCGGTGTGCGCATGACGTGGTAGCCGTCCGGTTCGCCGGCTCCGCCACGAGGGCCATGCTGGTTGTGCACCGGGGGACTGCCGTTTGGTCCCCGCGGCGACCGCAAAACTGAGTTATTCAAGCGGGAATTTTGCATCCGCTTTGGGCGGGACGGTGACTATTGACGCGCCGACAAGCCAATGTCGGCGCAGCGCATCCGACACCGAACGCGAGTTGTGCCTCACGGACGCAGGCCTAGCCTCAGCGCGATGCAGAGGTTCCGTGCAATGTCCTGGCGGACGATCGGTTTGGTCTCGGTCCTGTCGACCGTGCTGTCGTCCGCTGCCGCCCCGCAGTCGTCGACGACCTGGGGCGGGTCGGTGAGCTCGGATTACAATACCGGCGCCAACTGGACGGCGGGCGTGCCGCCGACCAACGGCACGGCGATCTTCGGCGCCGCACCGGCCAGGACCACCATCACCAATGTGGGCGGCGGCGGATCGATCGAAGTCGACAGCTGGCAGTTCGTGGCCGGGGCGCCGGCTTATACCTTCTCGACCGCCGCGACCGGCGTTACGACCTACACGTTCGTCGGCGCCGGCATCGTCAACAACTCATCGGCCGCTCCAACGATCAACGTCAACAGCTCGGCGCTGTACTTCACCGGTTCCTCGTCGATGGCCAACGCCGTTGTCACCGTGAGCAGCGGCGTCCTGAACATTTTTGACAGTGCGACGGCCGGAGCCGCCACGATCACGCTTCGCGGCTTGGCGGAAGCGAACATTGCCAGCGGCGCCTCGGGCGGGCAGGCGCGCTTCATCCTCGAGACCAACACCTTCCTGAATGCCCTGGGAACGAGCACGGCGCCCCTGACGATGGGCTCCATCGAAGGCTCGGGAATGGTCATCTACAAGGACCGGCAACTGGTCGTCGGCGGCAACAACCTGTCGACGACCTTCAGCGGCGACCTTTCCGGCACCGGGGCGCTGGTCAAGACGGGCAGCGGCACCCTGGTGCTGTCGGGGAACAACAACAGGACCGGCAGCAACATCCTGAACTCGGGTGGCCTGGTGATGAACGGGTTCGTGTCGAGCGTCACGACCATGAACGGCGGGACGCTGAGCGGCACCGGTTTGTTCGGCGGCGGCATCGTGGTCAATGGCGGCACGCTGGCGCCGGGCAATCCGATCGGCGGCAACTCGATCGGCGCCATGACGCTCACCGGCAACTTCATGCACAACCGCGGCGGCACGTACCAAGTGGAGGTCAACGCCGCGGGGCAGGGTGACCGCGTCAACACCTCGGGCACGGCCACGCTCAGTGGCGGCGCGGTGCAGGTGCTGGCCCAGTCGGGCAGCTACGCGCCGCGGACGACCTACACGATCGTCAATGCCACGGGCGGGCTTTCAGGCACCTTCTCGAGCGTCACGAGCAATTACGCCTTCTTGAGCCCGTCGCTCAGCTACGACGCCAACAACGCCTACCTGACGCTGTCGACGGCGTTCGCCAATGGCGGCCAGACGCCCAATCAGCAGGCGGCCGGCGCCGCCCTCGACCAGGCCGTCTCCGGCGCCAGCGGCGACACCGCCACGGTGATCGCAGCCCTCACCATCCTGCCGGCGACGCTCGGCTCATCGGTGCTCGACGCCATCGGCCCGCAGCCTTATGCCGACCTCGGCACGACCAACCTCAGGGCCGGTTCGCTGTTCATGAACGCGGTCGGCCAGCAGATGGCACTGGCGCGCGGTGCCGCCGGCAGCGGCACACGCCAGTCGCTGGCCCAGGCTTGCGAGGTCGCGGCCTGCGACGATGCCAGCCCGTGGAGCGTGTGGGCGAGCGGCCTCGGCGGGCTGGGCTCGGTGCAGGGCGACGGCAACGCCAGCACGCTCACCTACAATGTCGGCGGCGCCGCGGCGGGCGTCGACTACCGTATCGATCCGCGTTTCCTGGTCGGCGTCGGCGCGGGCTACACGCACGGCACCCAGTGGCTGAACAGCTTCTACGGGCAAGGCTGGAGTGATTCGGTCAGTGTCGCGGCCTATGCTTCTTTCACTGCGGCCGGCTTCTATTTCGATGCGCTGGCGGGCTACGCCTATACCGGCAACCAGATGCAGCGGCAGATCATGATCCCGGGCCTACCGGGCCGCACTGCCAACGGCAGCACGGGCGCCAACCAGTTCCTCGGCCAGGCCGAGGCCGGCTACAGGATCGGCATCTGGGCGCCGGCACAGGCCAGCATCACGCCGTTCGGCCGACTGCAGGTGCAGAGCGTGGCGCAGAACGCCTTCAGCGAATCGGGGGCCAATGCGCTCAGCCTCAACGTCGCCCAGCAGACCACCAACTCGCTGCGCTCGACCGTGGGCGCCGATCTCGCGGCCGTCATTGCCCTCGGCGGCGAGCGCACGCTCGATCTCGGCCTGCGCCTGGGCTGGCTGCACGAATACGCCAACACCGTCCGACCGATCACCGCGGCCTTCGCCGGCGCGCCGTCGGCCACCTTCACGGTCTACGGCGCCACGCCACAGCGCGATTCGGCGGTCATCAGCTTCTCGGCCGCGACCGCCATCGCCAGCAACGCGCAGCTCTATCTGCGCTACGACGGCGAGGTCGGCGGCGGCACCGACAATCACGCCCTCGCTCTCGGCGTGCGGCTCAACTGGTAGCGGCCAGCGCTCTGATCCGATCGAGTTCCTGGCGTAATTCCGCGGCCGTCGGCTCGCGGCAATCGACCGGCACGTGCGGCGGATCGGGGCTGATGCGCACGATTGGCGGCGTCTTGGCCAGCGCCAGACGCGCTTCGGCCTGGTCGGTCCGCCCGGCGGCCATGTCAGCCAGCGCCTGGAGCGTGCACAGGCCCTCCCAGCGATCGGGCTCGCGCCTCGCGTTCTCGATGGAGCGTACGAAGCGGTCGGCGCGTTCGATCAGGGTGAGGAGGCTGGCGGGCATGTCGGGTCACGTTGTGGCTGTTGCCCGATGTCCTAGCAGCAGGCCACTGCGGCGGTAGGTGACTTTCCGCACGTACCGATTTCGTCTTTGCACCATGCGTCATTCGCCGCTTGACGGGGCAGTAGCTAAGACACATGTTAAAGACCCGTGTCCTTGACACATAGGCGGTCCAAAATGCGGAAGCCAGTATTTGACCAAAATGCAAAAAAGAAAACCGTCAGCCTGACTTTGAATTCCGATCTTTATGCCAAGGCAAAGGCCGAGGGCATCAATGCCTCTCAGGTAGCGGAAGAGGCATTGGCGCAAGCGCTGAAGGCACGCCTTGTGGAGAAGGTCCGCGCCGAGATCGAGAAGGATATGGCTGCTTATAACGCCTACATCGAGAAGCACGGCTCCCCGGCAGAGATGCTGCGCGACTACTTCGCCGAACGCGACGATGCAGCTTGACGTTTTCCCAAATCCGCTTGTCCGCGCCCGCCGATCATTTCCGTACGTCGTTCTCCTTCAGGCAGATATCTCGGCCTTGGGCAGCGATCGCATCATCGCGTTTCTTGCGGCGAAGGCACAATTTGGACAGCCAAGCAGCCGACTGATGCCCGTCGTCCAGGTCGCCCGACGTGACTTCGTCCTGCTGATGCCATCCATCACCAACGTTCCAGTGACGGGACTGCGCAGTCCGATCGGGAATCTCAACGCGTTTCGTGACCTGATCGTCGACGCGATCGACTGGACGTTCCTCGGTATCTGAGCGGTTACAGACGCTCACGAATACTCGTGCGCGCACTTCCTCAACCATCGTCACCCGGAAAGACGGGGTGTTCGATGATCATGCGATAGCAATCGAGACTACCGCTGAGGAACTCGTACGCAGCACCCCACAGATAGAGCCGGAAACGGCGATAGTTGAATTCGCCGAAACGGGCGATCACCTCCTCGCGGTTCTGGTCGAAATTCTTCGCCCACTGCTGGAAGGTGAGGAAATAGCTGAAACGATCGTCGTGCATTTCGCGCACGCGCAGAGGGGTGCGGGCCATCTGGGCGAGGAAGTCGTGCAGGACCAGAAAGGAATGGTTCCCGCCATAGATGTATTTGACCATGAAAGATGACAGCTCGTACTTCTTCGTGCAGGCGCTGCCGTCGAGGAAGACCCGACCGCCCGGCTTCAGGAGCGACGCGAACTTGGCGCAAACGGCGCCGTACTGCGGCAGGTGCTCGATCACCCCCATGATCACGATGGCGTCGTATTTTTCCGTGGTCTCGTAAGCCAGGAAGTCGCAGTCGATGATCGACCAGTCATGCCCCAGCTCGGCCGCGCGGCGCTCGAGAAACGCCTTCGATTCCTTGGAGATGGTGAGGCCGGTGCACTTGACCCCGCGCTGCGAGGCATAGGTGAACCACGCCCCCCAGCCCGGACCGATTTCGAGGATACGGTCGCCCGGCTTCAGGCCGAGCTTTTCGAAACAATAGTCGAACTTCCTGACGGTCGCGGCGCTCAGCGTGTCTTCGGGGCCGTTGTAGATGCCCTGCGTGTACATCGGATGATCGCGGTCGAGGAAGCTCAGGAAGAAGTCCGAATCGATGTCGTAGTGAGACGATATCGCTTTCCGATTCGTCCGGACCTGGCCGAACAGCAGAGGTTGCAAGAAACGCCACAAGGTGACGGCATAGTGCCGATCGCCCATGCCCCGGCGGACCTCGAAGGGGCGCAGCATGTCGCCCTCGATGTCGATATGCCCCGCGACATAGGCGTCGCCGACCCGCCCTTCATCCATGCTGGCGAAGGCGCGCAGGGCCTGGCGGTTGCGCAGGGTGAGGGTGAAGCTCGGCGGCCCGTTGCCGAAGCTTCGGCGACGACCGTCCGGAAAGACGATTTCGAAGGGCGTTTGAGACCGCGTGAAGCGACTCAGGATTCGATCGACCAGCCCCCCAGACTGTCCGGCAGGTGTTGCCGAAACGCTTGACGCGTTGGCAGTAGCAGTGGGCGAAGCCTGATCATTCATGTGCGCTCCCGGGAGATGACAACAGCCGGCCTCTACAATGTGGAACTGATTGTATGCCACAGACTTTTGCGTGACAGCAGCCCCTCGAAGCCGGTCGCCTGTTGCATTATCCGCCCATCGCGCCGGCACGAACAGGGCCTACGGTTATATCCGGCCCGCCGCCAGCGCGTTCGCCAGGATCGCCCTCACGCCGGCACGATGAAACGGCAGTATCGCGCAGAGATAGGCTTTGCCGAGAGCATTATGCGGGCTCACCACGGTCGACAGGGCGACGTGGGCCGCGCCTTGCCCGCCGAGCTTCCGCACTGATACTCGGAAATCGAGATGCTTGTCGTTGCCGCCCGTGACGATCTCGGTAGCGCTCTGCGCGAACAGGGTGAAGCGGGCGATCTTGTCGCCGACGGCGTAGGCAGGCTTGTTCTCGATCGAGTCGAAGTCGGCTGCCGTCGAGGCGCGGAGCCCAAGTGGCCGCACGATCCACCCGCGGAGGATCAGGAGCCATCTGATCCAGCGCGGATGGTGGGCGAACAGCGACAGATACAGCTCGTGCATGGCGAGATCGCCACGCGCGAGCGGCACCTCGTAGGAGTCCCAGTAGTAGAAGTTCCGAAGGTCGCCCAGGAACGCGCTGTCGGGCGGCGTGCGCCGGCGGGCGACCTTGTGGTCTCGGATCATTCGGCTGCGAGCTTGGTTTTTGTCGGCTTGAGGTGCTGCACCTTGGGCATCACTTCCTTCGACAAGAGCTCGAGCGAATGGTGCCAGGCCTTCGGGTTGTCGGCGTAGTCGAAGCCGAACACTAAAAGCTGGCCGAAGCCGCCGACCTCATCGTAGATCTTCTCGATCTTCTCGGTGACGGTCCTGGGCGAGCCGATGATCCAGTTGTGCCGGGCGCAGTAGTCCGGCGTGACGTCCGAATCGGCCACGCCCGGATCGTGCTTCAGATAGTCCAGGAAGCCGAACTGGCCGAGCAGCGGCAGGAAGTATTCCCGCATCATGCGGCCCATGTAGGAGCCGGCCGAGAGCTTGAAAGCTTCCTCGTCGGTGTCGGCCACGAACACCTCGCGGACCATGCGCCACTCGCCGCGATCGGGCGTGCGGCCGGCCTTTGCGGCGCCGATCTCGACCGCCTCCCAGTGGCTGCCGACATAGGCCGGGCTCAAGTTAAGGCTCATCGGCAAAAAGCCCTTTTCGCCGGCGAGCTTCAGCGTGTCGGAGCCCTTCGAGAGGCCGGCGACGCCGATCGGCGGATGCGGGGCCTGCAGCGGCTTGATGTGCGGCTTCAGGAACTGGAACATCGTGTCGGGCTTGGTGACGTGCCAGAACTTGCCCTTGTAGTCGAACGGCTCGGGCGAGCTCCACAGCTTCAGGATGATCTCCAGCGCCTCGCGCGTCATGTCGCGATTGACGCCCGTCATGCCGTCGACGTTGAACATCGCCCAGTCGCTGGGCAGCCCCGACGCGGCCACGCCGAAATTGAGCCGGCCGCCCGAGATGTGATCGAGCATGGCGACGCGGTTGGCGAGCTCGGCGGGATGGTGATAGGGCAGCAGGAAGCCGCCGGGACCCAACCGGATGTTCTTGGTCTGCATCAGGCCCTGTGCGACCAGCAGGTCGGGCGAGGGATGCGGTTCCCAGGGGGCGGTGTGATGCTCGCCGATCCAGCATTCGGCGAAACCCAGCTCGTCGAGCCAGCGGATGACCTGCAGGTCCCACTCGTGCCCGTCCTTGAGCGGCCTCTCGGGTGGATGCGACGGCATCGTGAAATATCCGAACTGCATCGTTTCCTCCTGAGTTATTGAGCGAAGTCGACTACCATCGGCCGGCAAGTGCAAGAGGGGCGATGCATGGCTGGGTCTCGGCGGGCGGTGTTTTTGTGCTGTGATGGTCTCGGTCGCGACTGGGTGCGGCCCGAGACGACGCCGTTTCTCGATGAGCTGCGCGGCGCCAGCCTGTGGTGCGGCGAGCACGGCGCGGTGTTCCCCTCGGTCACGCGCGTGTCGGCCGCCTCGATCGCGACCGGCTGCCTGCCGGCGCAGCATGGTCTGCACGGCAATCGCATGGGCCTGATGGAAGACGGCAGGATCGTCGTGCGCGACGTCGGCGCGCCCGATTTCCGCACGCACATGCGCCGCGCCACCGGCGGCACGCTGCTGGTGCCCTCGATCGCCGAGCGCGTCGCCAAGGCGGGCGGCTTCATCGCCTTCTCCAACGTCTCGCCGGGCGCCGCCTACTTCCTCGATCCCGAGCATTTCGGCCACATCCATCATCGCGCGGGTTCGTTTGCGCCCGGCGGCGAGCGCACTGGCGCCCTGGGCGTCACCCACGATTCCGCCGGCGACTGGGCGATGACCCAGCGCTTCTGCACCGAAGTGCTTTTGGACGCCAAGCCGGCCGTGGCTTTCATGTGGATCTGCGATCCCGACCACACGCTGCACGAAGTGCCGCTGGGCTCGCCCGCGCATGTCGACGTGCTGCGCCAGGCCGATCGTTGCGTCGCCGAGGTCCATCGCACGGTCGAGCGGCTGCGCGCCCAGGGCGAGGAGATCCTGCTGCTGGTCGGCTCCGACCACGGCCACGAGACGATCGGCGACAGCATCGACATCGAGGACTGGCTGGCCGCTCGAGGCCTGAAGGCGCTCCTGGATGCCGGCGACGTGGCGGTGGCGGGGCAGGGCACCTCGGCGCTGCTCTATGCGACCGACCGCGGCCGCAGCCGTCTGCTGGGTGTCGTCGAGGAGATCCGCCGCGCGCCATGGGCCGCCGCCGTCCTGGTCGATGGCGACCTCGCTGCGAAGGGTTTTACGGCCGATGGCGTGGTCGCCGCCGTCGACATGGGGCGCCAGGACGAGGCCAATCCCTACGGCGTGCCCGGCCGCCGCTGGATGGCGAAGGAAGGCAAGCCCGTGCCGATCGGCTGCGGCCAGCATGGCGGCCTGGGACCGGACGAGACGCGGCCGTTCCTGATGGTCAATGACGGACGGTCGTCGGGAACGCTGAAGCAGCCGACCAGCCTTGTCGACATCGCGCCGACCATCTCGCGTTTCCTCGGGCTGCCGCTCGAGGGCTTCGACGGCTCGCCGCTGCCGCTGAGCTGACTTGAAAAAGGCGCGTGTCATGCTCTTCCGGACCGCGCGCGTCCTCGCGCGCTCATGGCCGGAAGAGTGATCAGATCAAAATATGAGCCGCGGCGAGGACGCCGACGCCTGGGTGGCCTACAGCGAGGAGCAGTCGCGCGGGAAGTCGCACGAGCCCGCGCGCTGGGTACAGCGACAGATCGACGAGACGAAGGGCGCCGTGGCGCTGCGCGCGCCATCACTGCTGATGCATGCCGAAGCCATCCGCGCCGGAACCGAACGCGGCGTGCTGCCGTGCTATGTCGGCGACGCCCATCCCGTCCTGGAGCGGCTCACCACGCCGATCCCCGAGCTCGATGCGACCTGCTGGATGGTCGTTCACCGCGACCTGCGCCGCGCCCCTTGCGTGCGTGCCGCGATCGACTGGGTGCGACAGGCCTTCGCCGAGCAACGCGACGTCATTGCCGGAGAAGCTTAGCTGGTTGTCGCCTGCGCGGAGCCGTGCCACGCTCGACGAACAAGCGACGGGGGTGGCCGTGGAAATCAGGCCTTTGAGTTCGCACACGGGCGCCGAGGTGCTGGGGATCGATCTCACGCAGCCGGTTTCCGACTCGGATCGTACCGCGATGAACCGCGCTTTCGTCGAGCGCAGCGTCCTGGTGATCCGCGACCAGACGCTGACGCCGCCGCAGGTGGTCGAGGCGGTCGGCCTGTTCGGCACGATCTTCCCGCAGCAGAACACGAAATTCGCGATCGCGGACTGCCCGCAGATCCACTACGTCTCCAACCAGGACCGCTTCCCCGACGGACGTCGCTACATTCCCGGCGACGGCTGGCATACCGACCATTCGAACGCCGTGCGCCCGCCCAAGGCCACGGTGCTGCATGCCGTGCAACTGCCCGGCAAGGGTGGCGACACGCAGTATGCCAACATGGCCGCGGCCTACGCCGCCCTGCCGTCGGCCACCCGGGAGCGCATCGCGCCGCTGATGGGCATCCACGTCTATCAGAGCAGCCACAGCGCGCGGAAGCTGATGGGGCTGAACGAGACCGACAAGGAGCGCGTACCCAATGCCGCGCTGCATCCCCTGGTGCGCACCCATCCGGAGAGCGGCGCGAAGTCGATCTATCTCAACCCGATCCGCATCGAAGGCATTTTGGGCCTCGACCACAAGGAGGCCCTCCCGCTGCTCGACGAGCTTCTCGCGCACGGCACCGAGGAGCGCTTCCAGTACCGTCATGCCTGGAAGCCGGGCGACCTCGTGATGTGGGACAATCGCTGCCTGCTGCACAAGGCCAACGGAGATTACGACATGGACCAGGTGCGCTATCTCTACCGAGTCATGCTGCAAGGCGACGTGCCGAGATAGGCGCGCATGGGGGAAGATATGAAGACGCGCTTCGTTGTCCTGGTTTCCGTGATGGCCGGCGTTGCGCTGGGGGTCGCTGGCGTGCAGGCGCTTCATGCGCAGGCCAAGCCGCCGGCTTTTGTCGTCGGCGAGATCGATGTGAAGAACGCCGAGATGCTCGACAAGGAGTACGTACCCAACGCCTCCAAGGCGGTGCGCGACGGTGGCGGCAAGTATCTCGTGGTCGGCGGCAAATCAGTCTCGTTCTACGGCGAGCCGCCCAGGCGTATCGCCATCATGGCTTTCGACAACCTGGAGAAGGCCGAAGCCGCCTTCAATTCCGCCGCCTACAAGCAAGCCAAGGCGGTGGGCGACAAGTATGCGACTTTCCGGATCTATGCCGTGGAAGGCGTGACGCCCTGACAGGGCGGGTCAGCATTGCTTTTGACGCCGTCTTGCGCATCGTCCCGGCCAAGCCGCATGGCTGGAGCGGCTTGGCCTTACAGCCTTCGAGAACCCTTTCGGCCGAATCAGGCAAGGTCGAAACGATCGGCGTTCATCACCTTGGCCCACGCCGCCACGAAGTCGGCCACGAACTTCGCTCCTGCGTCGTCGGCGCCGTAGACTTCGGCAAGCGCGCGCAGCTCGGAGTTCGAACCGAAGACGAGGTCGACACGGGTGCCGTTCCACTTCTGCTTGCCGGTCCGGCGGTCGTGTCCCTCGAACACGTTTTCATCCGAGGTCGCTTTCCACTCGGTGCCGATGTCCAGGACGTTCACGAAGAAGTCGTTGGTCAGCACCCCCGGACGAGTCGTGAAGACGCCGTGCGGCGACTTGGCCGCGTTCGCGCCGAGGACGCGCAGGCCACCGACCAGGACCGTCATCTCCGGCGCGGTCAGCGTCAGGAGTTGCGCCTTGTCGATCAGCAGCTCGTCCGCCGGAATGCTGAACTGGGCCTTGAGATAATTGCGGAAGCCGTCCGCCACCGGCTCGAGATAGCCAAAGGACTCCACGTCGGTCTGCTCCTGGGACGCGTCCGTGCGGCCGGGCGCGAAGGGAACGGTCACGTCGTGCCCAGCCTGCTTCGCGGCCTGCTCGACGGCGGCCGAGCCACCGAGGACGATCAGATCGGCAAGCGACACCTTCTTGCCGCCGCCGGCTGCGCCGTTGAAGGCCTTCTGGATGCCCGCAAGGGTTTGGAGCACCTTCGCCAACTGGGCAGGCTGGTTGACCTCCCAGTCCTTCTGCGGCGCGAGACGGACGCGCGCCCCGTTCGCCCCGCCGCGCTTGTCTGAGCCGCGGAAGGTTGCCGCCGAGGCCCACGCGGCCCCGATCAGCTCGGCGATGGAAAGTCCCGAGGCGACGATCTTGGCCTTGAGATCGGCGGTGTCCTTGGCGTCGATCAGCTTGTGATCGGCGGCCGGAACGGGATCCTGCCAGATCAGCACCTCCGCCGGCACCTCCGGGCCGAGATAGCGCGCGCGCGGGCCCATGTCGCGATGGGTCAGCTTGAACCACGCGCGCGCAAACGCGTCCGCGAACTGATCCGGATGCGCGAGGAAGCGCCGGGAAATCTTCTCGTAGGCCGGATCCATCCGCAAGGCGACGTCCGTGACCAGCATGGTCGGCACATGACGCTTCGACGGATCGAAAGCATCCGGAATCGTGGCGTCAGCGCCCTTCGCCCTGAATTGATTGGCCCCGGCCGGGCTCTTCTCGAGCTCCCATTCGTACTTGAACAGGTTCTCGAAGAAGCTGTTGCTCCACTTCGTCGGCGTCGTGCTCCAGGTGACTTCCGGGCCGCCGGTGATCGCGTCCTTTCCTTTCCCTGTGCCATAGCCGCTCTTCCAGCCGAAGCCCATCTCCTCGATGGGTGCGCCTTCCGGCTCAGGCCCGACCAGCGCGCCGTCGCCGGCGCCGTGGGTCTTGCCGAAGCTGTGTCCGCCGGCGATCAGCGCAACCGTCTCCTCGTCGTCCATCGCCATGCGCTTGAAGGTCTCGCGGATGTCGATGGCGGCGGCGACCGGATCGGGCTTGAAGTTCGGCCCGTTCGGATTGACGTAGATCAGGCCCATATGCACGGCAGCCAGCGGGTTCTCGAGATCGCGGACGCCGCTGTAGCGCTCGTCGCCTTTGGGATCGGGGAACCAGGCCTTCTCCTTGCCCCAGTAGACGGTCTCGTCGGGCTCCCACACGTCGGCGCGCCCGCCGCCGAAGCCGAACGTCTTGAAGCCCATGGTTTCGAGCGCGACATTGCCGGCAAGGACCATGAGGTCGGCCCACGAGATCTTCGAGCCGTATTTCCGCTTGATGGGCCACAGGAGCCGGCGCGCCTTGTCGAGGTTCGCATTGTCCGGCCACGAGCCGAGGGGTGCGAAGCGCTGCTGGCCGGCGCCGGCGCCGCCGCGCCCGTCGCCGATGCGGTACGTGCCCGCGGCATGCCAGGCCATGCGGATCATGAGCCCGCCGTAGTGGCCGAAATCCGCCGGCCACCAATCCTGGCTGTCCGTCATCAGCGCGGCGAGGTCCTTCTTCAGGTTGGCGTAATCGAGCTTCTTGAACTCGTCGGCGTAGTTGAACGCCTTGCCCATGGGATCGGACTGCGGCGCGTTCGCGCGAAGCATCCTGAGGTTCAGCGCACTCGGCCACCAGTCCTTGTTCGACCTCATCCCGACATTCGTGGTCCCGTGCACGACCGGGCACTTGCCCGCTTGTCCGTCCATCCTTGTGTCCATGTTTTCCTCCGATCGTGTTGCAGTTTTCTTCGAGTTGCAGTCAAAGCGCGTCGAGCACCTTTCGGAAGCGACCGACTGGCCACTTCCCGGCCTTGGCGAGCGTCTCGAACCAGTCGGCGAGCTCGTCGACGCCTTCCTGGCGGGCAACGCGGGCCATGCCGGCATACATGTCGATGTATTCGCGGGTCTCGCTGGCGATCGCGGCCTTGAGGATGTCGCCGGCCGGACCGATCGGCTTGCCGATCGCCGGGTCGCTCCTTGGGTCACCCGGTTCCTCGAGATAGTCGAGATGACCGTGCGCGTGCCCGGTCTTGCGCTCGGCAGTCCAGCGCAACACCGCGGCGAGATCTTTTAGGCCCTCAACGTCGGCTTTGCGGGCGAGACAGAGATAGCGGCGCTTCGCCCGGCTCTCGCCGGCGAACGCGTCCTCCAGATTTTGCTCGGTCCGGGTTCCCTTGAGCGAAGGCATATCACCTCCTCAGCTCAGTCGGTAAAGCCGATGACGGCAAGGACTGTGCACCCGCCGGAATCGGGAATCAATACAGTTTAGAAATTTTCTAGTCTGCGTCCGGAGCCGGGTCACAGCCGACGTGGGGGATCACCTCGATGCGCTCGCTTGTCGTTATGGCGATATCGATGGCGTATTCCTCGGGTTTTGCGGACGCTTTGTTCATCACTGCCGTGGATGCTTTGTCATGTCGGCCTTGGTAACCGACGTCACGGCCGCCACGGTGCGCGCGCTGCGGTGAGCGGTTGCTTGCTAGCACTTTGCTAGCATCGGCCCGGGCCGACCCCCAAGGGCTTGTGTCTCGCGCTGGGTTTTGGCGCCTTACGGCACGCAAAAATTAGCCAAGCGCCAACCGCGTTGCGGCACTTGCCATTGGAGATAACTTAAGTTATATTCGAGTTATGAATGACCTGCGGTATCGCCCAAACGAGTACCGCAGGTCACGATCGCCAAGCGTAGAAGCTTCAGCCGAGCTGGATCCAGGTCGTCTTCACCTGGGTGAACTTGTCGAAGGCATGGAGCGACTTGTCGCGGCCGATGCCGGATTGCTTGTAGCCGCCGAACGGCGTGGTGATGTCGCCGCCGTCGTAGGTGTTGACCCACACCGAGCCGGCGCGCAGGCCCTTGGCGAACTTGAAGGCCTTGTTGATGTCGGAAGTGAAGATCGCCGAGGCGAGGCCGTAGATCGTGTCGTTGGCCACGGTCAGCGCCTGCTCGGCATCCTTGACCGGAATGACCGACAGCACCGGCCCGAAGATCTCCTCCTGGGCGATCTTCATCTTGTTGTCGACCTGGTCGAACACCGTGGGCTCGATGAACGAGCCGGCGTTGTCGATGTGGACCTGCTTGCCGCCCATCTTGAGCTTGGCGCCTTCCTTCTGGCCCGCCTCGATGTAGCCCATGACGCGCTTGGTCTGGACGTCGTCGACCATGGCACCCATCTGGGTCTTGGGATCCAGCGGATCGCCCGGCATCATCTTCTGGCCGATCGCCATGACCTTCTCGAGGAACTGGTCCTTGATCTTGTCCTCGACGATCAGGCGCGAGCCCGCGGTGCAGACCTCGCCCTGGTTGAACCAGATGCCGAAGGCGGTGCGCTGGGCCGCGACATCGAGGTTGGGCGCGTCGCCCAGCACGATGTTGGGCGACTTGCCGCCGCACTCCAGCCAGACCTGCTTCATGTTGCTCTCGCCGGAGTAGCGCAGGAAGTACTTGCCGACCTCGGTCGAGCCGGTGAAGGCCAGCACGTCGACGTCCATGTGGCGGCCGAGCGCCTGGCCCGCGGTCTCGCCGAAGCCCGGCAGCACGTTGAACACGCCCTCGGGGATGCCGGCCTCGGCCGCGAGCTCGGCGAGGCGAATGGCGGTGAGGGGAGACTGCTCGGCGGGCTTCAGGATCACCGAGTTGCCGGCGGCGAGCGCCGGCGAGATCTTCCAGCAGGCCATCAGCAGCGGGAAGTTCCACGGCACGACGGCGGCCACGACGCCCGCGGGCTCGCGCGTGATCATGGCGACGACGTTGCCCGGCGTCGGGGCGACCTCGTCATAGATCTTGTCGATCGCCTCGCCGAACCACTGCACGGTGTTGGCCGAGCCCGGAATGTCGACGCGGGTCGAGTAGGCGATGGGCTTGCCCATGTCGAGCGTCTCGAGCAGCCCCAGCTCATCGCGGTTCTTCATCATCAGCTCGGCGAGCTTCAGCATGATGCGCTTGCGGTTGGCCGGCGGCATGTTGGCCCACGTGCCCTTGTCGAAGGCGGCGCGCGCGGCCTTCACGGCAGCGTCGACGTCGGCCTGCTCGCAGGCCGCGACCTTGGTCAGCACCTGGCCGGTGGCCGGGTTCACGCAGTCGAAGGTCTTGCCGGTAAGGGAAGGCGTGAACTTGCCGCCGATGAAGGCCTGGTTGCGGTAGCTCAAGCCGCCGACGCGGCCCTTCCAGTCGTCGCGCGAAAGCTGGGCGCTCATGTCTCGTTCCCCTCCGTTTGTGGAGGGCGGAGCCTAAAGCATGATGCGTTCAGGTGGAAACACCTGAACGCATCATGCCCGCGGATGAAACTCCTAAGTGCCGGCGATCGCCTTCACCTCGAGGAAGTCCTCCATGCCGTACTTGCCCCACTCGCGACCGTTGCCGGACTGCTTGTAGCCGCCGAACGGGGCAGTGCGTTCGTTCGGAACGCCGTTCAGGTTGACGTTGCCGGCGCGGATCTGCTTGCCGACGCGCTTGGCGCTTTCAACCGACCCGGCGGAGACGTAGCCGGCGAGGCCGTAGGGCGTGTCGTTGGCGATCTTGACCGCTTCGGCCTCGTCCTTGGCGCCGAGGATGGTGATCACCGGTCCGAAGATCTCCTCGCGGGCGATCGTCATGTCGTTGGTCACGTCGGCGAACACGGTCGGGCGAACATAGAAGCCCTTGTTGACGCCCTCGGGCAGGCCCGGACCGCCGGCGACGAGCGTCGCGCCCTCGTCGACGCCCTTCTTGATCAGCGCCTGGATCTTGTCCCACTGGGTGCGATTGACCACGGGACCGATCGTGGTGCCCTCGGCCTTGGGGTCGCCCGCCTTCGTCTTGTCGGCGACGGACTTCGCGATCGCCTTCACTTCGCCCATCTTGCTCGACGGCACGATCATGCGGGTCGGCGCGTTGCAGGACTGCCCCGAGTTGTTGAACACCTGAGCCACGCCGCCGGAGACCGCCTTGGTGAAGTCGGCGTCTTCCAGGATGACGTTCGGCGACTTGCCGCCGAGCTCCTGGCTGACGCGCTTGACGGTATTGGCGGCGCGCTTGGCGACATCGATGCCGGCGCGGGTCGAGCCGGTGAACGAAATCATGTCGATGCCCGGGTGCTCGCTCATGGCGACGCCGACTTCGGGGCCAAGGCCGTTGACGAGGTTGAACACGCCCTTCGGGACGCCGGCTGCGTGCATGACTTCGGCGAAGATCAGGGCCGAGGTCGGCGTGAATTCCGACGGCTTCAGGATCATGGTGCACCCGGCGGCGATCGCGGGCGCGACCTTGCAGGCGATCTGGTTGAGCGGCCAGTTCCACGGGGTGATCATGCCGACCACGCCGATCGGTTCGCGCACGACGGTGGCCGTGCCGACCTTCTCCTCGAAGTGATAGTCCTTCAGCACCTGCAAGGTCGACATCAGGTGACCGAGGCCGGCGCCGGCTTGCGCACGCTCGGCCATCGGGATCGGCGCTCCCATTTCGTCGGAGATGGCAGCGGCAATGTCCTTGGAACGCGCCTTGTAGGCGTCGATGATCTTCTCGAGCAGCGCGATGCGCTCCTCGCGCGTCGTGACCGAGAAGGTCTCGAACGCCGTGCGGGCAGCGGCAACTGCCTTGTCCACGTCCGCCTTCGAGCCGACGGCGACGTCATACATGCGCTCTTCGGTGGCCGGATTGACCACGGGGACCGTCTTCATGACGGCCGGGTCGACCCAGGCGCCGTCGATATAGAATTTCGTGCGATTGACCATCTTGGCGGATCCTTCGTGATTTTGGGGCCCTATCGGACGGCGTCGAAGCGACGTCGGGCGGTGGGAATGTTAGCGACTGAATGGCGGTCTGCCTACCGAGGAGGGTCGCTCGGAAAGACCAGGCGGCAGCGTCGTGGCTGCCCACGAAAAAGCCGCCCGGAAGGGCGGCTGGTTCGCTCGAACATTCCTGCCGGAATGTCACTTCATCTTGGATTCCTTGAAGACGACGTGCTTGCGCACGACGGGGTCGTACTTCTTCAGCTCCATCTTCTCGGTCTTGGTGCGCGGGTTCTTGCGCGTCACGTAATAGAAGCCGGTGTCGGCGCTGGACACCATCTTGATCAGGATCGAGGTCGGCTTGGCCATGGTCTTGTCCCTATGCCCGGAAGGGCGAATTCCTGGAAGGCGGGCAAACTAGTCGCTGGCCCGTCCATGTCAAGCCGTACGTCGAGCCGCCTATTGGCGGGCCGTTGCCGTCGCCGTAGCGGCCTGCTGGGTCGCCGCCTGCACGGCGTGGGCATAAAGGGTGCGGTCGCGCAGCAGCCGGGTGGCGATCTCGACATCGCGCTCCGGGCTGGTGTCGCCCGGCGGACAGACCTTGCGCAGGTCGGACACTTCCTGCTGGGTCGGATTGCGCAGCGCGTGCCAGCGCATCAGCGTGCCCTGGCTGGAATCGACCGAGCTGGCATTGAGCTGGCCGATATCGGCGATCTTGGAGGAGCAGATGTTGGGCAGCACGCCGAGCTCGTTCCAGGTGTAGCCCGACGGCGCGTTCAGCCGCGACCAGGTCAGGATCAGCTCGCCCTCGTTGGCGAGGCGAACCACGGTCTGCACCGTGCCTTTGCCGTAGCTGGTGCTGCCGACCACGACGGCGCGGCCGCGGTCCTGCAGGGCGGCGGCGACGATCTCGGCGGCCGAGGCCGAGCCGCCGTTCATCAGCACGACGATCGGCATCTCGGGCGTCTTGCCGGCGTTGCCGCTCTTGTAGGTGCGCCGGCTGTCGGGATGGCGGCCGCTGGTCGAGAAGATCGTGCCGTTGTTGATGAACAGCTCCGACACGGTCTGGGCCTGGTCGAGCAGGCCGCCGCGGTTGGAGCGCATGTCGATGATGACGCCGGCCATGTCCTTGCCGATCTCGGCGCGCGCCTTGTCGACCGCGGCCTTGAGGTTGTCGGTGGTGGCGCTGTTGAAGCCGGTCAGGTGGATCAGGGCCACGTCGCCGCGGCGTTCGTAGGTGACGGTGGTCGGGATGATGCGGCTGCGCTTCATGCTCAGCACGTATTCGCCGCCCTGCGAGGCGCGCAGCACTGTGATGGCGACCGGCGCGCCGACCGAGCCGCGCAGCTTGCCCACGACGTCGCTCAGAGGCCGATCGATCATCGATTCGCCGTCGATCGACAGGATCTGGTCGCCGACCTGGACGCCGGCCTTGGCGGCGGGCGAGCCGTCCTGCACGGCGCGGATCATGATCTTCTTGTCGTCGGTGCGCTCGACGGTGATACCGACGCCGCCGCCGCCGTCGCGCTGGAAGCGGTTGTCGCGCGCCTCGTCGGGATCGGCGTAGCGGCTGTTGCGGTCGAGCTGCTTGGTGGTGGCGGTCATCGCCTCGCGGATCAGCGTCTGGCGGTCGGTGTGCTGAAGCGCCGGCGAGACATCGAGGGAGCCCGCCATCAGCTCGGCCAGCATGCCGCCCCAGGCGCGGCCGTCGGCCGGATCGGCCGGGGTCGGCCGGCTCAGCACTTCGCGGCCGTCGCGCTTGACGGTGAAGGTGCCGTCGGAGGTCTCCAGCACCATGGCCGGATCGGCGCTGGCGAAGCCGCGGTAGGTCTCGGTCGAGAGCGAGCGGAAATTGGGTTCGAACAGGTGGCGGTCGCCGATGGCCCGGTAGGCCTGCAGGACGACGCGTTCGATGTTGACGTCGGCGGCGACCGACGGATTGCGGCCCGAGGTGGTGGCCTGCGGCGCTTCGGTGGAGGTCGCACAGGAGACGACCAGGGAAGAAGCAAGGAGGGCGGCCGCCGCACGCGGCACCGCCTTAGCGAAAAAAGGGATCAGCGACACTTCCATACCCAGCAACGGCGCAACATAGCACAGGCCGTCGGCGGGCGGCCACGTTTTCAGGCTGAGGGGTCGTAGCTCCCGGTCGTCGAAGGCTTGGGAGCGGCTATCCGATGCGCCCACAGGAGCGCAATGACGGCGCCTTTTATGCGAGGGAGCAG
>JAKFVH010000123.1 GCA_021732285.1 Reyranella sp. | reverse complement strand
TGTTCACCGGGCCGTAATAGCCATGCAGGAAGGGATTGTCGGACGGAAAGGCCTTGGCCATGGCGCGCTCCTGCTCGTCGGGAGTTAACGGTAACGCTGTGTACTAAAGACACGCTATCAATACACACTGTTCCCCGCAAGAGGATAATTGGGCCCCCCGACGCGACCGCATGAACGCCGGTTCAGGCGGCTCTGCTGATGGTCTTGATGGCGAGGGGAGCGATGCCGGATTTCTCCGAGACGGTCCGGTCCTGCTCTTCGATGACGCCACGCGCACCGGCATCGCCGTCGGCCAGGGCTTCGGCGGGAACGCGGCGATTCGAGCGTTGCGAGCCGTCCTCGTAGGTGACGTTGAAGAAAACGAATTCCGCCCGGGCGCGCGCGCCAGGTTTCTTGGCCATGAAGCTCTCCAATTCGGTGTGAGGGCGATCCTCATAGCACGTCGAGGTGCCTTAATCGTCCGTCTTCATTTGAGATCGGCTGCGACCTTGGGAGCTCGCTGCGGCTCGTTTTCGCGCCGCCGGTAGTAGAGGTGGCCGCCGACGCCCAGCCCCAGCAGCATCAGGCCGAGATAGAGCTCGGTGTGCGTCGGGCCGATCAGGTCGAACAGGGGCGTGGCGCCGAGGTTAAAGACCAGCATCGAGCCGGCCATGATGGCGAGGCGCAGGCGAAAGACGCGGGCGATCTCGGCGCCGCGGAAGGTCGTCTGCATGCGCGTGATCATGGGGATGAAGAAGAACGGCCCGCCGAGGCCCGACACCATGCCCGACAGCATCATGCCAGGCAGCTTGTAGGGATTGGGCAGGCCCCAAGCCGCGAGCGCCAGGAGGACGAAGCCCGCGCCCATGGCGACGTAGCCTAAAAACATGGTCGAGAGCGGCCGGGCGAAACGCACGCTGCCTGCTATGAGGTTGCCGATGACGTCGCCGACGCCGATGGTGCCGATGATCAGGCCGAGCGCCGCCAGCCCATGCAGGCCGAACAGATGCGGGTCGTGCTCGACCACCATCAGCGCGATGGCAAGCTGCAGCGCCACGCTCCACGGGCCGTTGGCGAAAGCGTTGACCAGCAGCAGTGCGCCGGTCGTGGGCTCGCTCAGCATCAGGCGCGCACCGTCCAGAAGCGCGTCCCAGGCGCCGCGCCAGCCGCCGCGGCTGGGGCGCGGCTTGCTCGCGGGATCGATCACGCGATCGCGCACGGCCCACACCGCGACGGCTGACAGCACGAAGCCCGCCGCCGTCACCGACAGGAAGTGGATCACGGGCATGAGCGCGTTCAGCACCGCGGCCAGCGTCGGGCCGATCAGGCGGGCCAGCCGAAAGGTCGCGTCGAACAGGCCGTTGATCCCCTGCAGCGCCTCGCGGTCCTTCACCAGAACGGGTACGGCCGACTGCAGCGCCGGATTGAAGACCATGCGCATGGCCGCGAGTCCCATGACCGAGATCACCAACAGCGGGATGGAAATGCCCCAGATGTAGAAGCCCGCGACCGGCAGGAGGGCGAGAACGGCGCTCGCATACTTGGCGCCGATCATGGCGCGATCTGCGCGCCAGCGGTCGAACAGCGAGGCACCCAAAAGACCGACCGCCAGCATGGCGCCGTACTGCGCGGCATTGACGTAGCCCGCGGCGTTGCCGATCTGCTCGGCCGCGATCCAGACGACGGCGACGCGGAACAGATCCTCGCCGATGGTCGAGGCGGCAAGCCCCGACCACACCGTGGCGACGGCGGGATCTTTCAGCGGGCGAAGGACGGGGATCATGAGGGCAGCGGAAAGGTCCCTCGGGCTTCGCCCTCGGGATGACAGTGGGTGTGGATCACAAAGCTCGTGTCATCCCGAGCGCAGCGAGGGACCTTTGCTGCGCCATCACAGCATCGGGTCACTTCAGCCACACCCCGCCATCCTTGTTCGTGTAGCCGAGCGAGAGATAGGCCGCGTCGACCAGCGCCTGGCCGCGCTCGTTCATCAAGAGGCCGGGCCCCATGCGGTTCATGGTGTAACCGAAGGAGAGGCCGGCGACGGGATCGGCGAAGCCCAGCGAGCCGCCGGCGCCGACATGGCCGAAGGCGGCGCTGCTCATGATGACGCTGTCGACGTCCGGACCGAACAACGTGGCGCCGACGCTGCGCTTGCGGTTGTCCATCGATTTCATGAAACCCAGTGCGAAGCGCGTCGGGATGCGGAGCGTCGCGTCATCGTGCGTCGCCATCGAGACCTCGCCCATGCGGGCCAGAGTCTTGCCGTCGACCAACGCGGCCCCGCCGTTGGCCAACGGTGCGTACATTCCCGCAAGCCCGCGCGCATTGGTGACGCCGTTGGCCGCGCCGATCTCGGCGGCCCGGCCGGCCCGCGTGTTGGCGCCGCCGGTGCGCCAGGCGCCGACGTTGAAGAAGAACAGTGACGCCGGCGATTCCTTCTTGGTCGCAAGGTCGATCATGAACGGCGTCTTGGCCTGCTCGGCCTTGTAGATGAAGGGGATGATCGGCGCGACGCGCGGCTCGATCGCCTCCGGCAGGCCGATCCAGAAGTCGAGCCCCAGCGGCCTGGCGATCTCGTTCTGGAAGAAGGTGCCGAGCGACACACCGGCGGCGCGCCGCACCATCTCGCCCACGGTCCAGCCGAAGGTGAAGCCGTGATAGCCGTTGCGCGTGCCGGGCTCCCAGAACGGCGCCTCCTCGGCCAGCAGGCCCGTCATGTAGTCCCATTCGTAGGGACCATTGTCCTTCACCTTGGCGCGCAAGGCGGGCAACCCCACCGAATGGTCGAGCATCATGCGCGTGGTCGCGCGCTCCTTGCCGTTCTTCGCAAACTCCGGCCACAGCTCGGCGACGGGCGCGTCGAGATCGAGCTTGCCGCGGCTTGCCAGCACGTGGGCGCAGATCGCCGTGGCGCCCTTGGTGCAGGAGAAGACGATGCTCACAGTATCTTTCGTCCATGCCGCGCCGGTCTTCTGGTCGGCCGTGCCGCCCCACAGGTCGACGACCGTCTCGCCGCCGACGGTGAGGCACACCGAGGCGCCGACCTCGCCCTGGGCGTCGAAGTTCTCCTGGAAGGCTTCGGCAACGCGCTCGAAGCCTGGCTTGCAGATACCGTCGGTCATTGGGGCATCGGCAGCTTGAAGGAGTCGATCAGGAAGCGCGCGGCGGCCGACAGGCCGGTATCGTTGATGCCGTGGCCGATGCCTTCGGCGATGTGCAGGCCGACCTTCACGTCGTTCTCCTGCAGCACCTGGGCGGCGCGGTGGCTGAGGATATGCGGCAGCATCTCGTCCTTGTCGCCATGGGTCAGCAGCACCGGCGGCCGCGACTTGATCTCGGCCTTGAGCACGTCCGGCCCCGCCAGCATGCCCGAGAAGCCGACGATGCCGGCGAGCGGCTTCTTACGGCGCAGGCCGACATGCAGGGCCATCATCGTGCCCTGCGAGAAGCCGACCAGCGCCGTCTTGCTTTCGTCGAGCCCGTGCTCGGCCATCTTCTCGTTGAGGAAGGCATCGACGTCGGCCGCGGCGCTGCGCACGCCGGCCAAGGCCAGCTCGGGATCGAGGCGCGACACGGGGAACCACTGGTAGCCGAAGGGATTGCCCTCGCAGGGTTGCGGCGCGTTGGGTGCATAAAAGACCACGTCGGGCATCAGCGGCCCCATGACTGGCGCCAGCCCGATCAAATCGTTGCCGTCGGCGCCATAGCCGTGCAGCAGGATCACCATGTGGCCGGGCTTGCCCTCGTTGTGCGGGCCGTAGCTGGCGCCTTCGAGCTTGGTCATTTCGCTTTCGTCTCCACCTTGGGCGCCACTTTCGGTTCCAGCTTAGGTCCCTTGGCACTCCAGTCCGGCATGTTGCGGCGATAGTGCCAGAGCAGCAGTGCGGCTGCACTGCGCCAGGGCCGCCACTGCTCTGCGATTTTGACCAGCCGTTTCGCATCGGGCCGCTTGCGCAGCTTCTTGAGGTGCTGGGCGGCGATCACCAGGCCGAGGTCGAGGCCCGGCATGATGTCGGGCCGGCCGTGGGCGAACATCAGGTAGATCTCCGCCGTCCAGCGGCCGATGCCCTTGGCCTGGCACAGCATGGCGATGGCCGCTTCGTCGTCGAGCGCGTCGAGCGCCCTGAAGTCGATACGTCCCTCGACGATGTCGCTGGCCAAGCTACGTCCGTAGCGCATCTTGGCGCCCGACAGGCCGACGGCGCGCAGGTCCTCGTCGGTCAGCGCCAAAAACGCCGCCGGCTCCATGCTCGGGGCGGCCGCCTCCAGCCTGAGCCAGATGCTGCGCGCGGCATGGACCGAGACCTGCTGGCCGACGATCGAGCGCATCAGGCCGCTAAAACCCGTCGGCACCTCGCGCAACTCGGGATGCCCGACTTCCTTGATCGCGCGTGCAAAATCCGGATCGACCTTCGCCAGATGCCGCATCGCCTTCTTGAGATTGGCGGCATCGAGAACCACTTGAGCCATGCGGCCGGCATAGCATGCGGCGCGGGGGAACTGTAAGTTCCAAGCCATGGCCATCGCCGAGCTCGACCTCCCCGACCTGCACGCGCAAATGCTCGAGCGCGTCCTCGCGGCCGTGCGCACCGACGAGCGGTTCGAGGCGCTGCTGGGCACCGGATCGCTGGCCTATGGCGGCTTCGACGAGCATTCCGACCTCGACTTCGTGATCGTCGTGCGCGCCGAGGATCATGCCGCGGCGATGGCCGGGCGGCAGGCATTCGCCAACCGCCTCGGGTCGTTGCTGGCGGCCTTCGGCGGCGAGCATGTCGGCGAACCGCGCCTGCTGATCTGCCTGTACGGCCCGCCGCTGCTGCACGTCGATTTCAAGTTCATTGCGCCGGGCGACCTTTCGGCGATGTCGGAGCATCCCGTGGTGCTGTGGGCGCGCAATCCCGGCGATCTCGAACGTCGATTGGCCGGCATGACGGTCTCGGGACGTGACAGGGACGCCCAGTGGTACGAGGACCGCGCCTGGGTCTGGCTGCACTACGTGGCGACCAAGCTCTTGCGCGGCGAGCATTTCGAAGCCATCGGCGGCCTCGACTTCTTCCGCGACCAGGTGCTGGGCGCGATGCTCCAGCGCAATGCCGGCCGCCGCCCGCGCGGCGTGCGGCGGGTCGAGGACGTCGAGGGCGCCAAGGCCCTGCTGGCGCCGACCTTGCCCAGCACCGGCCATCGCTCGATCGCCGAGGCCTTGAAGCGATCGGCGGCGCTCTACGTCGAATTGCGCGAGGCCGAGCCGCCATCGTCGCCGGTCAAGGGCATGCCCGGCCTGCTCCTCGACTTCATCGACGGCAAGCAACCGCGCGCATGACCGTCGTCACGCGCTTTGCCCCGAGCCCGACGGGCGAGCTGCATCTCGGCTCGGCCTACTCGGCCTGGACCGGCTGGCATCGCGCGCGCGAGGCCGGCGGGCGTTTCCTGGTGCGCATCGAGGATATCGACATCCGCCGCTGCAAGCGTGAATTCGAGACGGCGATGCTCGCTGACCTCAGATGGCTGGGTTTCGAGTGGGATGGCGAGGTGCGTCGCCAGTCCGACCACTTCGCCGACTACGGCAAGGTGCTGGACCAGCTCGATGAGCGCCGCCTGATCTATCCCTGCTTTTGCAGCCGCGCTGACATCGAGCGTGAGATCGCCGCGTCGGCCAACGCCCCGCATGGCCCAGACGGTCCGCTCTATCCCGGCACCTGCCGGCATCTGTCGGCGGCCGAGGGGCGGGATCGCATGGGCGCCGGTCACGAGCATTGCCTGCGGCTCGATGCGGAAGGCGCCGCCACGCAGGCCGGCCCCTATCACTTCGTCGACGAGACGCTGGGCCGTGTCGAGGGTGAGCCTTTGCTGATGGGTGACTTCGTGATCGCCCGCAAGGACACGCCGACCAGCTATCATCTTGCGGTCACGGTTGACGATCACCTGCAGGGCATCACGCTGGTGACACGCGGCGTCGACGTGCTGCCCTCGACGCATGTTCACGGCCTGCTGCAGAGACTTTTAGGCTACGAGACGCCGCGCTATGCCCATCACAAGCTTCTGACCGACGCCTCGGGCCGCCGCTTCGCCAAGCGCGACCGCGATATGGCGATCCGCGCGATGCGTGATAGCGGGATGGCGCCTCAGCAGGTTGTCGAACAGGCCCTACGGTGGGCGCCTCATGATCTTCCGGACCGCGCGCTTCCAGCGCGCTCTTGAATCATGAGCGCGCTGGAAGCGCGCGGTCCGGAAGACTAAGATTCCACCATGGACAGACAAGAAGAACTGGCCGTCGGGAGGCGGTTGCTGGGCCATATCGACGGCCGCACCACCGACCTGGCCGATGCCATGTTCCGCAACCGCGTCTCGGCCTATTCCTGCCGCGAGCGCGCCAGCCTGGAGCGTGACCGGCTGTTCCGCGAGCGGCCGATCTTCATGGGCCTGTCGACGCGGCTCCCCAAGCCCGGCGACTACCTCACCGAGGACGTGGCCGGCATGCCGGTGCTGATGACCCGCGGCGCCGACGGCGAGGTGAGGGCGTTTGCCAACATCTGCCGCCATCGCGGCGCGCCGGTGGCGCAGGGCTGTGGCAACGCGCGCGCCTTCGTCTGCCCCTATCACGGCTGGACCTACGATGCCGCCGGCAAGCTTTTGGGCACCACCGACAAGGTGGGCTTCGCCGGCATCGACCTTGCCAGCCACGGCCTGGTGCGCCTGCCGGCGGCGGCGCGCCATGGCCTGATGTTCGTGCGCCCCAAGCCGGTCGCCGCGGGCGAAAGCGGTGCGATCGACATCGATGCCGATCTTGGTGCGCTGGTGTCCGATCTCGCGGCGCTCAGGCTGGAGACCTATCCGATCTTCTCGGCCGACCGCGTGGCACCGCGCATCAACTGGAAGTTCGCCGTCGACACCTTTCTCGAGGGCTATCACATCCCGCATCTGCACCGGAAGACGATCGCGCCGTACTTCATCGGCAATGTCGGCACCTTCGACGGCGCCGGCCTGCACGGTCGCATGTGCGTGGCGCGCACCTCGATCGACGCGGTGCGGCCATTGCCCGAGGGCGAGCGCAACTACCGCCCGCACGTCATCTCGATCTACCAGCTCTTCCCCAACACCATCCTGATCTGGCAGGTCGACCATATCGAGATCTGGCGCGCCTTCCCCGATCGCGACGATGCCAGCCGCTGTGACGTCGAGATGACGATCTACAGGCCCCAGGACAGCGACAGGTCCGACGCTTACTGGGAGAAGAACCGCGACATCGCCATCCGCACGGTGATGGACGAGGATTTTCCCTTGGGCGAGCGCATGCAGATCGGTTTCGAATCCGGCGCCACCGAAGAGGTGATCTACGGTCGCAACGAGCCGTCGCTGGTCCACTTCCACACCTCGATCCGCAACGCGCTCGGTGTGGCAGTTTAGAAAGTGATAGGCGGATGGACCTTGGCCCGAGAAAGCCTTCCTAAGAAGGACCCTGCTTACTTCGGCCTAAGAATCTCAGTCCCGATTGATGCAGGATCGATGGGAACAATGACAATCTTGCTGCCGTCGACACCGGCCTTAACTAGAGCGTCCGCAAGATACTGCATTACCTTGGGATCACCAAAATTGACCTGCCGCACCGCCAATTGCTTCTGAAAGTCGCCGAGCTGATCACGGAGTGTGAACATCGCTTTGCTCGTTGAAGAAAGGTCAGAACGGAGGCCTCCCAAATCAGTCCTCAGACCAGAAATCTGATCTGCTAGACGCCTCTCAGCGTCGCCCAACCGAACAATCCCGTCCTTGTCAGCACTCTTGAACGCATTCGTTGCTGATTCGAGGGAGGTTCTGATCGAATTGAGATCATTTCTTATGGTGCCAACGTCGTCCTTGATTGCCGCCGTTCCGAAGGACACCATGAGCCAGCCGGTAGCCGCCGCAGTTGCAGCAAGGCCGCCGAGGCCCCCGAGAAATTGGGCCATCGAAAGCTGTATCGGCGTACTGCTAGTAAGAGGCATCTAGCCATTCCACTAACGGTTGAAAGGCTAATTATAGACCTCGGGACTGGTTCAGTCTATCTAGCATTCCTCCTGCAGATAACCACAGGGCTTTTCGAAGGTTCCGTGTTGATCGTCAGTATTAGCAGCTCTGTCTGGTCGTGGCAGGGTCATGTAGTGGTATTTGCCGCTTGCGATCGACGAAGGATATTTCATGCAACGCACAAAGCCCCCTTTTAGAGCCGACCAGGTTGGCAGCTTGCTGCGCTCCGCAGCGGTGAAGGACGCGCGCACCAAGCGCCTTGCTGGCGCGATGACACCCGCCGAGCTGAAAGTCGTTGAAGACGCCGAGATCAAGAAGCTGGTCGCCAAGCAGGAATCGATCGGCCTGCAGGCGGTGACCGACGGCGAGTTCCGCCGCTCGTGGTGGCACTACGACTTTTTGGCCAAGCTCGACGGCGTCGAGCTGGTGAGCGTGACGCAGGGCCTGCAGTTCAAGGGCACGCAGACCAAGGCCGAGGGCCTGCACGTGCACGGCAAGATCGATTTCTCGACCCATCCCATGATCGACCACTTCAAGTACCTTAAGTCGGTCGCCAAGTCGGTGCCCAAGATGACCATCCCGTCGCCGACGGCGCTGCACTATCGCGGCGGCCGGCAGGCGATCGAGAAGTCGGTCTATCCCGAGATGGAGCCGTTCTTCGCCGATCTCGGCCGCGCCTACGGCAAGGCGGTGCGCGCCTTCGGCGAGGCGGGCTGCAGCTACCTGCAGCTCGACGAGGTGTTCGTGGCCTATCTCTGCGACGAGGCGCAGCGCGAGTACCTGCGCGGCCGCGGCGATGATCCCGACCGGCTGCTGCACGTCTATGCCGACCTGGTGAACGCCGCCTGCGCCGGCCGCACGCCGGGCATGACCATCTCCATGCATCTCTGCCGCGGCAACTTCCGCTCGACCTGGATGGCGCAGGGCGGCTACGAGCGCGTGGCCGACATCCTGTTCAACCAGATGGGCGTCGACGCCTATTTCATGGAGTACGACACCGACCGCGCCGGCGGCTTCGAGCCGCTGCGCTTTCTGCCCAAGGGCAAGCAGGTCGTTTTAGGCGTCATGACGTCCAAGACCGGCGAGCTGGAGAGCAAGGATCAGCTCAAGCGCCGCATCGAGGAGGCAGCCAAGTTCGCGCCGCTCGACCAGCTCTGCCTGTCGCCGCAATGTGGCTTCGCCAGCACCGAGGAAGGCAATCTGCTGGCCGAGGACGAGCAGTGGGCCAAGCTCGGGCGGTGCGTGGAGGTCGCGCGCGAAGTCTGGGGCTGATCTTGCCGGACCGCGGGCCTCCAGGCCCGCTCATGAATCATGAGCGCGCAGGATGCGCGCGGTCCGGAAGAATATGACTATGAGCGGGCCTGGAGGCCCGCGGTCCGGCAAAGACGCTTAACGCCCTTCGAGCTGTTGGCTGATCCAGCCTTGCACCATGCTCGACTCGAGATGCCGATAGGCCGCGGAGCGTTCGCGCTCGTCCAAAAGGTTGCCGACGATCACGGCGATGACGAGATCGCATCTCTGCGAGACGGCGACGCCTTCGGCATGGCGCGTCCCGCCGCCTGCCAGCGTGTAGCGATAGAGCCGGGCGCGGCCGGACAAGTGCCCGATGCGGACGGCGAGGCCTTCCTTGGCTGGCACGAAGCGTTCGTCCAGCAGATCGACGTCGGTGACGCGGTCGACCTCCTCGTCGGTGACGACGCCGGTGTCGCAATTGCCGCAGAAGCCGATCTTGGGCCGGACATAGACTTCGAGCGAGCCGCGGCGCCAGGCCTGGCCGGCCGGCCACGCATCGCGCGGGAACGGCCAGGCGATCAGCCGCCAGGGCACGTCCTTGCTGAACGATGGCGGGTCGTCCTTGCCCAGGCCGAGCGCGACCATGCCGGCCACCAGGCTGGCCGCGAGCGACGTCTGGACGATCGTGCGGCGCTTCATGGGACGGCGCCTATTTGAGGCCCGCCACTGTGCGCGCCTCGCCGCCCAGCTCGAGGATGTGCATGCCTGTGTTGGCGCGGTCGACGATGTAGATGTAACCACGCGCGTCGGTCTCGACGTTGTTGGTCTGGATCGCCGTCTTGCAGCGGTCCTGGCCGTCGACCTTCACGCAGCGCTTGTCGGTCTTCTCGGTGATCGCCGGGATGAAGTAGCCGACCTCCTTGGGCTGGAAGGGATTGCGGATGTCGAGGGCGCGCACGCCGGCATTGAAATAGGCGATGAAGACCATCTTCTTGTAGTAGACCGGCTCCATGCTCTCGTTGGAGGAGTGCGCGCCGAAGCGGCCGCCGCGCTGGCAGAAATTGCCGCTGGCCTCGGGCACGGTCCAGTCCGACGCCATCATCGGCGCCTTCTCGATCGAGAGGTCGGCGAACCACACCATCTGACGCGCCTCCAGGCATTCGTTCAGGATCGATTCGTTCACGATCATGACGATGTCGCGCGTGCCGCCATCCTTGTCGCGCGCGAACTCGGCGATCGACATTTTAGGCATGGGGAAGGTGGTGTGTGCGCCGGTCCACGGCGTCATCACCAGCCGCGAGACCTCGGGCGCCATCAGGTTGGCCGGAGTCGGCTCCTTCGGTCCCTTCAGAAGCTTCTCGCGGTCGACGACCTGCAGCACACCGCCCTTGTTGGTGCCGTAGCCGAAATAGACGCGGTTGCCCTGCGGTCCGGTCGAGATCGGCCCGTGCAGGTCGGTCGGCACCGTGCCGGTGGCGCCCGGCTCCTGGCCGACCAGGCCGAAGTCGCGGATCTTCACCGGGGTCTTGGGATCGGAGAGGTCGTAGATCTGCGTCATGCGCTTGGTGCGCCAGTCGGGCGCGCCGCCGACCAGGAAGGCGATGCCGGTGTCGCATTCCCACCAGCTCTTGTGCGTGTCCTTCAAGCCGTCGATGCGCGTCAGCAGCACCGGCTCGGCCGGATTGGCCACGTTCCAGATCTCATGTGCCTCGCCGCCGAAGGTGCGCAGCATGTAGACGGCCGAGCGATCACCCTTGGGCAGGGAAGCGCCGTCGCAAAGGCGGACCATCTGCGCGCCGCCTGCTTCGTACTTGCCCGGCTGGCCCGGCAGGTGGCGCAGGTATTTCGGGCTGGCGGGATCGGTGACGTCGACGATCGAGGTGCCGTTGGGCTCGGGCTTGCCGGTCATGGGATTGACCGGCGTCGGGATCTCGTCGCTGCCGCCGTGATGGCCGATATAGGCGATCCAGCGGTCGCCCTGGCGATGGATGGTGGGCTGGTAGGCGCTGCGCGCCTGCAGGTCGGTCCAGCCGACCAGCCGCATGTTGGAGGATTCCGGCGGAGCGCCGACCTTCTGTTGCTGGGCAACGGAGGAATGCAGGGGGTACGCCGCGACCAAAAAACCGACGATGAGCAGAGCCTGCCGCGTCATGGTGTTTTCTCCCGGGTTGCCCGGACTATACGCCCGAGCGATCCAGCGGGCGATGGGCCAGCAGCGACCTTTGAGATATCGAATAACGCGCCTTGACGGTCGGCTTCCTCCCCTTCGCGGATTCCGCGAAGGGGAGGTGTCGCCGTCATACGGCGACGGAGGGGTCATCGACCACGACGATGACTCATGACCCCTCCGTCGGCGTAAGACGCCGACACCTCCCCAGCTGCGCTGGGGAGGAAGCTATCTGCCCTCGAGCTGCTTGTTCACCCAGACCTGTACGGTGTTCGATTCCAAGAACCGATGCGCCATCTTGCGCTTGTCAGGGTCGGTCATGTCGCCGTCGATGATGGCCACCAGCAGGTCGCACTTGTAGGCGACGACGATGCCCTCGGCGAGGCGA
The DNA here is from genome assembly GCA_021732285.1 of Reyranella sp. Classification (GTDB taxonomy): domain Bacteria; phylum Pseudomonadota; class Alphaproteobacteria; order Reyranellales; family Reyranellaceae; genus Reyranella. The sequence goes on along the minus strand of JAKFVH010000123.1, from coordinate 10,332 downwards.
GTCGCGCCGTTGTGCATCTTGTGGCGGTAGAGGCGGCTGCGGCCAAACAGGTCGGTGATGCGGATGCGGCTACCCGGCCCGACCGGCGCGAAACGCGGATCGAGCCGGTCGATGTCGACCACGCGGTCGACGGCCTCGTCGCTCGTCACGCCCGTCTCACAGTCGCTGCAGATGTCGAACTTCAGGCGGACGTAGAAGTCGAGGTCGTGGCCGGTCCAGGCGCGACCGGCTGGCCAGGCGTCGGCAGGAAAGGGCCAGTGGATGGGCCTGAAACCCTTGCCGTCGGTCGGGCCGAGGGCGACGCGCTCCTCCGCCAAATAGGCAAGCCCGGCCAAGCCGGCGACCATGCCGGCGCCGAAATACATCTTGATGACCGTGCGGCGCGCCACCAGCGCCATCGCGCTCTCCCTGCTCGCCGCAATTATATACCCGCGACGGGCCATCGCAGGTTCTTGACCGCCCCGGCCGCCCCCAGCATTTTGCGCCCGCGATGACGATCGGGCATCTCCTGCTGTACTTCCTGGCCTGTGGCGTGGCGACCTTCCCGCTGACGCTGATTGGCATGCGCGTCGTCGCCTCACTGGCGCCCGGCGGCCGCATCGCCCGCAAGCTCGACGAGACGTTCGAGGCGGCGCTGACGGTCTCCCTCGTGGTCTGGGTGCTGGGTGCCTTCGCCTTCTACGGCGTCGCCCTCTATATCGAGCGCCAGAGCGACTGCGCCGAGCAGCGGACGACGCAGCTCACGTACGAATGCCGCAAGCTGTACGGGCAGAAAGACACCCTCTAGTCGCTAACGGGAGCGCGGGCCTCTGGCCCGCTCATAGTCTTCCGGACCGCGCGCGTCCCGCGCGCTCATGATCATGAGGCGCGCGAGGACGCGCGCGGTCCGGAAGACCATGATCATGAGCGGGCCAGAGGCCCGCGCTCCCTCAGATCTGATGCGCCATTGGTGGCACCGGGATCGGGCGGACGCGCTCGTAGGCGGCGGCTGCGCGAAGAACCAGCGCGTCGCGGGCGTGGCCCGAGACGATCTGCAAGCCAATGGGCAGGCCCTCGCGGTCAAGGCCGCAGGGAATGGTCGCTGCGGGCTGGCGCGTCAGGTTGAAGGTCAGCGTGAACGGCGTCCAGCCGATGTCGACGCCGTCGCCGCCCCACGCCGCGTTCTCGTTCACCGCGAAGGCCGTCATCGGCATGGTGGGCGTCAGCAGCAGGTCGTACTTGGCCATGAAGGCATTCATGATCGCGGCCACCTGCTGGCGTTGGTGGATCGCCGTCACCACCGTCTCCTGGCCGAGATTGGCGCCATGCTCGGCCGCCTTGAGCAGCCCAGGGTCCATCAGCGCGCGCTTCTCAGGCGCGAACGTCTTGACCAGGATGGCGACGTTGGACTGCCAGTGCGCATTGAGGATGCGCCGCGGATCGAGCCCCATCAGGTCGGGCGAATCCTCGACCACCTTGGCGCCCAGCGTGCGGAACACCTTTACGGCGTTCTCGACGGCCTGGGCGACGTCGCGGTCGATCTTCTCCTTCTCGACGAAGCCGAGGTTGGGCGAGTAGGCGATGCGCAGGTTCTTCACGCCCTTGTCGAAGCCTTTCAGGTAGTCCTCCTCATCGTCGGGTCGGCCGTAGGGGTCGCGTGGGTCGGGCCGCGCCATCACGTTCATCATCAGCGCTGCATCTCGCACCGTGCGCGTCATCGGCCCGATGTGCGAGAGCGTGCCCTGCGCCGAGGGCGGATAGAGCGGCACGCGTGCCTGCGTCGGCTTCAGGCCGAACAGGCCGGTGAAGGAGCAGGGGATGCGCACCGAGCCCGCGCCGTCGGTGCCGACGGCGAGATTGCCCATGCCGACCGCCTCGGCCGCGACGCCGCCGCCCGACGAGCCGCCCGGCGTGCGGCCGATCTTCCAGGGATTGTGGGTGGCGCCGAACAGCGCCGAATCGGTAACGCCCTTCCAGCCGTATTCCGGCGAGGTCGTCTTGCCGAGAAGCACCGTGCCCGCCTGGCGCAGGTGCTGGCCGACCGGCGAATCGACGGTCCACGGCCCCTCGGCGTCGGTGGCGAGGCTGCCCATGCGCGTCGGCAGGCCCTTGGTCAGCACCATGTCCTTGATGGTGATGGGCACGCCGTCGATATCGGAAAGCCGCTTGCCGCCCTTCTTCCAGCGCTTCTCCGCGGCGCGCGCTGCCCGCAGCGCGCCGTCGGGATCGAGATGCTGGAAGGCGTTGAGCTGCGGATTGAACGCCTCGATGCGGGCGATGGCGGCCTTGGTGGCTTCGACCGGCGAGGCCTTGCGCGCCTTGTAGAGCTTCACCAGCTGCCAAGCCGGCATCATCGCAAGATCCGCAGTCATCTACTTGGTCTCCGGCAGGACGGGGAATTTGATCGGATTGGTCTCGGCATAGCGCGCGGCGGCGCGCAGCACGAGCGCGTCCTTATAATGTCCCGCCGCGATCTGCAGGCCGATCGGCAGGCCCTGGCGGCCCAAGCCACACGGCACCGAGGCCGCGGGATGACGGCTGAGGTTGAACTGCGAGGTGTAGGGCGACCACAGCGCATTGGCCTTGCCCTCGGGTCCGTCGGGCAGGTTCTTGCCGACCTCGAAGGGCTGCACGGCGACGGCGGGCGACAGCAGCAGGTCGTACTTGTCGAAGAACAGGTTCCAGGTGATCGCAAGCTCGCGGCGTGTGACGTTGGCGTTGACCACGTCCTGCAGCGAATAGCGCAGGCCGGCCTTGGCCGAGGCCAGAAGGTTGGGATCGAACTCGTTGTGCCGGCTTTCGGGGAAGAGTTGCAGCAGCCGCTGCAGGGCGGTCAGCCAGTGGATCACGAAGGCGCGGCCGGCATCGGCGTAGGAAAAGGGGGCGTCGACCTCCTCGACCTTGCAGCCGAGCTTTTCGAACTGCTTGGCGGCCTTGGTGACCAGGGCCGCGACCTCGATGTCGAGCGGATGGTCGCCGAAGCGCAGCACGAAGCCGACTTTCAGCTTCTTCAGCTTGCCATCGATCGCCTTGGCATAGTTCGTGTCGTCGGCCGGCAGCGCATAGGCGTCGCGCGGATCGGTCTGGCTGATCGCGTTCAGCATCAGCGCGCAGTCGAGGGCCGTGCGGCACATCGGGCCGGTGTTTGACAGCTCGCCGGTCATCGAGGGCGGCCAGGCCGGCACGCGGCCGAAGGTGGCCTTGATGCCGACCAGGCCGTTGAAGCTCGAAGGGATGCGCACCGAGCCGCCGCCGTCGGTGCCGATGGCGAGCGGCCCCAGGCCCGCGGCGACCGCAGCACCCGCGCCGCCCGAGGAGCCGCCCGGCGTGCGCTCGGTGTTCCAGGGATTGCGCGTGATGCCGTGCAGCGGCGAATCGGTCACGCCCTTGTGGCCGTATTCCGAGCTGGTGCTCTGGGCGAACACGATGGCGCCCGCCTCGCGCAGCCGGGCCACGGCCGGCGCGTCGGCATCGGCCGGCGTCTTGTCGGTGAGCTTGCTGCCCATCGAGGCCGCCCAGCCCTTCACCCGCACCAGCTCCTTGATCGACACCGGCACGCCGTCGATCGGCGACAGCGGCTTGCCCTTCTTCCAGCGCCGCTCGGAGGCGCGAGCGGCCTTCAGCGACGGCTCTATGTCGACATGGCAGAGGGCGTTGATCTCGGAATTGATCCGGCCGGTGCGCGCCAGCACCGCCTTCATGGTCTCGACCGGCGAGGCCTTGCCCTTGCGGTAGAGCCTGGAAAGCTCGGCTGCCGTCAGCTGGGTGAGCTCGCTCATGTCGCCCTTCCTCTCGCATATTGCCGTGACAACTGTTCGGCCTGGTATTCGGCGGCCAGCGCCTGCTCCATGCGGCCGACGCGGCGATAGAGGTCGCTGAGCGAGCGCTTGGTCCATGGCACGGTCGGCCGCTCGCGATCGTCGGCCTGCAGGATTTTCAGCGCCGCGTCGTTCCAGCCGGACTTCATCAGGGCGTCGAGATGGATGGCGCCGAACAAGGAGCGTTGCGCGATGCTGCCGCCGATCTTCGACAGATGCGGCATTGCCTGGCCGAGCAGGCGAGCGGCCTCGGCGTGGTCGCCCTTGGCGTAGGCGGCGAGGCCGTGTGCGGCCGGCACGGTGCAATCGGCCCAGGCCTCGCGCTCGAAGGGTTTCGCGTTCTCGGCCTTGTCCTCCAGGCTCGCCAGCATCTCGGTAACGCTCTGCTCGCCGGCGCGGGCGAGGCCGTAGAGATATTGCAGGTCGAGGAAGGGGACGAAGTGCTCGTGCAGGCGAGGCTTCAGGTACTGCGCCACGTCGGCCCAGCGGTTGCCGACATCGACGCCGCGCAGTTCGAGGCGCGCCAGCAGCGAGACGGCGTTGATCTGGTCCTCGCAGAACTCCTTCCACACGCCCCACACGCGCTTGTCGAACAGCGCCAGCGCCTCGTCGGTGCGGTCGAGGTCGATCAGGAACAGCGCGAGATGCCACCAATTGTGGGTGTACATGAAGGAGTTGCAGCCCTCCCAGGTGTCGGACATCGATTCGAGGAAGGCCACGCCCTCCAGCATCCTGCCGCGCGCCTCCAGGCAATGGGCGACGGCGTGATGCGCCCAGGGATCGCGGCGATCGATGGCGAGTGCCGCACGCGCGATCGTCTCGGCCTCGTCGAGGCGATTACACTCCTCCAGGCCGAAGGCATACATCGCGTGGGCGTAGCGGTTGTCCTGGTTGGCGGCGAACAGGCGCTCGCCGATGCGCAGCAAAGCTTCGGCGTCGCCGCAGTTGAAGGCATGGAGCTGGCCGAGCTTGCCGGCCAGAAGGTCGCGCGGCCATTCGTTGGCCATGTCTTCGTGGATTTTCAGGCAGCGGTCGGTGTCGCCCTCGATCCAGGCAGTAGTCGTGGCGAGCCAGGCTTGCTCGCGGGCGTTGGCGCCGGCGGCAAGCGCCTTGGCGCGGGCGAGATACTTGCGCGCGGCGTCGCGGCCTTCGTCGGAGCTCATCGACAGCATGAGGTTGGCGGCCATCACCGGCAGCAGCGCACAGCTTGCTTCCTTGTCGGCGGCGGCGACGAACTCGGCCAGCCGGTTGCCGAAGGAGAGCCATTCGTCGCGCAGGAAATCGAGGGAGGCGATCGCCTCCGCACCGGCGTTGCTGACTTCCAGTCCTTGCCCGTCCCTTGTCACACCGCTCTCCTAGCCGCGTCACCTTGGCACGACGAATTCCAACAGGATAGTGCGGCGCCGAGGCCTACGACAAAGCCAAGCCTCCGAGGGCGTCTTTCTGCTTCCCGCTGGGCATCCTAGCAAGGGCACGCTTCTGCAATTTCTGAATGCTTGCCTTGATGCTTCGCCAGGCCACGGCCTCCTCGGGGAATTGGCGATTGTAGTCGTGAAAATCTTCTTCCTCGACGCCATGCCTCGGACAGTCGATGCCGACAGAATGCCCCAACAGGATGTCGCCCTCACCTTCTTTGACGAGGTAGTACTCTAGCCAGATGCAGACGTTGTCGGTTGTAGACAGCCGCTTTTTCCCCGGAGGATGAAGCAAGGCGTAAGCATGGAAGGACAGATATCGCTCGTCCGGACCATGACGCAGGACGTGCGCTAGCTGCTCAGCCAGCTTGTCCTGCTCAGCGGTGCCATGCTTGGCAGCCACCAGTTTTTCTGTCACGCCGCCGACGCGCTTTGCCCAGCTCACCAGCTGCGGGACCGTCTGCCTGGTTGGCGGGTTAAGCTCGCGCTTGAACTCGCGCGAGAATCGTTGGCGGATCAGTTTCGGGTTGGCTTCCCTGATGCGCGAGCCAAAAAACTCGAGGTTGCCGAATAGGCAGGCGAGATGTGCCGGAAAGGACTCAATGGAACGGTCCGTTCGATTCTTGCCGGCGTTTACCAGAGTCACGTCGAGGAAGCGGCGTGCCCAGAACTTCAGGGATGCATAGTCGCGACTCTTCTTTGATAGGTCGAGTTTCCGGTAACGCATTGCGCCGAGATCCTCCAGGTATTCGCGAATCATATGGGCGAGGGGCGACGTGCGGACTTTTTCGAGAGAGGTGTGGACATCGCCGTAGCTCAGCGACGCGATGACATTCGAATTCTCCAGAAGATAGTCGCGGTCCTCGCCTTCCAGCGGATAGCGGCTGACATGGATCAGCGGCGTGTCGGTCTGCCGGCACCAGTCAACGTACCGGCGCAGCTGCTCAAGGTTGGCCGCGGACTTCTGATCCTCGTCCTTGATCTCGAACAGCACTCTCGGCTGGTCATCCTTAAGCAGCACCAGATCAGCTCGCTTCGACCTCAGCCCACCATTCTTGCCGCCGTAGAGGTACTCGGTATCCACCACCTCGGTGCTGTCCTTGTTGCGAGCCGAAAGGGCAGCCTTGCATTTCGGCGAGAGCCCGCGACTGGTGGCCGCAAAAGTCAGGATGTGCTGGAACGAATCCATCTCGTGGCGCGCCAGCGCCTTGAGTGCAAATGCGAGGTGCCTGCCACCGTATTTGGCATCGTAGAGCGACTGGATATCAGAGAAGAATCCCGCCATCGGCCCGAGCGCTCAGCTCAGGGCCCGACATAGCCTTGCGGCATTCGCGGCTTGCAATTTCAAGTGACGTCCCCCCGAGTCTCGTTGGCCAACCTTCGCATGCCGTGGCAGGTTGGGCAAAATGGGAGGAAACATGAAACGCCGGCATCTCCTGGCCGCGGTGGCCGTGGCCGCCCTTCCGCAATCCGGTCGCGCGCAGGCGTTTCCCGAGCGGCCGATCCGTTTCATCGTGCCCTATGCGCCGGGCGGATCGACCGACACCTCCGCACGCATCGTCTCGGAAAAGCTCGCCGCCGTGTTCGGGCAGCCGGTGATCGTCGAGAACAAGCCGGGCGGCGGCACCATCATCGGCACCGAGATCGTCGCCAAGTCCAAGCCCGACGGCCACACCATCCTGCTGACGCCCGCCGCCATGATCGCCATCGCCGCGTTCGGCATGGCCACGCCCTACGACATCGACAAGGACCTCATACCGGTCGTGGGCTTCGTCGACCTGCCGATCCTTCTGGCCGCTTCCAACAAGGCGCCGTTCAAGACCGTCGCCGAGCTCATCGCGTGGTCGAAGGCGGAGGCCGGCCGCACCGTCACCTATGCCTCGGCCGGCGTCGGCTCGCTCACGCATCTGTGGGGCGAGTACGTCAAGGCCAAGACGGGGCTGCCGATGGAGCACGTCGGCTACAAGGGCAGCGCCGAGGCATTGCGCGACGTCATCGCCGGGCATGTGCCCTTGTTCGCCGACGTGCTGGTGCCGACCGCGACGGCCGTGCGCGCCGCGCAGATCCGCGGTCTCGCCGTGGCGATGGCGCAGCGCTCGGAGCTGCTGCCCGACGTGCCGACCGTCGCCGAGGCAGGGCTGCCCGGCACCGAAGGCACCGTGCCGTTCGGTATCTCGGTGCCCGGTGGCACGCCGGCCTCGGTGGTGATGAAGATCAACACGGCGTTCAACGAGGCGCTCGCCGATGCCGCGATACGGCGCAAGCTGTTGGAGCTCGGATTCATTCCGGTTGGGGGCGCGCCGCAGACCTATGTCGCGGTGCTGGCCAACGAGATCGCCAAATGGCGCAAGGTGATCAAGGACTCGAAGATCCCGTCGCCGACGTGATGACGGGAGCGCGGGCCTCTGGCCCGCTCATGATCATGATGCGGGCCAGAGGCCCGCGCTCCCTTGATCAACTCTTGGGAGAGCCCCCCAGGAAGCAATAGATCATCCCGCTTCTGCTGGCGCAGATGTGGCTGCGGCCATCGGGAGCGAGCTGCTTCAGCACGACGCGCGGCGGCACCGGCACCCAGCGGCCGTCGAGCAGGGCGTACCACATGCCGTCGTCATTGACGTAGGCGCGCGTCGGCCGGCAGTCGCCCTCGGAGGTGTTGGAGCGGCCGTTGCAGCACGAGTAGCCCGTGCCGGGCTGCTTCAGCTCCTTGTACCAGTCGTGGTTCTCGGAGTGACCCTGGCCGTACTGGCCCTGGGCGTGATCATGCTTGTCCTGCGCACGGGCGGCGACACTCACGATGCAGAGCGTCGATAGCACCATGAAACCAACTGCGGATAGGCGCATCGCACCGCCTCCGTCTGTCGCAACGAGATCGGGAACCCTTCTGGTTCCCTTCAGATCTTGGGCGAGCCGCCCAGAAAGCAATAGATCATGCCGCTTTTGCTGGCACAGATATGAGAGCGGCCGTCGGGCGCGAGCTGCTGCAACACGACGCGCGGTGGCACAGTCACCCAGCGGCCGTTGAGCAGAGCATACCACTTACCGTCGTCATTGAGATAGGCCCGGGTCGGCCGGCAATCACCTTCGACTCCGTTGACCGTGCCGTTGCAGCACGAGAAGCCCGTGCCCGGCTGCTTCAGCTCCTGATACCAGTCGTGGCTCTCGGCATGGCCCTGGCCGTGGTGACCATCCTGTGCCACGGCAGGAGGGAAGAGGCTTGCACTGAACAGGACGCCACCGAACAGGATGCAGGCCGAAACGACACCAACAAGCGCGTATCGTGGCATGAGGGGTGCCACCTTTCGCAGACTCTGGCGAGCCGGCCACGTATTCGTCGCGACGCGCCGTCGCTCAACCGATACCGTTGAGCCGAGTGTACTCCTTCTTGAGGCCGGAGACGACGGCCATGAACTGTGGATCGTCGGCCGACAAGAGGCCGTGGCGCACGAAGAAGTCGATCAGCACCAAATTGCAGTTGTATTTGAACTCGGTGGTGTCGCGTACGGTCTCGAACACGCGCCGCGCCGGCCACAGCTCGAAGGCGTGCACCTCGCCGTCGTTTGCGCGCGGTGTGAAATCCTCAGGCAGCTCGAGATCGAAGCACGTCATGACGTCGGGCTTGAGCTGGGCGCCGGACTGGTTGAAGTAGCTGATGGTGCTCACCGCCTTGGCCTGCTCGGCGAGCGTGCACGGAATGGAAGCTTCCTCTGCACATTCCTTGATCAGATTGTCGTGCAGGCCGATGCCGATCGGCTGACCGCCGGCCACGGTGTTGTCGAGCTGCCCGGGGAAGGTCGGTTTCGTATAGGAACGCCGCGGCACCCAGATGTGCAGGCCGTCCTTGCGTCGCACGTAGCCCGTCATGTGCGGCCCGAAGGCGCGCACGCCGAACCACGGCACCGCCGCGCGCTCCATCGCCATCAGGGCGGCATCGGTGAACACCCAGGTGACGGGGTAGGCCTCCTCGCGCCACAGCTTGCCGAACTGGCCGCGCTCGCGCAGTTTTAGCAGGAAGGCGCGCACCGCCGCAGTGCGCTTGTCGGGCGTGTCGAGCGCCGCATCGAGATGCCAGGCGCCGTCGCGGCGGGCGAACAGATCGGGCCGCTCCGCTACGACGGGCGCGAAGTCGCGATGGATGAAGCCCGCGCGCTCCCGGCCGATGAACCACGGCTCGAACTGGCTGAGGTCGGCGTTGTTGCAGCGCTTGATGTGGTCGAGGAAGGACATCGGCCTGCACATAGCCGGCTAAGTCACAGCTGTCATCCCGAGCGTAGCGAGGGACCTTTCGGCAACAGGAAAGGTCCCTCGCTTCGCTCGGGATGACACCGAGTGTGGGCTCTGCGACATTTACTTCGATGACCGAAGACGAATTGCAGCACCTCCTCGACAAGACCCTGCCGGCGGCCGACCGGCACGACGTGTTCGTCGAGGAGTGCCAGGATCAGGACGTGCGCCTGCGCTTTTCGCTCAAGCCCGGCGAGACTTGGGTGAGCTCGACACTGCTGTCGCTGGTCGACACGTCTCTGCGCGCAGCGGCCGGATTGAGCTCATCGCTGACGCATCTCTCCGTCACCGTGCTGCGCGCGCCCCAGGCCGCCGATGTGCTCGCGCTCTCCCGCGTGATCCGCCGCGACGAGGGAACAGTGCACGCTGAAGCTTGGCTATTCAGCCACGCCGTCGTCGAGCCGATGCTGCACGCGACAGCGACGCTGAAGAACTAGAGGCTCATCGGAGCGCGGACCTCCAGGTCCGCTCATGGATCATGATGCGGACCTGGAGGTCCGCGCTCCGATGCTAAGCCGCTTCCTTCCATGCCCCGTCCACGACGGCGACGATATCGCGCATGATCTGGGTGAGGTCGAAGTCCTTCGGCGTGTAGACGCGGGCGACGCCGGTCTTGATCAGCGCCTCGGCGTCGGCCGGCGGGATGATGCCGCCCACCACGACCGGCACGTCGCCGATGCCGGCGGCGCGCAGGCCGGCTAAAACCTCGGCCACCAGGGAGACGTGGCCGCCCGACAGGATCGAGAGGCCGACGACGTGCACGCTCTCCTCGAGGGCGGCGTTGACGATGCGCTCGGGCGTCAGCCGGATGCCCTCGTAGACCACTTCCATGCCGCAGT
>JAKFVH010000125.1 GCA_021732285.1 Reyranella sp. | reverse complement strand
CCTGGCCGCACATGCCGGACGACTTCCGGCAGAAGCACCGCTCGGTCTGGGTCGACCTGCCCAGCCGCATGTACGAGCCCGAGCTCGGCCACATCGCCTATCACCAGTATCTCGACCAGCTCGAATATGCCGAGCAGGTGGGCTTCGACGGCATCGGCGTCAACGAGCACCACGCCAATGCCTATGGCCTGATGCCGTCGCCCAACATCATGGCAGCGACCTTGACGCGCCGGACTTCCAAGGCGGCGCTGGTCGTGCTGGGCAACTCGATCGCGCTCTACAATCCGCCGCTGCGTGTGGCCGAGGAGTTCGCCATGCTCGACGTGCTGTCGGGCGGGCGGCTGGTCGCGGGCTTCCCGGTCGGCACGTCGATGGACACCAACTACGCCTACGGCACCATCCCGGCGCTGACCCGCGAGAAGTATGCCGAGGCGCACGATCTCATCCGCAAGGCGTGGGCGGCCGACGAGCCGTTCGCCTTCAACGGCCGCTACACCAAGCTGCGCTACGTCAATTGCTGGCCCAAGCCCATCCAGCGGCCGTCGCCGCCGATCTTCATTCCCGGCGGCGGCTCGGTCGAGACCTACGACTTCTGCCTCGACAACACCTATTCGTATTCCTACCTCAGCTACTCGGGCTACCTGCGCGCCAAGCTGCTGATGGAGGGCTACTGGAAACGCGTCGCCGAGCGCAAGGTCGACGAATCGCCCTACCGCGCGGGCTTCGCCCAGGTGATCTGCGTCGCTGATACCGACGAGGAGGCCGAGCGGCTGTACTGGCCGCACGTTAACTACTTCTACAATCGCTGCCTGCACGTCTATCCGGGCTTCGCCGACGCGCCGGGCTACCGCACCATCAAGACCATCCAGACCGGCGCGCTGTCGCAATTCACCCAGGCGGCGGCGCGCGACTATCCCAACATGACCTGGAAGGACCTTTTGGACGGCCGCTATGTCGTCGCCGGTTCGCCCGAGACGGTGCGCCAGCAGATGGAGGAGCTGATCAAGACCCTGCGCGTGGGCAACATCTTCTGCCTGATGCATGTCGGCAACATGCCCAACGACAAGGTGCGGCATTCCACGCGCCTGTTCGCCGAGAAGGTGATGCCGCACCTGCGCAACCTGTGGCCCGACTGGAAGAACCACGACGACCGCTTCTGGATGCATCCGATGAACGAGCCGGTTCCTTTGAAGGTAGCTGCAGAATGAGCCTCTTAGCTGGGGGCGCGCGACAGCGACGGAGTAAACTCCGTCGTAAGTCGCGCGTCTTTGTCGAAACACCGCATGATCGCGCCACTGGAGTGGCGCGCCCCCAGCGATGAAGTCGCGTCTCTTGACGGTCAAGCCGTCTGGCATCCGCATAGAAGTCGTCGAAGCCGGAAAGGGCAGGGACCTCCTCTATCTCCACGGTGCGGGCGGCCACATGCCGGCCGATCCGCTGATCGAGGCCCTTGCCACCAGGTACCGCGTCGTCGCCCCGCTGCTGCCGGGCTACGGCCAGTCGACGGGCGAGGACGGGCTGCGCGACATGCTCGACATCACCCTGCACGGGCTGGACGTGCTGGAGGCGCTGAAGCTCAGGAAGCCGATCGTCGTCGGCCATTCCATGGGCGGCATGATCGCGGCCGAGATGGCGGCGATCGCCCGTACCGAGGTCGCCAACCTCTGCCTGCTGGCGCCGGCGGGATTGTGGCTGGACGACCATCCGATCGCCGACATCTTCTCCAAGCTGCCCTACGAGCTGCCCGGATTGCTGTTCCATGACGCCGAAGCCGGCGCCAGGCTTTTAGCCTCGGGTGGCGACATGAACGACCCGGAATTTTTAAAACAGTTCCTGGTCATGAACGCCCGCCGGCTGGGCATGGCGGGCAAGATCCTGTTCCCCATTCCTGACCGTGGTCTCGGCCAGCGCCTGCAACGTATAACCGCCAGGACGTTGATAGTATGGGGTACGGAGGACGTCCTGATCCCGCCGGTCTATGGCCATGCCTTCAAAAAGGCGATTTCCAAATCGAAATTGATTCGGGTCGCCAAGGCTGGGCATGCTGTGGGGCAGGAGAAGCCAGCCGCCGTGCTCAAGGCAATTCGGGAATTCTTCTGACGGGAGAAGCGAGCGATGTTGAAGGGTGCATTCGTCGGCGTGTTGGCAGGTCTGCTGGTCGTGGGCGCCGCCCAGGCGCAACCGGTCGTCTACACTTGGACCGGCTTTGGCAAGAATGTCCCCGGCAGCTCCAAATGCCCGACCTACAAGATGGTGATCGACGTCACCGTCGACGGCGATTCGGTCAAGGGCAAGTTCCAGCAGGAAGGCCGCCCCGAGCGCACCTTCGAGACCACGCTCGGCAAGAACGGCACCATCAAGACGGCCGCCATGGTCGGCGGCGGCGGCATGATGGACGTCATCGGCCAGATCAAGGACGGCGATTCCAAGATCAAGCTCTACGGCTATTGCGAGTTCGAAGGTCCCCTCACCAAGAAGGCGGGCAGCTAAGCAGCCGCGGTCGCGGGCAGCAGGATCTCGAATTCGGCGCCGCCCGGGCGGGCGGTTGGCGGCCCGCGCGCGGTTCCATCTGATTGGATTCCGCTCTAACCTCGTCTTGTTGAGTCGCCGTCGGGGGAGCCGAGATGAAATCCGCAAGACTTGCCGCAGCCGCCATTGCCATGGCGGTGCTTCCGCTTGGCGTGCAGCGGGCCACCGCCGCCGACGGCTTTGACCTGGTGGTGCTGGGCGCGCTGGGCGGTATCCAGGACGGCAACCTCAGCGCCTCGCTGATCCATCCGCATGGCGACAACCGCGGCGTGACCTGCGATGCCGGCACCCTGGTGAACGGCCTGCGCGTCGCCGAGGAGAAGGGCGCCTTCGCCAGCGTCACCGTGCCGGCCGATTCACCGCAGAGCCGTGTCGGCTACATGCTCACCAACGCGATCAAGGGATATCTGATAAGCCACGCCCATCTCGACCATGTGGCCGGCCTGATCGTCGCCTCGCCCGACGACAGCAAGAAGCCGATCTACGCCCTGCCGTCGGTCGGCAACGACCTGGTCGAGACCTATTTCAACTGGCGCGCCTGGCCGAACTTCAGCGATCGCGGCAAGGCCCCGCAGCTGAAGAAGTACGCCATCGCCGAGCTGGCCCCCGGTGTGGCGACGCCGATCGCCGACACCGCCATGACCGTGACCGCTTTTCCGCTGGCCCACGGCGGCGTGGAATCGACGGCCTTCCTGCTCGAGAGCGGCGGCGACGGCATCCTGTGCTTCGGCGACGCCGGCCCCGATACGGTCGAGAAGGGCACGCGGCTCAACGACGTCTGGACCGCCGTGGCCGAGCGCGTGAAGCAGAAGCGGCTAAAAGCCATCGTCATCGAGGTGTCCTACACCAGCGACCGGCCCGACAACCTGTTGTTCGGCCATTTGACGCCGCGCTGGCTGATGGAGGAGCTGCGCAAGCTCGATGGCCTGGCCGGCGGCAAGGCGCTGAAGGACCTGCCGGTGGTGGTGAGTCACATAAAATATTCGCTGACCAAGGAGCAGCCGCAGCGCCAGCTGCTGCAGGAGCTGGAGGCGGCCAATGACGTGGGCGTGCGCTTCGTCATCCCCGAGCAGGGCAGCCGATGGCATTTCAAGTGATCGTCTAGGATGCCTGTGTACTGGACGATTGATTCCAAGCAGCAGCTTGTCGTCGTGACGGCCGAGGGCGACGTCACCCAAGCCGATGTCGAGGAGTACCTTGATGCCATCGAGGGCGGTGGCGCCCTTGCCTATCGCAAGCTGTACGACGGCCGGGATGGCAACGTCGTGATGAACCACGACGAGATGATGGCGATCGCCGCGCGCTTCAGGAGCTATCATCACCGGCCGGTCGGCGCGCTCGCCGTCGTGCTGCAACACGACAAGGCCGAGCCGGCGGCGCGCATGCTGGGTGTCCTTGCCTCGGCCGATCGGCCGATGCGGCTTTTCATCAACCTCGCCCAGGCGCGTCGCTGGATCGACGGGCTGGCGGCACCGGCATAGACCCCGTGGAGACATCCTTCCCGTGACCAACGACAACTGGGGCTGGCGGGCCCGCATCGGCCTGTTCATCGTCGGCAACGAAGCTGTGCCGGAAGCCGAATGGTGGGCGATGGCGCCGTCCGGCGTATCGGTGCACGCCGCCCGCGTGACGGCGCGCGCGCCCTGGCTGCGCTGGCGCGAGGATCGTCGCGACGTCGAACCGGAAGAGGACCTGGTGCGCGGCTGCCGCCAGTTCGCGGCCATGCGGCTGTCGGCCGTCGTGATCGCCCACAGCTCGAGCAGCCTTCTGGGCGGCAAGGGCTGGGACGAGGCGGCGGTGGTGAGCCTGCTGCCGCTGCTGGGCGACGGAACGATCGTCACCACCAACGGCATCGACACCTGCGCTGCACTTCGCGCGTCGGGCTGCAAGCGGCCCTTCCTGGTGCTGCCGCCCTGGTTCAACGACGAGACGGTGTTGGCGGGCCGGCGCTACTACGCCGAGCACGGCTTCGAGCTTGCCGGCCATCTGCGCTACGACCCGGGCCGCAAGTGGCGCGACCTCGCGCCCGGCGAACTGGTCGGCCAGGGCCTGGGCTTCGAGCAGGAGATCGAGCCGCTCTACGCCCAGATCAGGACGGCCTGCCCGGCCGACGCCGACGGCGTGCTGATCGCCGGCACCGGCTTTCGCTGCGTCGCCATCCTCGAGGCGCTGGAGCAGGATCTGAAGCGGCCGGTGATCTCGGCCAACCAGGCCAGCCTCTGGCACTGCCTGCGCTCGGCCGGCGTGCAGGCCAAGGTCGACGGCTACGGCAGTCTGCTGCGGCTGTAGCTTGGGAGCGCGGGCCTCCGGCCCGCTCGTGTCTTCGTTTTCTGGACCACGCGCGTCCCGCGCGCCTCATGAGCGCGCGGGACGCGCGCGGTCCGGAAGAGCATGAGCGGGCCGGAGGCCCGCGCTCCCAGCACTAAAGCAACGCGTCGTAGCCGCGTTCGCTGAACTGCAGCAGGCAGAAGCCGTGGCCGAACGGGTCGGCCAGCATGGCGATCCGGCCATAGGCCGCGTCCTTGGCCGGGGCTTCGAGCTTGGCGCCCGCCGCAACCGCGCGCTCGACGGCGGCATCGACGTCGTCGACGACGATGTCGGGATGGACCGGCGTCCAGTGGCGGCTGTAGCGCCTCGGGTCGCCCCCGGCGCCGATCGTGCCGGCAGCCTTGGTCAGGAGATAGACGGGTGCTGGCCAGCCCAGAAGCTCGACGAAGTCGGCGCCGAAGCGGCGGCCGACCTTGAGGTCGAACGCGGTCGTGTAGAAGCGCAGGGCCGTTTCGACGTCAGGCACGTCGATATTGAGCAGCAGCGTCATGGCAAACACCCGGCAACCGTTGGAATGCCCTCACGTTGCGACCTGTGCCCTCCAGGCACAAGGAGCCCTCATGAAGTTCTTGATCATCGGCTTGACGATCGCCACCGCGACCGCGGCCTGCACCGTCCACGAGCGCACGACGGTGCAGCCCGCGCCGGTCGCCGCGACCACCACCACCTACAGCACGCCGGCCACGGCCAGCACCACGACGGTCACCACGCCGGCGGTCCCGGCCGCGACGACCACCGTCTATACGCGCTGAGCGTCCGAGCCCGGCGGGCGGAGGCCTATTCCGCCGGCTGCAGCGGCGCGCCCGCCGGCAGCGGCATCGGCTTGGTCTCCTTCGGCCCCGACAGCAGCCGGTTCAGCAGCCACGCGGCCAACCGGCGCCACAGCGGCGGCGGACCGAAGTGCGAAGCGAATTCGCGGTTGATCTCCAGGGGACGCCAATAGGAGGCGTGCCATTCGCGATAGGCCGTATGGAAGGCCTTGGCCTGCTCCGGTCGGGCGCGCAGCAGGGCGCAGTCGCAGAGGGCATCGATCTGGACGTCGCCCTCGCTGTCGAAGCGGAACCTGTGGCGACTGCGCGGGTGGTGAAGCGTGTCGTTGACGAATTCAAACTCCTCCGGTCGGGCACGAAGGGCCGTGATGGCCGGAGCAAGGTCCAGGTAGGTCATCGGATGCTCCTCTCGTAACATCCATGAATGACCGGCGGGCCTGATTTGGTTGCACCCGATCACGGGTATTTTAAGCAGGCCGGTATCACAGATAGCCGCCACGGAAGCTGATCAGCGGGTCCTTGGTCCCGGCCGTGTAAGCCATGATCCGGCCAAGTGCGATCACCGTGCCGTGGCGCTCGATCATCTCCTCGAGCTGGCAGTCGATCACGCCCACGGAGTTGACCAGGGTTGGCGCGCCGGTCTTCAGCGTGGCCCAGTCGCCGGCCTTGAACCGGTCGGCGCCCTTCAGCGTACCGCGGCCGCCGAACTCCGCGGCGAGATCGTCGCGGCCCTTGGGTACGTAGTTGATGGCGAAATGGTTGCCCTGCTTCACGGCGCCGAGCGCCGACGTGGTGAGCCCGATCGACACCATCATCAGGGGCGGGCTGGCCGTCAGATGAGTGGCCGACAGCGCCAGGAACCCGGCTGGGCCGTCAGTGCCCTGGGCGGTCACCACCGCCACGCCGATCGCCCGGCAGCCGATCGCCTTCCAGAAGGTCTTTGCGTCGATCTCGCTATCCATGCCGTTGCTCCTCTGCTGGCCGACCAGCTTAAGCGAAAAGGGTGCCGAATCCGCCGCGCGAAGGGTACAGTCCGCCGCGACAGCGGGGGAGACGAAGATTGGCATCGCTTACGCTTTTTCACGGCTGGAGATCGTCGGCATCGCGCCGCGTGCGCCTGTGCCTGGCCGAGAAGGGGCTGGCCTTCGACAGCAAGGTGGTCGACCTGGTGAAGGGCGAACACCATTCGCCGGAATTCCTGAAGCTCAACCCCAACGGCGTCATTCCGCTCCTGATCCTGGAAGACGGCCGCGCGCTCTACGAAAGCGGCACGATCTGCGAATACCTCGACGAGACCTGGCCCGAGCCGCCGCTCAGGCCGGCCGACGCCTATGGCCGGGCCGAGATGCGCAACTGGATCCGCCATGTCGACGGGCTTATAGGCAACCTGATCATCTTCAACTGGGTGCACGGCATGGCGCAGGTCGCCCAGAAATGGAGCGATGCGGAGCTCGCCGAGCGGCTTGCCCGGGTGCCCAGCAAGGAGCGGCGCGAGGCCTGGCTGCGCACGGCGCGCAAGCCCTACACCGAGGAGGAGCGGGCCGAGGCGCGCAACAAGCTCAAGACGGCGCTGCTCGACCGCATGGAGGATGCGATCGGCCCGGGCGGCTGGCTGGTCGGCGACCACTATTCGCTGGCCGACATCGGCGCGGTGCCCTTCGTCAAACGCGTCGACGAGGAGATCGCGCCCGACGAGATGACCCGGGCGCGCCATCCCAAGGTCGCGGCCTGGTGGGCCGCGATCCAGGCGCGGCCGGCCTTCGCCGCCGCGCGCATCGAGGCTTTTACCGGCGGCGGCTAGACCAGCGCCTGCCGCCAGGCCTTTGCCGCGGGTTCGGCGTGGCGCCGATTGAAGTAGATGACCGACGGTCCGCCGCTCAGCCGCGCGCGCAGCGCCTGGATGCGCTCCCAGGTCTCGTCGGCCAGCGTGTAGAGCGCTTCCAGCCGGCGGACTGCGGCCGCGTCCATCGGCCTCGCGCGAAGCTCGTCCTCAGCGTTGTCGGCTGCACAGCTCATGCGCTCGAGCTCCCGCTCGAGGAAGTAGATCCGCGCCGCAATCCGCGACTCGCTGCGATTCATTGCCTGTCCCCCGCAGCGATTTCCTAAGGCGTCGAGGGCGCTCGGGCAAGGGGTGCTGGAGTACAATGGGCCATGAGCACCGCGCTTCTGCCCACATCCTGGCGGCCCTCGCCGGCCGCGCTGCTGCCGACCAATCCCGCGATCTACGACGGCCCCCGCCTCGCGACCTGGGCGGCGATGGCCTACCTGGTCTTCATCACCACGCGCAGCCTGATCCATCTGCTGCTGCCCGACGGTGGCGCCCAGTCGATCGCCAGCATCGACGTCCACGTCGCCGGCGGCTCCAACATCGTGGCGATGTTCGGCCAGTGGGGCGCCATCCAGCTCCTGCTGGCAGGGTTGCTATGGGTCCTGCTGCTGCGCTGGCGCGGGCTCACGCCCCTGGTGCTGCTGGTGTTCGCCATAGAACCCTGCCTGCGCAGCCTGTCCGGGCATCTCAAGCCCGTCACGGCAATGGGCACGCCGCCGGGCGCGGCGCTCAACTGGTGGGTATTCCCGGTGCTCGTGCTGCTGCTGTTGATGTCGCTCTGTCCCGCCAGGCGATAGGGCTCACAGGCCGCTGTTGATCGAGGCCGGTGCGCTGTCGCGCCGGGGGAGCGGCCGTGCCAGGAGCTGCGCGGGCCCCTTCTGCGGCGAGGGATTGATCTCGGCATCCTTGTCGTGGCGATAGAGACCGCGGCAGTCCTTGGGTGCTGCCCAGTTGGGATGCGACCACTTGGTCGGCCGGCGGATCGCGACGGCGTAGCGGTCGGGATCGTCCGGCGCCAGGCTGACGAAGCATTGCGCGTCCTGGCCGCCGATCTGGTAGCCGCTCACCTCGAACACCGGACCGACGATCTCCGGCAGACGGACGCCCGCTGCCCTGAGGTCGGCGTAGAGATGGTCGATCGACTTCTCCACGCGCATGACCGAGTAGGACGCGAGCTGCTCGAACAGCGCGCCCTTCACCTTCAGGGAGGACATGTTCTCCTCGATGTTCTCCAGCATGTAGCGCTTGGCCTGTGCCGGCGCCAACCGCCGGACCTGCCGCGCTGCCGCCGGACCGGTCGAGCCGGTCGAATGATTGCAGACGATGAGGGCCTGCTCCTCCAGGCTGGCCGGCGGCCGCTCGAGCCCGATGGGGCAGATTTTCAGCGCGAGGAAGTCCTCGGTCGTGTTGACGTAGGTAAGCTCCTCCGGCGGCTTGGACATCATGGCGGCGACGAACTTGGGCTCGATGCCGAGGTCAGCGGCGTAGTGCACTAGCGCCGCGGTCGCGCCCCGCGCCTCGCTAAAACCCTGGTGCCGGCTGCCCTCGGTAGCGCCGGCGTTGAGATAGAAGGTGTGAAAGCCGAGCCTGGCGCCGATCTCGAGGCGATGATCGGCCGACCGCTCCGGCCCCTCATGGCTCGACGTGCCCCCGAGGAAGGCGAGCGCGCAGGCCGACAGGCAGATGTCGCTGCGCCGCACGACGGTGGCGACGTCGTGGTCGCGGAAGAGGGTGCCGAGCTTCAGCCCCTCGTAGAGGTCGCCGCCCAGGCTGCTCAGCTCGACGGTGGCGAGCGGGCCGCTCCTGGACGACGCCGGCCGGGCCGCGATACGGACGAGGATCCGCTTCATCGCCTCGGCATCGCCCGGCTTGATCGGCCCGGACAAGCGCAGCGTGGCCGATCCCCGGTCGGCGGGATCGGCCTTCTTGAAGACGATGTCGGCGGCGTGGCCGCCGGACGGGCTCAGCAAAAGCAGGGTTGCCGCACAGACGCCGGCTATCGACCGCCTCATCGCCAGGACCCTCTCGCTACGCTGAAAGGGCTACGCAGGGCAGCGACCGATGGATCGGCCTGCCCCGGTCAAACCGCGGTCACAGCCCCGTGATGCGGTTGCGTCCAACGCCGTTCGATGTCGCGGGCGGCCTGCTTCAGGCTCGGCAGGTAGCGCCTGGCCGCAACCTCGAGCGTCATCGCCGAGGTGAAGAACACGATGTTGAGGCTGCCGATCACCGGCCCGACGCCGCCGATCGGCACGGCGATGGCGCTGATGCCGTGCTCGGTCTCGCCCACCGACGAGGCGTAGCCGTCGCTTCTGGTGCGCGCCACGAAGCGGCTGACGTAACGGCGGTCGCGCGCGAGCTCAGCATCCTCGGGCACCAGCGAGGCGCAGATCTCCAGCATCTCGCGCCGCTGCGCCGGCGTCGCGGCCGTCAGCACGGCGCGGCCGAGCGCGCTGCGCATCAGCGAGCGGCTGAGGCCGACCATCGAGCGATGGACCGAGAACGGGCTGAAGGAGTGCGTGCTCTCGCGGATCATCATGAAACCCAGCTCGAAGACCGCGAAGTCGCTCGGCCACGACACCTGCTCGAGCAGGCTGAACATGGGCGGCAGGGCGGCCTGCCGCGACAGGTCCTGCGTCGACAGGCCCTCGCTGAGCCGCCTGACCTGCGGGGTCAGGCCGAACAGCGCGCTCTTCTCGTCGAACGTCACGTACCCTTCCTGCTGCAGGGTCTGCAGCAGCCGGTAGCAGGTCGTGCGGTTGAGCCCGCTCTTGCGCGCAAGCTCCTGGGCGCTCGACGGCCCGCTGGTGTTGAGCTCGCCGATCAGCGCCAGGCCGCGCGACAGGGCTCGGACGGAACGATGAATGGTCATGTTCGCGACGCGAACATTCCAGATTCCGGCATGGAAGCCAAGCCGCGCCCGGCCAAGGATGCCGGCCGGAGAGGACCAACCATGCCCATCAAGACCGGCCGGCAATACATCGACTCCCTGCGCGACGGCCGCAGGCTCTTCATCGACGGCAAGGTCGTGACCGACGTGACCGACTACCCGCCGTTGCAGGGTGTCATCGGCACCATCGCCGCTCTCCACGACGACCAGCACGATCCGGCCCTGCATCGCCTGCTGGCCTACAAGTCGCCCAAGACCGGCGAGGCGGTGAGCACGACCTATCTCGAGGCGCGCACGCGCGAAGAGTTTGCCGCACTCGCCGGCTGCTTCCACCTGCGCGCCAAGCGCACCTTCGGCCTGATGGGGCGCCTGACCGATTTCATGTCGGCCTTCCTGGTCGACCAGGCGGTGGCGCTGCGAGCGCTGGGCAAGAACGAGGCGGCGGCGCGCGCCCAGGGCATGGTCGAGCTCTGCCGCGAGAACGATTTCGAGGTCACCCATGCGCTGATCGATCCGCAGTCCGACCGCTCGACGCTCGATGCACCGTCCCAGGCGGTGCAAGTCATGGAGCGCACGGCCGAGGGCGTGGTCGTCAGCGGCTGCCGCATGCTCTCGACCTTGGCGCCGGTCGCCAACGAGTGCTACGTCGGGCCTTACTATCCACGCAAGGCGGGCGAGGAGAAGTTCGTGCTGGCCTTCGTGGTGCCGCTGGCTGCACCCGGCCTCTCGATCCTGTGCCGCGAGAGCTTCCATCAGGGGCAGAGCGCGTTCGACCGGCCGCTCAGCAGCCGCTTCGATGAGGGCGACGCCATCCTGATGTTCGATCGCGTGCTGGTGCCGCACGAGCGCATGATCATCGACGGCGACCTCGACGCCTACAACGGCATGCTGTCGTCGCGACCGGGCTATACGCCGATCCAGGCCACCATTCGCTCGACGATGAAGCTGCGCTTCCTCGCCGGCATGGCGACGGCGATCGCGCGCGCCAACGGCCGGGACAAGCTGCCGCGCTTCCAGGCCGCCATTGGCGAGTTGATTGCGCTGGTGAGCGTCGCCGAAGGCATCCGCGCCGGCGCGGTCGAGGAGGGCCTCCGGCGCGCCGAGGCCTTTGCCCGGGGCGAGACCAGGATCGAGGGTGACGGCCTCACCGAACCCAAGACGGTCGGTGTCTCCGGCGGGGCGGCCATCAACTTCTTCTTCCCCTACACCAACACCAAGGCGGCCGACGTGCTGCGCATCGCCGCCGGTTCGGGCGTGCTCGCCATGAGCGGCGCCGACTACGCCAACCCCGAGATCGGCCCGCTGATGGACCAGTGGCTGGTCGGGCCGAACATCGACGCCAAGCGGCGGCTCGAACTGATGAAGCTCGCCTGGGACATGACCGGCAGCGAGTTCGGCTCGCGTGCCGGACTTTATGAGCGGCTCTACTCAGGTGATCCCGAGATCAATGCACAGCGCTGGTTCAGGAGCGGGATCACCAAGGAATGCGAGTCGCTCGTGCACGACCTGCTCAAGGTGTGACCGGTACGAAGCGCTCACTGCTTCTTCCCGACCAACGGACACCCACCTTCGCTCAACGGCCGGAACGCCTCGTTGCCGGGCACGGTCGCGACCATCTTCACCAGGTCCCATTCGCTCTTGGATTCCTCGGGCGTCTTGGCCTGCATGAGGTACATGTCGCGGATCACACGGCCGTCCTCGCGGACCTGGCCGTTCTTGGTCATGAAGTCGTTGATCGGCAGCTCCTTCATCTTGGCCATCACGGCCTTGGCTTCGTCGGTGCCGGCAGCCTGCACGGCCTTGAGGTAGTGCAGCACCGCCCCGTAGGTGCCGGCCTGGATGAAGGAGGGCGGCCGGCCGATCACCTTGGTGAAGCGGTCGGTGAAGGCGCGCGCCTCCGGCGTCATGTCCCAGTAGAACGGGCTCGAGATCAGGAGGCCCTGCGCCACCTTCAGGCCGACGCCCTTCACGTCAGGGAACTGCGCCAGCGGGGCGCTGATCTTCATGCCCTGCTTGGCGAGGCCGAACTCGGCCGCCTGCTTGATGCCGGTGATGATGTCGTTGCCGCCATTGGCGAACATCAGGCCCTGGGCCTTGGAGGCCTGCGCCTGCAGGAGGTACGAGGAGAAGTCCGCGGTGTTGAGCGGATGGCGCACCGACCCCGTCACCTTGCCGCCCGCCGCCTTGATGAAGCTGGTGGCGTCATTCTCGACTGCCAGGCCGAAGGCATAGTCGACCGTGACGAAGAACCACGAATTGTCGCCGCCCATCTTGCTGATGGCGTTCACGATGGTCTTGGTCTGGCCGTAGGTGTCGTAGATCCAGTGAATGGAATGCGACGTGCACGACTTGCCGGTGAGCTCCGACGTCGCCGCTGCCGTCGGCATGACGATGCGGTTCTTTTCCTGGGCGATGCGCACCAGCGCAAGCGCGATCGCCGAGTTGGGGATGCCGAGAATCATGTCGACGTTCTCGTCGTCGTACCAGCGCTTGGCGATGCCGACGCCGACATCGACCTTGCTCTGGAAGTCGGCCGTCACCAGCTCGATCGGCTTGCCGAGCACCGAGCCGCCGAAATCGGCGATGGCGAACCGCACCGCCGCGACATCGCCCGGTCCGGTGTTCTCGGCATAGGGGCCGGACATGTCGTCCAGCACGCCGATCTTCACGGCACCGTTCTGGGCGACGGCGGAAACGCTGAACAGGACGCACGCAAACGCTGCCGCCGTGGCGGCCTGCACGTATCGCATCATTTCCTCCCAAACGTGGTTCTTTTGCCGAATCCTAGCACAAGCCCAGGCGGCGTGGTTAATTGTCGGCCCATCGGTTGGGGGAACGAATGGAATACTTGTTGTTGGTGACATGGTTCTTGGGTGGCAACTCGACCACCAGCTACCAGGTCCCTTTCGCCTCGCGGCAGGCTTGCGACATCGCCCTGTCCGATCTGCGCAACGATGCACGCCGGCTGGGCGCTTTCGGCGATACGGTGCGCACCCCGGCCGGTGTGCCGACGACCGGTGGGGCGACCAGAAGCGATGGCTCGCCCGCGCCGGTCCTGTCGGCTGTCTGTGTCAATCAGCGTTGAGGAGCGAGGCGTGATGAACATCGATTTCACGGGCAAGAAGGCGATCGTCTGCGGCGGCAGCCGCGGCATCGGCAAGGCGATCGCGCTGGGCTTCGCGGCCTGCGGTGGCGACGTCTCGATCTGCGCCCGTGAGCCTGCGGCCCTCGAGGAGACCCGGGCGGAGATCGCCAAGCTTGGCCGCAAGGCCCATGCCGCCAGCGCCGACCTGGGCAACGCCGAGCAGGTGCGCGACTATGTGCGCAACGCCGTTGCCGAGCTGGGCGGTGTCGATTTCCTGGTCAACAACGCCTCAGCCTTCGGCGCATCGGACGACGACAAGGGCTGGGGCGCCAACCTCGCCGTCGACATGATGGCGATCGTGCACGCGACGCAGGAGGCCTATCCGGCGCTGAAGCAGGTGCAGGGCAGCGTGGTCAACATCTCCTCGATCGCGGCCTTCCATCCCGCGGCGCGCCAGCCGCCCTACGGCGCCATCAAGGCCGCGGTGGTCCACTACACCACCACCCAGGCCGCGATGTACGCCAAGGATCGCGTGCGCGTGAACTGCATCGCCCCGGGCTCGATCGAGTTTCCCGGCGGTGTGTGGGACCGGCGCAAGACCGCCGATCCCAAGCTCTACAACGCCACCCTGGCCTCGATCCCGTTCGGCCGCATGGGCCATGCCGAGGAGATCGCCAACGTGGCGCTGTTCCTCGCCTCGCCGCTGGCGTCGTGGGTCACCGGGCAAGCCATTTCCGTGGCGGGCGGGCAGGGCTTGTAGCTTTCATGCTCCTCTCCCCCGCTAGGGGGAGAGGCTGGGTGAGGGGGCTTCGGCAGCTCGTGCAGCCCCCTCACCTGACCTCTCCCCCTAGCGGGGGAGAGGAATCTGAGTCGAATAATTCCGGAGGAAACCGTGGCACTCACGCTCAGCAGCAGCAGCTTCAAGGAGGGCGAGACCCTCAAGATGGACCACATCCTGTCGGCCGATTACGGGTTCGGCTGCGGTGGCGGCAACCAGTCGCCGCATCTCGCATGGTCGGGCGCGCCGGCGGGGACCAAGAGTTTCGCCGTCAGCTGCTTCGATCCCGATGCACCGACGGGCAGCGGCTTCTGGCACTGGGTGGTGGTGAACATCCCGGCCGGCACGACCGAACTCAAGCTCGATGCCGGCAATCCCAAGGCCGGCCTGCTGCCCAAGGGCGCGCTGCAGACGCGCACCGACTTCGGCGCGCCGGGCTATGGCGGCCCGTGCCCGCCCGAGGGCCACGGCCCGCACCGCTACATCTTCACCCTGTTCGCCGTGAAGCAGGACGCCCTGCAGGTCAATGCCGATACCTCGGCCGCCATCATCGGCTTCCAGCTCCACTTCAACACGCTCGAGAAGGCGACGCTGACCGGCAAGTTCGCGCGTTAACTGGGAGCGCGGGCCTCCGGCCCGCTCATGATCATGATGCGGGCCAGAGGCCCGCGCTCCGGAAGAGGAAGAAGATGTCATCTACACCGTCGCCCAACGCCATCAGCTCGCATATCGCGATCCGGCCGGACTGGCTCGGCAAACGCCGCGAGACGGCGCTCGAGCCTGACCTGCCGATCGTCGATCCGCATCATCACCTGATCGATCGGCCGGAGAGCGGCACCTATCTTCTGCCGGACCTGCTGAAGGACATAGCTGACGGCGGTCACAACGTCGTCGCCACCGTCTATCTCGAATGGCTGTCGATGTACCGGGCCGGCGGCCCCGAGGCGATGCGGCCGGTGGGTGAGATCGAGTTCGCCAACGGCGTGGCGGCGATGAGCGCCAGCGGCGGCTACGGCAAGCCGCGCGTCTGCGCCGGCATCGTCGGCCACGCCGACCTCACGCTGGGTGCGCGCGTGCGTGACGTTCTTGAAGCGATGATCGGGCTGGGCGGCGGCCGCTTCCGCGGCATCCGCTTCATCTCGGCCAGCCATGCCGACCAGGCCCATTGGGGCGCCACGGCCATCCGGCCGGAGGGTTGGCTGCGTGATGCGCGCGTGCGCGAAGGCTTCGCCCAGCTGGCGCCGCTTGGCCTCAGCTTCGACGCCTTCATGTATCACACGCAGCTTGCCGACCTGCTCGATCTCGCCCGCGCCTTTCCCGCTACGCCGATCGTGATGAACCATGTCGGCGGGCCGATCGGGCTCGGCCGCTACAAAGGCAGGCGCGACGAGGTGTTCGCCGCGTGGAACAAGAGCATCTGGGAGCTCGCCGCGTGCCCCAACGTCCATGTGAAGCTGGGCGGTCTCGGCATGCGGCTGCTCGGTTTCGACGTGCATGAGGGCGAGGCGGCGCCGAGCTCCGAGCAACTCGCGGATCTGTGGCGGCCCTACATCGAGACCTGCATAAATGCCTTCGGCGCCGACCGCGCCATGTTCGAAAGCAATTTCCCCGTCGACAAGGGCTCCTACGGCTACGGCGTGTTCTGGAATGCCTGCAAGCGGCTCGCCGCGGGCGCCAGTGCGGCCGAGAAGAAGAGCCTGTTCAGCGGCACCGCATCGAAGGTCTACCGTCTCGGCCTCTGAGCCGATTGTTGCAACGCAGCACGCGTTTGTCCTGTCATTCGACGGCGTCCTGCCGAATCATCCAGGCCAAGAACAACGATGATCCGGGGGAATGACGAGCGTCGTCGCTGAAGACAGAGGCGGCCTGTTCACGATCAGCGGGCGGCAGTGGCTCATCCTCTTGATGGTCCAGCTCGCCAACATGCTGTTCGGCATGACCATCACCATCGCCAACCTGGTGCTGCCGCAGATGCGCGGCAACCTGTCGGCGACGCAGGAAGAGATCTCCTGGGTGATCACGCTCAACCTGGTGGCCACCGCCGTCGCCACGCCGATGACAGGTTGGCTGGCCAGCCGGCTGGGCTGGCGCAACCTGATGTTCTTCACCGTGCTCGGCTTCACCGTCACCTCGCTGCTGTGCGGCTTCGCCGGCAGCCTGGAGACCCTGATCCTGGCGCGCGTGGGACAGGGCGCCTTCGGCGCGCCGATCATGCCGCTCGGTCAGGCCATCCTGCTCGCGACCTTTCCCAAGCATCTGCACCCTACCGCCATCGTGATGTGGGGCATCGGCGCGGTGTTCGGTCCGGTGCTTGGACCGATCGTGGGCAGCATGGCGAGCGAAGCCTACGACTGGCGCGCCGCCTTCTTCATCATCGTGCCGCCCGGCCTCTGCGCCCTGGTCTGCATCTGGTTCGCGCTACGCGACTACACGGCGCGCAGTCCGGTGAAGTTCGACTGGACCGGCTTCATCGCGCTCTCTGTCGCGATCACCTGCGCTCAGTTGATCTTCGACCGCGGCCATCGCCTGGACTGGTTCGACTCGACGGAGATGATCCTCTACGCCTTCACCGGCGTGCTCGCGCTCTGGATCTTCGTCGTGCATTGCCTGACGGTGCGCGAGCCGTTCGTCAATCCGCGTCTGCTGCTCGATCGCAACTTCACCATCGGCATCCTGCTCGCCCTGGTGATGGGCATGCTGAATTTCACCAGCATCGTGCTGTTCCCGACCCTGCTGCACGACCTGCGCGGCTATCCCGACAACGCCATCGCCACGCTGATCGCCGCGCGCGGCATGGGCAACTGGGCGGCGTTCCTGTTCATCGTCCAGCTCACCCGCATCGCGCCGCGCTTCGCCATCGTCTGCGGCATGGGCATCCAGGCGGCGGCGGGCTTCTGGATGGCGCAGTGGAACATCAACCTGACCGAGAGCGACGTGTTCTGGGGCAATTTCCTGCTGGGCCTCGGCCAGTCGATCTCCTTCACGCCGATGACGGTGATGGCCTTCTCGACCCTGCCGCCGCGCCAGGTGACGGAGGGCTCGGCGGTCTTCACCCTGATGCGCAACTTCGGCTCCAGCCTGTTCATCTCCGTGGCCGTGCTGGTCGTCAGCCGCTCGACCGCCTCGAACTATTCGCGCATGACCGAGTACATCACGCCCTACAACAAGACGCTGACGGAGCCTGGCCTGCCGCCGCAATGGAGCCTCGACGGCACGGCCAGCCTGCAGACCCTGTCGAACGAGATCCTGCGGCAGGCGGCGATGATCGGTTACCTCAACGCCTTCTACCTTATGGCCTTTGCGGCCCTGGCGGCGATGCCGCTGGCCGCCTTCATGCGGGGTGTAAAGCGCGATCCGTGATACGCGCCCACTGTCATCCCGAGCGCAGCGAGGGACCTTTCTTGCGGCTTCAAAGGCCCCTCGCTACGCTCGGGGTGACAGTTGCGACTCCGATGGAGGTTGCCATGCCCGCCAATGCCTCAGCTGAATTCTCCCGTCGTCTCTTCCTGGGGTCGACTGCCGCTGCCTGCCTCGTTGCCGGCTTCGGCGCGGCGCGGGCCGCCGGCACCATCAAGCCTGACGCCAAGTCGGCGCTGATCGTGGTCGACGTCCAGAACTGCTTCATCGACGGCGGCACGCTGCCGGTGAAGGGCGGCGCCGCCGTCGTGCCGGTGATCAACAAGCTCGCGGCCTCGTTCCAGAACATCGTGGTGACGCAGGACTGGCACACGCCGGGCCACGCCTCGTTCGCCAGCACCCATGCCGGCAAGAAGCCGTTCGAGACCACGTCGATGCCCTACGGCACGCAGGTCCTGTGGCCCGACCACTGCGTGCAGGGCTCGGACGACGCGGCCCTGCACAAGGATCTCAAGCTGCCGACCGCGGGGCTGATCATCCGCAAGGGCTTCCGCAAGGACGTCGACAGCTACTCGGCCTTCGTCGAGGCCGACGGCAAGACCATGACCGGGCTGGCGGGCTACCTGAAGGAGCGTGGCGTCGACACGGTTTTCGTGACCGGGCTCGCCACCGACTTCTGCGTCGCCTGGACGGCGATGGATGCGCGCAAGCTCGGCTTCACGACCTACGTCATCGAGGACGCCACGCGTGCCATCGATCTCAACGGCTCGCTGGCCGCGGCATGGAAGCAGATGACCGAAGCCGGCGTGAAGCGCATCCAGGCGAGCGACATCGCCTAGCGGCTTGCTCCGCGGCAGTGCGTAAACTCACATTGCCGGGGAGAAAAATCTGCCACGGTGTGAGCCACCGGCGGGCGCTCTCTATTGCCTTGGCGCCGGGAACGGGTGAAACTGACTGCACGAGTTGTGCGATGTCGGAAAGCTCCCGACGGACTGGTGGGTTACGCCTGATGCGCGCTTGTCTCGTTACCGTTCTGCTCGGCTTCGCCGGCCTCTGTTGGAACACCAGCCCGGCGCAGTCCCAGCCGCTACGGACCGCCCTGGTCATTTCCAATGCTCAGTATGCCAACCTGCCGCCGCTTGCGCGGTGCACCGCCTCGGCCACGGCCGTGCGCGACGCCTTGAAAGCCAAGGGCTTCGAGGTCGTCGAGCGAAGCGACGTGCGACGCGGCGAGTTCGACGCCGCCATCGGTTCCTTGGCAAAGCGCACCGCGGCGTCGCCGCCGTCGGTCGCCGTGGTGTACTATTGCGGCTACGCGCAGGAATTCAACGGCCGCTCGTTCCTTCTGCCGGCCGCCGCGGACATCAAGCGCGAGAACGACGTTCTGACCCAGGGCCTGATCTCCAAGAGCCTGGTCGACAGTCTGGCGCGCGTCGGCGACAGCGCCGGCGTCGTCCTCCTGGATGGGTTCCAGCCGCCGGGCACGCCCGCGACCGGCCTGGCTCGGCTGGGCGAGCAGATCCAGCCGGGCAGCTTCGCCGTCATCGGTGTCAACAACGACGCGGCCGCCCAAGGGCCAACGGCTACGGCGCAGGCCTTGCGCGGCCAGCTGACGGGCGATGAGGTCAGCCTCGAGAAGTTCGTCGGCGGCATGCGGGCCGAGCTCGCCAAGAGCGCCGCCGGCACGGCCTTCTTCGTTGCCGCGACCGGTCGCCCGTCGTTCCTGGTCGGCGGCAAGCCGCCGCCCGCGCCGGTCGCCGCCGCGCCGCCTCCGCCGCCAGCCCCGGCACCGCCGGCTCCAGCCCCAACGCCGCCGCCGGCCGCCAGTGCACCGCCGCCGGCGCCCACGCCAGCGGCGCCGCAACAGGTGATGGTGGACGAGGACCGCATGTCCGATCAGGACCGCCGGCAGGTCCAGGTCGTGCTGGCCACGCTGGGTTACTATTCCGGCCGCATAGACGCCACCTTTGGACCGGAAACTCGCGCTGCCATTCGTCGCTATCAGTTCGAGATCAAGGCCGAAATGACGGGCCGCCTCACTGGTGAACAAGCGACAAAGCTCGTCAACAGCGTGCGTTGAGCGTCAAGGGCTGACATCAGACGCTGGGCATTAAGACAAGGGGTGATGCCGTGGGTCTCCGGACGAAATTCAATCTGGTCATGGTCAGTGCTTTCCTGATCGGGCTTGCGATCGCGACCTTCCTCGCCAGGGAGATCACGATCGAGGAAGCCAGGCGCCAGATGCTGAACGAAGCGACTCTCATCATGCGCAGCGGCTCGGCCGTCCGCGGCTATACCCAGAACGAGATCAGGCCGTTGATCGTCGACCAGCTCGCGGTGCGCTTCCTGCCCCATTCGGTCCCGTCGTATTCGGCGCAGACGGTGCTGCATCAGCTGCAGAAGGACTTCCCCGACTATTCGTACAAGGAAGCGGCCCTCAATCCGACCAACCCGGCCGACCGCGCCACGAACTGGGAGTCCGACGTCATCCATGCCTTCAAGAACGATCCCAAGCTTGCCGAGTTCGTCGGCCTTCGCGAGACGGCGACGGGTCCATTCCTGACCTTCGCCCGGCCGTTCCGCCTGACCGACAAGGCCTGTCTGCAGTGCCATTCGACGCCGGCGGCGGCGCCGGCGACCATGGTCGATCTCTATGGCAACAGCAACGGCTTCGGCTGGCAGTTGAACGACGTGATCGGGGCGCAGATCGTTTCGGTGCCGATGAGCGTCGCGCTCAATCGCGCCAACCGCTCGTTGCTGGCCTTCGTGGGGTCGCTCAGCGCGGTGTTCGTGGCGATGCTGGTGGTGCTGAACGTGCTGATGCACTTCTTCATCCTGAAGCCGATACAGGAGATCACCGCGCTCGCGCGCGATGTCAGCGCCGGCAAGACCGACGTGCCGGAGTACCCGGTCAAGGGAGGCGACGAAATCTCGTCGCTCGGCCGCTCGTTCAACCTGATGCACCGCAGTCTGCAGAACGCCATGAGGATGCTGGAGGGGACATGAGCGGAGTCCTGCGGGGACGGTAGCCATGCAGCCGCTCCCGCCCAACATCGGCCGCTACGTCGTCGAGGAGCTGGTCGGCGTTGGCGGCATGGGCCAGATCTACAAGGCGCAGGATCCCGTCCTGCGCCGCACCGTCGCCATCAAGCTGATCTCGACCAAGCTGATGAGCGGCGCCGACCGTGCCGACTACATCAAGCGCTTCCGGCGTGAGGCCGAGGCGGCGGCTCGCTGCTCACATCCCAACATCGTCGCGGTCTATGACTTCGCCCTGCACGAGGAGCAGCCCTATCTGGCGATGGAGTTCGTCCGCGGGCGCAGCCTGCGCCAGCTGCTCGACGATGCGCCGGTCATGGAGGTTCCGGACGCCATCGCCATCATCACGCAGGTCCTCGATGCGCTGACCGCGGCGCACGAGCAGGGCGTGATCCACCGGGACATCAAGCCCGGCAACATCATGCTGACCACCGAACAGCGCGTGAAGGTCGGCGATTTTGGCATCTCGACGCTGATGAACGTTGAGACGACCACCGTCTTCTCGACGATCGGCACGCCGTCCTACATGTCGCCCGAGCAGTGCCGCGGCGACGATGTCGTCGATGGCCGGTCCGACATCTTTTCGGCGGGCGCCACGCTGTACGAAATGGTCGCCGGCGAGCGGGCCTTCCAGGGCCGCAACGTGACCGAGGTGAGCCATCGCATCCAGAACGACACTCTGCCGCTCCTGCCGGCGCACGTGCGCAACGCCGCGCCGCGCCTGCAGCTCGTGCTCGAGCGCGCCATGGGGAAGCATCCGGCCGACCGCTTCGACACCGGCGCCGACATGGCCGAGGCCCTGCGCCAGGTGCTGGGCGAGGCGGGGCCCGACAGCACGCGCATCGCGCCCGAGGCCAGAGTCACAACGGTGGTTGCGCCGCGTCCGCCGCGCGAGGACTCCGCCGGACGCAAGCCGCACCCAGCGCTCGATCCCACGCTGCTGAAGACGCTGGAGGAAAAGCTCCGGAGCTATGTCGGTCCGGTCGCACGCGTCCTGGTGCAGACAGGCGCCGCGCGCGGCCGTTCCGCCGCCGACCTCGTTGCGGAGGTCGCGCAGTCGGTACCCGACGAGGCCGATCGCGAGCGGTTCCTGCGCGAGACGGCGTCGCTGGTGCGGATCCGTCCGCCCGCGCCGCCGACAGGCGGCCCACCGCTCAGCGACAGCAGCGGCCGCCGCGGCACCGTCAGCCTGCCCGAACAGGAGCTCGAGCGGGCGCAGGCGGTATTGACCCAGTTCGTCGGACCGATCGCCCGGGTGCTGGTGCGCCGCGCGGCGGCCAATGTCTCCTCCGTCGAGCTTCTCTGGCAGGCGCTCGCGACCCACATCGAATCGCCCGCCGAGCGAGCCGCCTTCCTGAAGCGGCGCCAGACCTAACCCAACTTGAGCAGTTAGAGGGTCGGTTTCTGTTTTTTTGACTGGCCAGGGTTAAGGAGATCAAGGGGTTGGCGGGCGGCTGGGGCGCGAATCGGCGTGTAGTGCCGACCATCCCCATTTTCTTTTG
>JAKFVH010000121.1 GCA_021732285.1 Reyranella sp. | reverse complement strand
CGCTACAAGGTGCCGAAGGTCGTCGAGTTCAGCGCGGCGCTCCCCCGCGAGGATTCGGGCAAGATCTTCAAACGCAAGCTGCGCAACCCATATTGGGAGAAGGCGGGCCGCTCGATTTGACTTCCTCCCCTTGGCGGAGTCCGCCAAGGGGAGGTGCCCGCGAAGCGGGCGGAGGGGTCATGAGCAACGGGACTGGTGCTCATGACCCCTCCGTTGCCGTATGACGGCGACACCTCCCCAGCGCTCCGTGCTGGGGAGGGACACAACGATACTGAGGCAACGCGTATGTCCGAAGACGACGTCACCCTGTTCGGCAAGCTCAAGAACAAGCTTTTAGACAGCAAGCAGAAGTGGGCCGAGAGCGGCCGGCTGCTGACGGGCAAGACGGCCGCCCATGCGCAGCGCCTGCCGCCGGGGCAGCGCCAAGTCGAGAACTGGCCGGTGCTCGATCTCGGTATCCAGCCCGAGATCCCGACCCATGCCTGGCGCCTGTTCGTCGACGGCGAGGTCGAGAACCCGACGACGTGGAAGTGGGGCGAGTTCACCGACCTGCCCAAGACCACGCTTGTAACCGACATCCACTGCGTCACCGCCTGGTCGCGCTACGACAACAGGTGGGAAGGCGTGAGCGCGCGCGATCTCCTGAAGCTGGTGAAGCCCAAGGCGTCTGCGCAGCACGTCATCTTCCATTCCTACGACACTTACACGACCAACGTGCCGCTCGGCGACTTCTCGGCCGACGACGTGATGCTGGCCTGGAGCTGGAACGGCGAGGCGATCAGCCGCGAGCATGGCGGGCCGTTGCGCGTGGTGATCCCCAAGCTCTATTTCTGGAAGAGCGCCAAGTGGATCAAGCGCATCGAATTCTCGGTGCACGACAAGCCGGGCTTCTGGGAAGTGCGCGGCTATCACAATTACGGCGATCCGTGGCTCGAACAGCGCTACGATGACGAATAGCCAACCTCACCCTGAGGAGCGCCGCGAAGCGGCGCGTCTCGAAGGGTGGCAACACGCACCTTGTTTGGTGCCCATGCTTCGAGACGCCGTGCTTCGCACGGCTCCTCAGCATGAGGCGGTACTGGGAGAGCCAACATGACCACGGCACACGACTTCACCTTCACCACCATCGACAACAAGCCGCTCGACATGAAGAGCCTCGCCGGCAAGCCGGTGCTGCTGGTGAACGTCGCGTCGTATTGCGGGTTCACGCCGCAATACACCGACCTCGAGAAGCTGCACGAGACCTACGGCCCCAAGGGCCTGGTGGTGCTGGGCGTGCCGTCCAACGACTTCGGCGCCCAGGAGCCGCGGACGGAGCCCGAGATCGCCAAGTTCTGCGAGACCATGTACGGCGTGAAGTTTCCGCTCACGTCGAAGCAGAAGGTGATCGGGCCGGATGCCCACGCGCTCTATCAGTGGATCGCCCAGGAAGCGGGCGAGGGCGCGGCGCCCAAGTGGAACTTCCACAAGTACCTTATCGGCAAGGACGGCAGCCTGCAGGGCGCCTGGCCGAGCCGCGTGCGCCCGGGCTCGAGCGAGATCACGGGCGCAATCGAGAAGGCGCTGTAGTGGCGAAAGACTAAGTCGGTTGTGGACAATGCCAACTATGTCGGGCTCACAATGGCCGATATGGTTGTTCTGGAAACCCAAGCTCACGGCCTAGCATGGCGAAGCAGAAGCCCACATTGACTGTACCAACCATGCTCCTGGAAGCAGCGCGTTTTGCCAAGATAGAGAGCAAGTTTGACGAACCGAGCCTATACGGCATCAACGATGGAAAGGCCGTAGGCACGTATGTCGAGCACAAGTTTGTCGCGTGCCTCATGGACAAGTTCGCGATGGAAGGTGGCAACTCGGCATTGGGAATCGATCTCCCTTCAATCGAAGTCGACATCAAGGTGACTAGCGTTCGTCAACCTCAGTCGTCCTGTCCCTTCAAGTCTGCGCGGCAGAAAATCTATGGACTGGGCTACGGCTTGGTCGTCTTCGTGTATGCCAAAACTGACGATGAGAAGCGCCGCACGTCTCGACTGGATATGCGGCATGTCATCTTCATCGAAAAGGGAAAGACCGCGGACTACCAAACAACGAGAGGGCTTCGCGAGCTACTGGAGCGCGACGCGAATACAGACGACATTGTTGCGTTCATTCAGGAGAGAAATCTGCCCGTTGACGAGATACAAGCGCAGAACTTGGCGGAAGAGCTTCTGCAGAAGAAGCCCGCTCAGGGTTATCTTACTATCTCGAACGCATTGCAGTGGAGACTGCAATACCAAAGAGTAATTGAGCAGGCCGGCAAAGTGGCCGGGGTTCAGAAAGTTCGCTAGCACAATGACAAGTATCGAGCCGGTCGCGAAGCGTCGAAAGGAGCGACATATCTGGGAGTTTGGGGACTTTCAGACACCGCCATCCTTGGCTCGGAAAGTTGTCAGGCTCTTATCAAGATTAAATATTGAGCCCAGCTCCATAATTGAACCTACATGCGGCTTGGGTGCATTTGTGCTCGCAGCGGCTCAACAGTTTCCAAATGCGCGGGTATTGGGCGTCGATACCAACATTGACCATTTGGAAAAGTGCAGGCGGTCGGCGACATCGGAAATATCAAAGGGCCAAGTTACTTTAACTCACGCCGACTTCTTCACTTACAATTGGGAAGAGGAACTGCGCCGTTCAGGACAGATGTTGCTCATCTTGGGCAATCCACCGTGGGTGACCAACTCAGATCTCGGACATCTTGGAAGCACCAATTTGCCGGCAAAGTCGAACTTTCAAGGGCGAAAGGGCTTTGACGCTGTTACAGGGAAAAGCAACTTCGATATCTCAGAATGGATGTTACTTCGTCATCTTGATTGGCTGAAGGATCGTCAAGGGGCGATCGCGATGCTGTGCAAGACATCTGTTGCCCGGAAAGTTCTGTCGCACGCTTGGAAGCACGGCATCAGTATCTCGCACGCAAGCATATATCGGATTGATGCCATGGAGCATTTCGGCGCTTCGGTTGATGCCTGCCTCTTCATAATCACCTTTGACTACTATCGGTCGTCTCAGGAATGCGCTGTCTTCGGCTCGCTGGACGATCGCGAACCCAACCAGATCATCGGCTATGAGAACGGAGCCGTCGTATCAGATCTGTTCAAGTACAGGGTTTGGTCTACGTTGGCGGGTGGGACGAAAGAGTATGTCTGGCGCTCGGGTCTCAAGCACGACTGTTCAAAAGTAATGGAGTTAAAGCGCACCGAAGCTGGTTACCAAAATGCACTAGGCGAAGTCGTAGATCTCGAAGACACGTATCTTTTTCCTTTTCTCAAGAGTTCTGACATCGGAAATGGGCGAATAAACAAGTGTCGTTTGCATACAATTGTGACTCAGCGGGCCATCGGTGAGGACACTGCGCCGATCTCGCAGAAAGCGCCGCTAACGTGGGCCTATCTCTCTAGACACGCAGAGCTACTCGATAAACGAGGAAGTTCGATCTACCGAGGCAAGCCACGCTTCTCTGTTTTCGGCGTCGGGGAGTACACATTCAGTCCTTGGAAGGTAGCGATCTCAGGCTTTTATAAGCGGCTTCAATTCGCACCTGTCGGACCGATCGATGGTCGACAGGTCATATTTGATGATACCGTGTACTTCTTGCCGTGTTATTCAGCGGAAGAAGCAGATTTTGTAACGTTGCTACTCAACTCTCATCCTGCGCAGGAGTTTCTTACTGCCCTGATCCACTGGGCAGATAAGAGGCCGATAACCATAGAGTTGCTCAAGCGAATAGATCTTCGTGCAGTTGCTAGATCCCTAGGAATAGAGGCGCGCTATCTCGAAATGATGCGCGTTAGAACGAGTTTGCTCTCTCGTAGCGATGACCAAGGCATCTTGCTGTGAACCAGCGTTGCTGTGGGTGATATCCGCCACTTCAGCGCAGCCATCAGCTTCGGGTTAGCAATGCTGTGACGCTCTCAAACACCGCGTGGAACATCTCAGTTGTCAGCCGGCCGGTGTTCGTGTTGTAGCGCGAGCAGTGGTAGCTGTCGGCGAGCGTTAGCCCCGTCGGCAGCTTGTGCAGCCTCGCGTGGATGAACGGATAGCTTCCCGCCGGCCGCACCGTCAGCGCGCGCAGCACCTGGTCATGCGCGCCTTTGCCCAGCGCCACGATCACCTTGAGCTCGGGCATCACCGCGATCTCGGCCTGCAGGAACGGCCGGCACTGCGTGAACTCGACGGGCAGCGGCTTGTTCTCCGGCGGCAGGCAGCGCACGGCATTGGCGATGCGGCAGCCGACCAGGCGCAGGCCGTCATTGGGATCGGCCTTGTAGGTGCCTTGCGCGAAGCCGTACTTCAGCAGCGTCGAGTACAAAAGATCGCCGGCATAGTCGCCGGTGAACGGCCGGCCGGTGCGGTTCGCGCCGCGCATGCCGGGTGCCAGGCCGACGATCAGCAGGCGCGCATCGACCTCGCCAAACGAGCGCACCGGCGCATTCTTCCAGTCGGGATATTGGCCCTGCAGCTCGTGCCGGAAGGCGACGAGCCTGGGGCAACGCGGACAGTCGAGCGGCGGCTCTTCGAAACGCGAAGCAGCCACGTACGGCTAGGCCGACCGCATCAGGTGCTCGGGCGCGTGATCCTCGCCGAGATCGCCGTTGGCGACCGCCGGCCGCTGCGGGCGCTCCGACGGGTTGCGCGCGATCAGCGGCGCCAGCTCCGACAGCTCGATGAAGTCGTCGGCCTGGCGGCGCAGCTCGTCGGCCACCATCGGCGGCGAGGATTTTATGGTGCTGACCACCGAGACACGCAGGCCCTTGCGCTGCACGGCCTCGACCAGCCGGCGGAAGTCGCCGTCGCCGGAGAACAGGATCACGTGGTCCAGGTGCTCGGCCATCTCCAGCACGTCGATGGCGAGCTCGATGTCCATGTTGCCCTTGATCTTGCGGCGGCCCATGGCGTCGGTGAATTCCTTGGTCGGCTTGGTCACCATCGTGTAGCCGTTGTAGTCCAGCCAATCGATCAGCGGCCGGATCGGCGAATACTCCTGATCCTCGACCAGGGCCGTGTAGTAGTAGGCGCGGACCAGATGGCCCTTCTCGCGGAAGACCTTGAGCAGGCGGCGGTAGTCGATGTCGAAGCCAAGCGCCCGCGCGGCGGAGTAGAGGTTGGCGCCGTCGATGAAGAGCGCGACGCGCTCGTTCTCGTAGAAATTGCCTTTCATGGCGGTTAATCCTTTTTCAGAATATGCGCAGAGGGAGCGAAAAATTTATTTAGCCGCAGGAGCTACGTAACCCACACCCCTCCTACAGCATCTTAAGTTTAAGCTATTATCCTATAAATCACAAGGGCTTGGAGCCATTTGCTGGTGGAAAACACCGGACGGCCACGGATATTCGTCGCCCTGGGGGCAAACCTCGAGCACCCCACTTATGGGCCTCCCCGGCGCGCCCTGGAGGCCGCGCTGGAGGAATTGGGCCGCCGGGGCGTCGTCGTCCGCCGGATCTCGCCCTGGTATCGGACGGCGCCTGTACCGGCCTCGGACCAGCCCTGGTACGTCAACGCCGTGGCCGAGGTCGCGACGGATCTGGGGGCCGATGCCCTGCTGGCGCGCCTGCACGAGGTCGAGGACGCCTTCGGGCGCGTCCGCAGCGTGCCCAATGCCGCCCGCCTGATCGACCTAGATCTACTTGATTTTAATGGAGAAACTGCCGCCGGCGGGCCGGGCAGGGCGACCCTGCCGCATCCCCGCATGGAGGCCAGGGCCTTCGTCATAAGGCCGCTGGCCGACCTGGCGCCGGACTGGCGGCATCCGCGGACCGGAGTCACCATATCGGCCTTGCTGGCCGCTCTGCCGGCCGATCAGGTCATCGAGCGGCTTTAGAGCACTTGTCTTTTGGGGGTGGGCGCGTATAACCGCCCGCTCCCGGGAAATCAGAGGTCCGTATGGCCCGCGTCACCGTCGAAGACTGCATCCTGCAGGTCCCCAACCGTTTCGAGCTCGTCATGTTCGCCGCCCAGCGCGCGCGCGACGTGTCGGCCGGCGCGCAGATCACCGTCGATCGCGACCGCGACAAGAACCCGGTCGTGGCCCTGCGTGAGATCGCCGAGGTCAAGCTCGACCAGGCCGTGCTCAAGGACTCGTTGATCTCGGGCATGCAGAAGCATGCCGACATCGACAAGCCCGAAGAGGTCAACGAGATGGCCGAGCTCGAGCAGGAGCTTGCCGCCGCGCTGGCCCAGGGCGGCGCCGAAGCCGCGCAGCCCAAGGCCCTGCCGATGGCCGAGGAAGACGACATCGTCGAGTAATCGTCGCGCCATTAGTTGGGCCAAGTTCGCCAAATGGGCCCAGCTATTCGCGCAAACAGCATGGAGTGAGCGCAATCGTCCCCATATAATGGACGATTGCCATGATTCGTCAGTTCGAACTGGTTGAGCGCGTGCAGTCCTACGATCCCGATGCGGACGAGGACATGCTGAACCGCGCCTACGTCTATGGCCTGAAGAAGCACGGCACCCAGCTGCGCGCCTCGGGCGACCCCTATTTCTCCCATCCCGTCGAGGTCGCCGGCATCCTGGCCGAGATGAGGCTCGACACCGCCTCGATCGTGACCGGCCTGCTGCACGACACGATCGAGGATACCGACGCCACGCGCGAGGAGATCGCCCGCCTGTTCGGCGAGAACGTCGCCCGCCTGGTCGACGGCGTCACCAAGCTCAGCCGCCTGGAAGTGCAGTCGGAGAGCACCAAGGAAGCCGAGAACCTGCGCAAGCTCGTTCTGGCGATGTCGTCCGACATCCGCGTGCTCCTGGTGAAGCTCGCCGACCGCCTGCACAACATGCGCACCTTGCACCACATCAAGGATCCGGCGCGGCGCCGGCGCATCGCGCACGAGACCATGGACCTCTACGCGCCGCTCGCCTCGCGCATCGGCATGGAGAGGGTCAAGCGCGAGCTGGAAGAACTCGCCTTCGCCGAGCTCAACCCCGACGGCCGCGCCTCGGTGCTGGCGCGCCAGGATTATCTGCGCGAGCGCGGCGAGCGGCTGGTGCCCGAGATCGAGGCCGAGCTGATCAAGACTTTCAAGGAGGGCGGACTGAAGGCGCAGGTCTCCGGCCGCGAGAAGACGCCCTATTCGATCTGGCGCAAGATGCAGAACAAGAACGTCTCGTTCGAGCAGCTTGCCGACATCATGGCCTTCCGCATCATCGTGGCCGACGTCGCGCAGTGCTACCAGGCGCTGGGGCTGATCCATGGCCGCTATCAGGTGATCCCCGGCCGCTTCAAGGACTACATCTCGGTGCCCAAGCCCAACGGCTACCGCTCGCTGCATACCGGCGTGATCGGTCCGCTGGGACAGCGCATCGAGCTGCAGATCCGCACCGAGGAGATGCAGGACCAGGCCGAGCGCGGCGTCGCCGCCCACTGGATCTATAAGCAGGGCGGTCCTTCTACGGATGCGCCGCAATACGCCTGGCTGCGCAGCCTCATCGAGATCCTCGACAAAGCGCCCAACGCCGAAGAATTCCTCGAGCACACCAAGCTCGAGATGTTCCACGACCAGGTCTTCTGCTTCACGCCCAAGGGCAAGCTGATCGCCCTGCCCAAGGGCGCGACGCCGATCGACTTCGCCTATGCGGTGCACAGCCAGGTCGGCGACACCTGTGTCGGCTCCAAGATCAACGGCCGCATGCTGCCGCTGCGTACGCAGCTCTCGAACGGCGATCAGGTCGAGATCATCACCTCGAAGGCACAGACGCCGTCGCCGACCTGGGAGCGCTTCGTCGTCACCGGCAAGGCCAAGGCCGCGATCCGCCGCTTCATCCGCACGCGCCAGCGCGAGCAGTACCTGCAGCTCGGCAAATCGCTGCTCGACAAGACTTTCCACGAGGAGGGCTACGAGGTCACCGAGAAGGGCCTCGACGGGGTGCGCGCCAACTTCAAGCAGGCCACCACCGACGACCTGGTCGCCGCTGTCGGCGCGGGCCTCATCACCTCGCGCGAGGTCATGACGGCGGTCTATCCGGGGCTCAAGCAGCCGCAGCGCAAGGACGGCGGCGCCGACGTGGTGCCGATCTCGCGTGCGCGCAACAAGGCGGCGGCCGATGCCGCCAAGGCCAAGAAGGACCCGGCGGGCAGCCAGATCGCCATCCGCGGTTTGATCCCCGGCATGGCCGTGCACTTCGCGCGCTGCTGCCATCCGCTGCCCGGCGATCGCATCGTCGGCATCATCACCACCGGCAAGGGCGTGACCATCCACACCATCGACTGCGCCACGCTCGAGAGCTTCTCGGAATCGCCGGAGCGCTGGATCGATGTCGGCTGGGATTCGGTGAGCGAGGGCGCTCCCGGCATCTACACCGGCCGCCTGAAGGTCACGGTGGCCAACCAGCCGGGCAGCCTGTCCAAGCTCTCGACGGTGATCGCCCGCCACGAAGGCAACATCTCCAACCTGCGCATCGTCAACCGCTCGATGGACTTCTTCGACATGGTGATCGACGTCGAGGTCAACGACGTAAAGCACCTCGCCAACATCACCGCGGCGCTGCGCGCCACGCCCGCCATCAATGCGGTCGAGCGCGCACGGAACTAACTCTTCCACCTCCCCCGTCATACGGGGGAGGCCGGGAGGGGGAAGGCCCCAGCGACGATGCCAGCCCATTTCAGATCATGATCTTGATCTTCGCCCTTCACATACCGCCTTTGTTGCTTTCCCCCTCCCTGCCTCCCCCGTATGACGGGGGAGGTGAACTGAGCGAATGAACTGAGTGAGTGAAATGCCTCCGCTTCCCCGTCAGCGTCTCGGCGTCAACATCGACCACGTCGCCACCGTGCGCAACGCGCGCGGCACGCCCACGCCCGATCCCTTGCGCGCCGCCCATCTCGCGGCCAAGGCCGGCGCCGACGGCATCACCGCGCACCTGCGCGAGGATCGTCGCCACATCGTCGACGACGACATCGCCCGCCTGATGGATGCGATCGAACTGCCGCTCAACTTCGAGATGGCGGCGACCGAGGAGATGGTGGCGATCGCCCTGCGCCACCGCCCGCATGCCGCCTGCATTGTCCCTGAGAAGCGTGAGGAGCGGACCACCGAGGGCGGGCTCGACGCCGTGGGCCAGCACAATCACCTGAAGCCGCTGGTCTCGCGGCTGGGCGACGCCGGCATCCGCGTCTCGCTGTTCATCGAGGCCGACCCGCGCCAGCTCGAGATGGCGGTGCAGCTCGGCGCGCCGGTGGTCGAGCTCCATACCGGGCGGTACTGCGAGATCGAAGGCGCCGAGCGCCAAGCCGAACTTCTGCGCATCCAGAAGGCCGCCGCGTTCTGCCAGCAGCTCGGCCTCGAATGCCACGCCGGCCACGGCCTGAACTACGAGAATGTCGGCCCGATCGCCGCCATCCCCAACGTGCGCGAGCTCAATATCGGCCACTTCCTGATCGGCGAGGCGATCTTCGTCGGCCTCGAGCCCGCGATCCGAGAGATGCGGCGCCTGATGGATGAGGCGCGGTCCGGAGCCGCCCAAGTCAAAGGCCAAACGTGATCATCGGCCTCGGCAACGACCTTTGCGACATCAGGCGGATCGAGAAATCCCTGGAACGCTTCGGCGACCGCTTCGTGCAGCGCATCTTCACCGAGGTCGAGCAGAAGCGTTCCGAAGGCCGGGCAACGCGGGCGGCGAGCTACGCCAAGCGCTTCGCCGCCAAGGAGGCCTGCGCCAAGGCGCTCGGCACCGGCCTGCGCCGCGGCGTGTTCTGGCGCGACATGGGCGTGATCAACCAGCGCGGCGGCAAGCCGACCATGGCCCTGACCGGCGGCGCGCTGGCCCGTCTGCAGGAGATCACGCCGGCCGGGATGTCGCCGCAGATCGACCTGACCTTGACCGACGAATATCCCATGGCGCAGGCGATCGTGATCATTTCGGCGGTCCCCCTCCCTGCCTCCCCCATCTGATGGGTTGGCGTTTTGGCCGCGCAGCGGCCAAAAGCGCCCTGGTGGCCCCGAAGGGGACGGAGGGGGAACATGTCGCGGCAGGGGTGGGAGAGACAGCCGCGCCGTGCCCTGCTACAGGAGCGGCTCGTTTCGACTGGTACGGCGATGACGGACGTGGCTGAACGGCGCAAGCGCGGACAGGAGAAGGCAGGCGGCTGGGGCGAAACCATCCGCACGGTGGTCTATGCCGTGCTGATCGCACTGGTCGTGCGCACTTTTGCCATCGAGCCGTTCAACATCCCGTCGGGCTCGATGATCCCGACCCTGCTGGTCGGCGACTACCTGTTCGTCTCGAAGTATTCCTACGGCTACAGCAAGCATTCCTTCCCGTTCTCGATGGGCATGTTCCCGGGCCGCATCTTCGGCTCGCCGCCCGAGCGCGGCGACGTCGCGGTGTTCAAGTATCCCGGCGACCAGGGGCAGGGGCTGAACCGCACCGACTACATCAAGCGCATCGTCGGCATGCCGGGCGACCGCATCCAGGTGACCAACGGCGTGCTGCACATCAACGGCCAGGCGGTCGACCGCCTGCGCATCGGCGACTACGTGAAGGGCGCCAACGGCCACTACCAGAAGGGCACGCTCTACAAGGAGACTCTGCCCAACGGCCGCAGCTACACCGTGCTCGAGTACACCGACAACGGCATGGCCGACAACACGCCGGAGTTCCTGGTGCCGGCCGGCAACTACTTCGTCATGGGCGACAACCGCGACGATTCCCTCGACAGCCGAACGCGGCTCATGCTGCGCGACTTCTCGGGCTCGACGCGCGATCGCGACCAGCTCGGCTGGTACGTGCCGGCCGAGAACCTGGTCGGCCGCGCCGAGTTCATCTTCTTCTCGCACGATCCGTCGGCTGCCGGTTGGCTGGAGCCGTGGAAATGGCCAACAGCGATCCGCTTCAGCCGCTTCTTCCAGGCCATCCACTGAAGGCCGGCCCCGTGACTCCGAGCGACGTCGATTTCGCGTCGCTGAGCGACAGGCTCGGCCATTCCTTCAAGCGCCCCGAGCTTGCCGTCGAGGCGCTGACCCATCGCGGCACCCTCGACAAGCGCCCCGACCTCAAGGCCGCCTTCCCGCACGGCAACGAGCGCTTGGAGTTTCTGGGCGACCGCGTGCTGTCGCTGGCCATGGCCGACCTGCTGTTGCGCCGCTTCCCCAACGAGCGCGAAGGCCAGCTCGCCCGCCGCCATGCCGCGCTGGTGAGCGCGCGCACCTTGGGCGAGATCGCCGAGGCGATCGGGCTAAAAGACCATCGCATCGCCTATCGCGGCGCGCCCAAGGCCACGCCCACCATCCTGGCCGACATGCTGGAGGCGCTTTTAGGCGCGATCTTCGTCGATGCCGGCTTCGAGGCGGCGGCCAACATCATCGAACGCCTGTGGGGCGAGCGGCTGGGCAGCCAGCATCCGGCACCGCGGCCGCCCAAGACGCAGCTGCAGGAATGG
This sequence comes from Reyranella sp., assembly GCA_021732285.1. Classification (GTDB taxonomy): domain Bacteria; phylum Pseudomonadota; class Alphaproteobacteria; order Reyranellales; family Reyranellaceae; genus Reyranella. The sequence goes on along the minus strand of JAKFVH010000121.1, from coordinate 10,871 downwards.
GCGCAGGGCCGCGGACTGGCGCTGCCGTCCTACAAGCAGATCGGCCGCGAGGGCACCGAGCACGAGCCGGTGTTCCTGGTCGAGGTGACGGTCGGCAAGTTGCCGCCGGCGCAAGGGCGCGGGCTCACCAAGCGCGAGGCCGAGAGTGCGGCGGCGAGCTTGATGCTCGAACAGTTGAGCAAGACATGAGCGGCGAACGCACACGCGCGGGCTTTGCCGCCATCGTCGGTGCGCCCAACGCCGGCAAGTCGACGCTGGTCAATGCGCTCGTGGGCTCCAAGGTCTCGATCGTGTCGCCCAAGGTGCAGACCACGCGCATGCGCGTGATCGGCATCGCCATGACCGACCTTCCGGAGGAGGGCGGCCGTGCGCAGGTCGTGCTGGTCGACACGCCGGGCATCTTCCGCATCGCCAAGCGCCGGCTCGAGCGCGCCATGGTCGCCGCCGCCTGGCAGGGCGCCGAGGACGCCGACGTCGTGGCCCTGGTCGTCGATGCCGAACGCGGCGTCGGACAGGAGACGCAGGCGATCATCGAGCGGCTGAAGGAGCAGCGTGCCCCGCGCTACCTGATCCTGAACAAGATCGACCTCGTGGAGCGCGAGAAGCTGCTCGCGTTGACGGCCGACCTGAACGCCCGGCTGCCGTTCGAGCGCACCTTCATGGTGAGCGCGCTGAAGCAGGACGGCATCGGCGATATCCTCACCACCCTGGCGGCGGCGTTGCCGGAGAGCCCGTTCCTCTATCCCGAGGACCAGGCCGCCGACCTGCCGCTGCGCCTGCTGGCCGCCGAAGTCACGCGCGAGCAGGTCTTCCTGCAGCTCCATCAGGAACTGCCCTACGAGGCCGCGGTCGAGACCGAGAAGTGGGAAGACCGGCCCGACGGCAGCACGCGCATCGAGCAGATCATCCACGTCCAGCGCGAGGGCCAGCGCGCCATCGTGCTGGGCAAGGGCGGCACCAAGATCAAGCAGATCGGCGCCCGCGCCCGCCACGAGCTCGCCCAGATGCTGGAGCGGCCGGTGCATCTCTTCCTGCACGTCAAGGTGAGCGAGCGCTGGGCCGAAGATCCGGCGCACTATCGGGCGATCGGGCTGGACTATGAGCCGTAGCTCCTACCGCACGGCCGTCGCTATTCGGTCCGGTGCACGAACCGCGCCTTGCTTCGACGGTGAAGCGAAAGGAAACGGCGGCGGACGGTGTCGAACAGTTTGGCCGGCAGGAAACCCAACGCGACGCTTTCAGGACCGCGGCGAGGGGCGGCGCGAAGGTCGGGGCCTGGCCACAGGAAGGCGTTTCCCTCCGTCAGCATGATCCAAGACCGATCGTCGTCAAGGCCGAGGCGTTGCTTGGTCAGCGTTGGAATTTCGATGGCATCTTGAAAACTTCGCGGTGGCGCGTGCGTGATCGGCAGGACGATGACGCGAAGGTCGCCTTCGTCGGTCGTCGTCGCCAGCAGGACGGCACAAGGCCGGTCCTTGGCGCCTTCCTCTCTTCCGTCGTCGTGTTCGTCGGCCCAGAGATAGGAGTAGCGGATGACGAGGCCGGGCTGCGGTATCGGAAGGCTCACGCCTTCTTGTCCTCGAGTTCGTCATTGAAAGCCGCAGCCTCGGCGGGCGCCTTTGCCGCAGCGATTGCAGCGACATCCCGCTCGGAAAGCTCGCCCACGCGAAAGACCTGACGATCGCGCCGCTTCAGTCGTTGATATTCCCGAGCCGACAGAAGCACCGTGTGCTCGCGGTCGTGCTTGGTGATCACCACCGGCTCGCGCTGGGCCTCGTCCTGATAGGCGCCGGGCGTCTTGATGAACTGAGTAGACGTGATTTTCATCGTCGGTGATTTTCGAGTAATTCGAATTAATCGTAATATACGATATTCCGGGAACGAGGCCAAGGCCCCGCCCACGACGCCCCGGCTGGACCTGTAATGCGTCGATGACTATCTTGACCATATTGACCAGAAAAGGGACGGGACCGTGACTGTTGCCACCTGGACGGTCGCTGAAGCCAAAGCGAGGCTGAGCGAAGTCATCGAGCGCGCCCAATCAGGCGGACCGCAGACGATCACCAAGAACGGTCGCACGGCCGTGGTGGTCGTCGATGCCGAGGAGTGGGAACGCAAGACCAAGCGCACCGGCAATCTCGCGGAATTTTTTGCCGCCTCGCCGTTGCGCCAGTCGGGCCTCAAGATCAAGCGCAGCAAGGACAGGCCGAGGAAGGTCGTCTTGTGAGCTTCCTGCTCGACACCAACGTCGTGTCCGAATGGGTGCGGCCGCGTCCGGATGCTGGTGTGGTCGCGTGGCTCGCGGATGCCGATGAGGATCGTGTGTTCATCAGCGTCGTCACTCTGGCCGAACTGCGCTACGGGATCGAACGCCTGACTGCCGGTCGGCGCCAACGGCGGCTCGACGAATGGCTGAAGGGCGAGTTGCCGCTGCGCTTTGAGGGGCGGGTCCTGCCGATCGATGCCGCAATCGCCGACACTTGGGGAAGGCTGACCGCGTCCAGGGAAGCGGCGGGCCGACCCATCGCCGTGGCGGACGCCTTCATCGCTGCGACTGCCGAGGCGCACGGACTTGCGCTCGTGACGCGCAACGTCTCGGATTTCAAAGCGACCGTGAAAGCCGTCGTGAACCCTTGGGCGGACGACAAGCGTTAGTCGGCCAGCGTGCGTTGACGCGCACTAAAACTGTAGTTATAATTGGTGAAGGCAACAGCCGGCGTGTGTCGATTGCCAAAGTGAAAGGCGATGTCGCGCATGTCGCGATCTACGTGACATGCAGTCACTGCCAGCAAAGGTCGATAGGGCAGCCGGAACAAGGAATTGAACGGTGGTTCTGCAGCGGAGCGCGAGCGCGATCCTGGTTTCGGTATGTCGCGTCCGGGCCGGCGACGCAGACACCGGCCGCCGCCTAGCGCCCCATCGCCAAAGCCGTCATACACAGCGGCATGGAGTGGACGGACCAGGGCATCGTTCTGTCGGCGCGGCTGCACGGCGAGGGTGGCATGGTCGTGGCGCTGCTGACGCAGGCGCACGGCCGCCACGCGGGCTTCGTGCCGGGTGGCGGCTCACGCCGCGCGCGGCCGGTCTGGCAGCTCGGCAATCTCGTCGAGGTGAGCTGGCGGGCGCGCCTGTCCGAGCAGCTCGGCAACTATGCGGGTGAGTTGCGCGAGGCGCATGCGGCGCGCGCGCTCGACGATGCGGCCCAGCTCGCGGGCCTCAGTGCCGCCTGCGCCTTGCTCGATGCCGCTCTGCCTGAGCGCGAGCCGCATCCGGCGATGTTCGACGGCTTCTCGGCCCTGCTGGGCGCTTTCGATCACCCCGGCTGGCCTGTGATCTATGTGCGGCTGGAGCTCGGCCTTCTTCAGGAGCTGGGCTTCGGCCTCGATCTCACCAAGTGTGCGGCGACCGGCGCCACCGAGGATCTGGGCTACGTCTCGCCCAAGACCGGCCGCGCGGTGAGCCGCGCCGCCGCCGGCCCCTACAAGGAGAAGCTGATCGAATTGCCGGCCTTTTTGTCCACCGGCGGCCTGCCGGCCGACAACGAGGAGCTCAGCAAAGGCCTCGATTTGACGGGCTATTTCCTCGAGCGGCACGTGTTTTGGCCACACAACAAGCCCTTGCCTGCCGCGCGGGCGAGATTTATGGAAACCCTGCAACGCTAATCACAAATGGCTGTGGCATGAACCGCAGTCGGTCCCCTCAGTACCCGTAAATGGCAAAACGCAGCACCAACGTCGTTCCGCTGGCAATGGTCAAGCCGGTGCAGTTCGGAGAGGCGCTCAGCGAGCGCTATCTCTCCTATGCGCTCAGCACCATCATGGCCCGCTCGCTGCCCGACGTGCGCGACGGCCTGAAGCCGGTGCATCGCCGGCTGCTCTACGCCATGCGCCAGCTGCGCCTCGACCCCAACAGCGCCTTCAAGAAGAGCGCGCGCGTGGTCGGCGACGTGATCGGCCAGTACCATCCGCACGGCGACCAGTCGATCTACGACGCCCTGGTGCGCCTCGCCCAGGACTTCGCCGCCCGCTATCCGCTGATCGAAGGGCAGGGCAACTTCGGCAATATCGACGGCGATAACCCGGCCGCCATGCGCTACACCGAGGCCAGGCTGACCGAGGTCGCCGAGGCGCTGCTGGCCGGCATCGACGAGAACGCCGTCGACTTCCGCCCCAACTACGACGGCTCGACCGAAGAGCCGATCGTGCTGCCCGGCGGCTTCCCCAACCTTTTAGCCAACGGCGCCGCCGGCATCGCCGTCGGCATGGCCTGCTCGATCCCGCCGCACAATGCCGGCGAACTCTGCGATGCGCTGCTGCATCTGATCAAGACGCCCAACGCCCGCATCGACACCCTGGTCGACCTGGTCAAGGGACCGGACTTCCCGACCGGCGGCATCCTGGTCGAACCGCGCGAGGCGATCGTCGAGGCCTACAAGACCGGCCGCGGCGCCTTCCGCCTGCGCGCCAAGTGGGAGAAGGAAGAGCTGCCGCGCGGCCAATACCGCATCATCGTCACCGAGATCCCCTATCAGGTGCAGAAGGGCAAGCTGATCGAGCGCATCGCCGAGATCATCAACGCCAAGAAGCTGCCCATCCTCGAGGACGTGCACGACGAATCGGCCGACGACGTGCGCATCGTGCTCGAGCCGCGCACCGGCCAGGTGCCGGCCGAGCTGCTGATGGAGCAGCTCTTCCGGCAGACCGACCTGGAAATCCGCTTTCCGCTGAACCTCAACGTCCTCGACAAGGACAACACGCCGCGCGTCATGGACCTGCGCGAGGCGCTGCAGGCCTTTTTGGACCATCGTCGCGAAGTGCTGGTGCGGCGGTCCACGTTCCGGCTGGCCGAGATCGAGCGGCGGCTGGAAATCCTCGACGGCTACCTGATCGCGTATCTCAATCTCGACAAGCTGATCAAGATCATCCGCGAGGAGGACGAGCCCAAGCCCAAGATGATCAAGGCCTTCAAGCTTTCAGACCTGCAGGCCGAGGCCATCCTCAACATGCGGCTGCGCGCGCTGCGCCGGCTGGAAGAGTTCGAGATCAAGGGCGAGCACAAGAAGCTCACGGCCGAGCGCAAGGACCTCAAGGCGCTCTTGAAGGACGAGAAGCTGCAGTGGGGCAAGATCGCCGACGAGGTGCAGGAGACCAAGCGCAAGTTCGGCGGCAAGACTCCCCTCGGCCGCCGCCGCACCGAGCTCGCCGACGCACCGGCCGAGGTCGAGCATGCGGTCGAGGATTTCGTCGAGCGCGAGCCCGTGACGATCGTGTGCTCGGACAAGGGCTGGATCCGCGCCGCCAAGGGCCATCTCGACGACAAGGCCGCGGGCGAACTCAAGTACAAGGAAGGCGACAGCCCGCGCTTTGCCGTCCACGCCCAGTCGACCGACAAGATCCTGGTGTTCGGCACCAACGGCCGCTTCTACACGCTGGGCTGCGACAAGCTGCCGAGCGCGCGCGGCCATGGCGAGCCGATCCGCCTGATGATCGAGCTCGGCAACGAGCAGGACATCGTGACGCTCGAAGTGCTGAAGGGCGGCCGCAAGTTCCTGGTCGCCTCCGATGCCGGCCGCGGTTTCATCGTGCCCGAGGACGAGGTCGTGGCGCAGACCAAGAACGGCAAGCAGGTGCTGAACCTCGCCGACAAGGAGAAGGCGCAGGCCTTCGCCATCGTGCCGGAAGGTGCCGATTCGATCGCTGCCCTCAGCGAAGGCCGCAAACTCCTGATCTTCCCGATGGAGCAGGTGCCGGAGATGGGCCGCGGCCGCGGCGTGACCCTGCAGAAGTCCAAGGCCGACCGGCTGTCGGACGCGCAGGCCTTCCGGATCGCCGACGGCCTGCCGTGGGCCAACCGCGTCATCCCGGCGGGCGAGCTGAAGTTCTGGCGCGGCGAGCGCGCCCAGGCCGGCCGCATGCCCGAAAAAGGATGGCCTCGCGCCAAGCGCTTCAAGGATTGACCGGATGGATCTGACGCTGATCTGGAAGACGGTGCTGATCGGCGTCGTCGAGGGCCTGACCGAGTTCCTGCCGGTGTCCTCGACGGGACACATCATCCTTGCCGAGGAGATCCTGCACTTCCAGGGACCGCCGGGTAAGGTGTTCGAGATCGTGATCCAGCTCGGTGCGATCCTCGCCGTCTGCTTCCTCTATCGGCTGAAAATCTGGACGACGGTGCAGGGCGTGCTGAAGCGCGAGCCGGTGTCGCTGCGCTTTGCCGGCGCGATCATCGTCGCCTTCCTGCCGGCCGCCGTGATCGGCGTCGCCGCGCACAAGTACATCAAGTCGGTGCTCTTCGATCCCAAGGTGGTGGCGGTGGCGCTGATCGTGGGCGGCATCGCCATCCTGATCATCGAGCGCTACGCCCAGCGCCCACGCATCAAGACGCTCGACGAGGTCGATCTCAAGACGGCGTTGTATATCGGGCTGTGCCAGTCCCTGGCCATGATCCCGGGCGTGTCGCGCGCCGGCTCCACCATCATGGGCGCGCGGGTCTTCCGTGTGGATCGTGCGACGGCGGCCGAGTTCTCTTTCTTCCTCGCCATGCCGACCATGATCGGCGCCACGGTCTACGACCTCTACAAGAACTGGTCGTCGCTCGACTGGCACGGCAGCGGCACGATCGCCATCGGCTTCATCACCGCCTTCGTCTGTGCGCTGCTCGTGGTGCGCCCGTTCGTGCGCTTCATCAGCAAGCACGGCTTCGGCGTCTTCGCCTGGTATCGCATCGCCGTCGGCACCCTGGCCCTGGTCCTGATCTTCGCGCACTGACCGTGCGAGGCGCGGCTTCTGGCCGCTGGCTTGGGCCGCTTTTGCCGGTTCAGGGGAAGTGCCATAAACGCCCGCCGCCGGGAGGGCGGCGCTAAAAGTCTTCCAGGAGAATTCGTCAATGCAACGTCGCAAGTTCCTGCGGACCGCCGGTGTGGGCGGTGGCGCCGCAGCCGTCGCCGGCACGCTCGCTGCACCGGCCGTCGCCCAGTCGATGCCCGAAGTTAAGTGGCGTCTGGCCTCGAGCTTCCCCAAGTCGCTCGACACGATCTATGGCGCGGGCGAGTTCTTCGCCAAGCGTGTCGCCGCTCTCACCGACAACAAGTTCCAGATCCGCGTCTTTGCCGCCGGTGAAATCGTCCCCGGCCTGCAGGTCGTCGACGCCGTGCAGAACGAGACCGTCGAGTGCGGCCACACCGCCTCGTACTACTACGTCGGCAAGGACCCGACCTTCGCCTTCGACACGGCGATCCCGTTCGGCCTCAACACGCGCCAGCACAATGCCTGGGTGTATTTCGGTGGCGGACTCGAGCTGATGCGCGAGTTCTACAAGGAATACAAGATGACCTCCTTCCTGATCAGCCACACCGGCGCCCAGATGGGCGGCTGGTTCCGCAAGGAGATCAAGACTCCTGAGGACATGAAGGGCGTGAAGATGCGCATCGGCGGCTTCGCTGGCCAGGTGATGGCCAAGCTCGGCGTGGTGCCGCAGCAGATCGCCGGCGGCGACATCTATCCGGCGCTGGAGAAGGGCACGATCGACGCCGCCGAATGGGTCGGCCCGTACGACGACCAGAAGCTCGGCTTCAACAAGGTGGCGCCGTACTACTACTACCCCGGCTGGTGGGAAGGCGCCGCGGCCCTGTCGCTCTATTGCGGCGACAAGGCCTTCGCAGCGCTGCCTCCGATGTACAAGGAAGCGATCGCTGCCGCCGCCGGCGACACGGTGAGCTGGTCGGTCGCCAAGTACGACGCCCAGAACCCCCGGGCGCTGCGCGAGCTGGTGGCGGCCGGAACCAAGTTCCTGCCGTTCCCGCAGTCGGTGATGGAGGCCAGCTTCAACGCCGCCAACGAGCTCTATGCCGAGACCATCGCCAAGAACCCCAAGTTCAAGAAGGTCTACGAGTCCTGGAAGCCCTTCCGCAACGAAGAGGTCCTGTGGTTCCGGGTGGCCGAGAACACCTTCGACAACTTCATGGCGCGCCAGTCGGCCGCCAATAAGCTCTAGCAGTTTTGCCTCCCCTTCGCGGATTCCGCGAAGGGGAGGTGCCCGCGTAGCGGGCGGAGGGGTCACGAGCATCAGTACCGCTGCGCATGACCCCTCCGTCGGCGTAAGACGCCGACACCTCCCCAGCAATGCTGGGGAGGAAGGCCCCGGAAAAGCCCCGCTTCGGCGGGGCTTTTTCTTTGCGCGCGCCCTGCGGACATGGCAGGCTTGGTTCCGCCGGGTGGAATCCCGGGCAAACAAAAATACGTTTCTGGGAGTTAGAAGCATGCAACGTCGGAAATTCCTGCGCACCGCCGGTATTGGCGGTGGCGCCGCTGCTGTCGCGAGCACGCTCGCGGCACCCGCCATCGCCCAATCGATGCCCGAGCTCAAATGGCGGCTCGCCTCGAGCTTCCCCAAGTCGCTCGACACGCTTTTCGGTGCCGGCGAGAACCTCGTCAAGTTCATCGCCGAGGCGACGGACAACAAGTTCCAGGTCCGCCTCTTCGCAGCGGGCGAGATCGTGCCCGGCCTGCAGGTGCTCGACGCCGTGCAGAACGGCACCGTCGAGATGGGCCACTCGGCCGGCACCTACTATATCGGCAAGGATCCGACCCTCGCCTTCGACACGGTGATGCCGTTCGGCCTCAACGCCCGTCAGCAGGAAGCGTGGATGAACTATGGCGGCGGCCGCCAACTGATGGGCGACATCTACAAGGACTACAACACCTACGCGATCCCCTGCGGCAACACCGGCGCGCAGATGGGCGGCTGGTTCCGCAAGGAGATCAAGTCGCCCGAGGACATGAAGGGCCTGAAGTTCCGCATCGCCGGCATCGCGGGCATGGTCTGCCAGAAGTTGGGTTCGGTGCCGCAGCAGATCGCCGGCGGCGACATCTATCCGGCGCTGGAGAAGGGCACGATCGACGCCGCCGAATGGGTCGGCCCCTACGACGACCAGAAGCTCGGCTTCAACAAGATCGCGCCGTACTACTACTATCCGGGTTGGTGGGAAGGCGGCCCGCAGCCTTCCGCCTATATCAACCTCCAGAAATGGAACGAGCTGCCGAAGGCTTACAAGACCGTGATCGAGACGGCGTGCGCCAGGGCACAGAACCTGATGCTCTCCAAGTACGACGCGGAGAATCCCAAGGCGCTGCGCGAGCTGATGGCGGCCGGCACGAAGCTGCTGCCCTTCCCGCAGTCAGTCATGGAGGCAGCGTTCAACGCCACCAACGAGCTCTATGCCGAGATCTCGGCGAAGAACCCGAAGTTCAAGAAGGTCTACGAGAACTGGAAGCCGTTCCGCAACGAGGAGATCCTGTGGTTCCGCGTTGCCGAGTTCACCTTCGACAGCTTCATGGCGCGCATGTCGGCCGCCAATAAGCTCGGATGAAGAGGACGGCATGAGACGGCGGAAGTTTCTGACGACCGCCGGCATCGGCGGCGCCGCGACCACGCTCGCGGCGCCGGCCATTGCGCAGTCGATGCCGGAGCTCAAATGGCGCCTGACGTCGAGCTTCCCCAAGTCGCTCGACACGCTGTGGGGTGGCGCCGAGACCATCGCCAAGAAGGTCGCGGCGCTGACCGACAACAAGTTCCAGATCCGCGTGTTCGCGCCCGGCGAGATCGTGCCGGCGCTGCAGGCGCTCGACGCGGTGCAGAACAACACCGTCGAGATGTGTCACACCGCGTCCTACTACTTCGTCGGCAAGGACCTCACCTTCGGCTTCGATGCCGGCGTGCCGTTCGGGCTGACGGCGCGGCAGCAGAATGCCTGGATGCTGTACGGCGGCGGCCTGCAGCTCATGCGCGAGTTCATGGCCGACTACAACGCCGTGCCGTTCCCGGCGGGCAACACCGGCGTGCAGATGGGCGGCTGGTTCCGCAAGGAGATCAAGACGCTCGACGATCTCAAAGGCCTCAAGATGCGCATTCCCGGCATCGGCGGCCAGATCTGGGCCAAGCTCGGCGCGGTGCCGCAGCAGATCGCCGGCGGCGAGATCTATCCCTCGCTCGAGCGCGGCGCGATCGACGGCGCCGAATGGGTAGGGCCGTACGACGACGAGAAGCTCGGCTTCTACAAGGTGGCGCCGTTCTACTACTACCCGGGCTTCTGGGAAGCGGGCACGCAGATCACATTGATGGTCGGCAAGCAGCACTGGGACGCGCTGCCGGCGGCCTACAAGCTTGCCGTCGAGACTGTCTCAGCGGACGTGAACGGCGACATGATGGCTCGCTACGACACGCAGAACCCCCCGGCGCTGCGTCGCCTGGTGGCGGCCGGCACGCAGCTCAAGCCTTATCCGCGCGAGGTGCTGGCGGCGGCGTGGAAGGCCACGCACGAGCTGTATGACGAGTTCTCGTCCAAGAACGCCAAATTCAAGAAGGTCTACGACCACTGGAAGGCGTTCCGCGACGAGCAGTACCTGTGGTTCCGGGTGGCCGAGCTCACCTACGAGAACTTCGCCTTCACCGCCGGCCAGACGGTGAAGTGACGGAAGGGAGTCAAGCGTACGCAGACAAGAAACGACCCAAGGGAGGGATGACATGCAGCGTCGCAAGTTCCTGAAGACCGCCGGCGTGGGGGCGGCAGCCGCCACGACGGTGGCGGCACCGGCCCTGGCGCAGGGCCAGCCGGAGTTGAAGTGGCGTCTGGCGTCGAGTTTTCCCAAATCGCTCGACACGCTGTGGGGTGGCGCCGAGCTGTTCTGCCGTCGCGTCAGCGAGCTGACCGACGGCAAGTTCAAGATCCTGCCCTTTGCCTCGGGCGAGATCGTGCCGGGCTTCCAGGTGCTCGACGCCGTGCAGAACGGCACGGTCGAGATCGGCCAGACCGCGGCCTACTACTACATCGGCAAGGACATCACCTTCACCTTCGACACCGCCGTCCCGTTCGG
>JAKFVH010000166.1 GCA_021732285.1 Reyranella sp. | reverse complement strand
GGACCGCGCGCCTCCTGGCGCGCTCGTGAGAGCGCGGGACGCGCGCGGTCCAGAAGAGCATGAGAAGACGCGCCACTGGAGTGGCGCGCCCCCAGCAGACCGGATTGTGCTCTATGCTGTGGCCATGGCCTACAAGATCCCGGAATCGGTGCTGGTGGTGGTCTACACGCGGCAGCTCGAGGTGCTGCTGCTGCAACGCGCCGACGGCGGATCGTGGGGCTCGTGGGGTGCGTGGCAGTCCGTGACGGGCTCGCGCGAGCCCGACGATCCCGATCTGGACGCCACGGCGCGGCGCGAGCTTCTGGAGGAGACCGGGCTCGCGGTCGGCACGCTCACCGACTGGGGCCACGTCAACCGCTACGAGATCTGGCCGCAATGGCGCGCCAGGTACGCGCCCGACGTCACGCACAACACCGAGCACGTGTTCGGCTTCCTGGTCGACAGCGCGACCGTCGCCACCCTCGATCCGGCCGAGCACACGGCCCAGCTCTGGCTGCCCTGGCAGGAGGCGATGGAGCGGACCTTTTCGCCCACAAATCGCGAGGCGATCAGCCAACTGCCGCGGCGGGTTCTCGGGCATACTGGCCGGGCATGACCAAACCCCGCAAGGAAGCTTCCAAGCTCGGCCAGGTGAGCTGGGCCCTCTTCGATTGGGCCAACCAGCCCTTCTTCACCATCATCACCACCTTCATCTTCGCGCCCTACTTCGCCAACGTCATGGTCGGCGATCCGGTGGCGGGCCAGGCGGCGTGGGCCTTCACCCAATCGAGCTCGGGCATCCTGATCGCGCTCATGAGCCCCTTTCTCGGCGCCATGGCCGACGCCGGCGGCCGGCGCAAACCCTACATCTTCACCTTCCAGCTCCTGCTCGTGTTGGGCTGCATTTCCCTGTGGTGGGCCTATCCCGGCCGGCCCGATCTCATCGGCCCGATCAGCGCCGCCGTGGTGATCGCCACCATCGGCGCCGAGATGTCGATCGTCTTCAACAACGCGCAGCTTCCCAACATCGTGCGGCCCGAGCGCATGGGCTGGCTGAGCGGCTTCGGCTGGGGCCTGGGCTATTGCGGCGGGCTGGTCGCGCTGTTTGCCGTGCTGCTGGTCAGCCGCCCCGAGCTGTTCGGCCTGCCCGAGCGAGGCGACCAGCCGTTGTTCGGTCTCGATGCCAAGACGCATGAGCTCGAGCGCCTGATGGGCCCCGCCTCGGCGTTGTGGCTCCTGGTGTTCGTGATGCCGATGTTCCTGTTCACGCCGGACGGTGCCAAGAGCAATGTCCCGCTGCTGCTGGCGGCCCGGCGCGGCGGCGCGTCGCTGGTCCATACGGTGCGACGCCTCAGCCGCTTCCGGAACGCGCTGCGCTATCTGATCGCCTTCATGCTCTACAACGACGGCCTCGCCGCCATCATCGCCTTCGGCGGCGTCTACGCCGCCGCGACCTTCGGCTGGAGCACCGTGACGCTCGGCGTCTTCGGCATCATCCTGACGGTGTTCGCCATCCCCGGCGCTTTCCTGGGCGGCCGGCTCGACGACAAGCTGGGCAGCAAGCGCGTCGTGCAGGCAGCCATCGTCGGCGTGATCGTGGCCGCCGTCGGCATCGTCGGCGTCAGCGCCGACCGGGTGTTGTTCTTCATCCCGGCGGCCGAGCTGTCGCCGACGCGCGACCTGTTCGGCTCGCTGCAGGAGAGGGCGTTCATGGGCTTCGCCCTGCTGCTGGGCATCTGCATGGGGCCGATGCAGGCGGCGAGCCGCACCATGATCGGCCGGCTGGCGCCGGAAGGCATGACCGGCGAGTTCTTCGGCCTGTTCGCGCTCTCCGGCCGGGCGACGGCGTGGATGGCGCCGCTCGCCATCGGCGTCATCACCGAGGCCACCAGTTCGAACCGGCTGGGCGTGGCCTGCGTGCTGGTCTTCCTGGTGCTCGGTTTCGTCCTGCTGTGGTCCGTCCGCGAGGAGCGTGCCGCGGCCTGAGATTATTGCACTTGTAATTCAATTACTGATGGCCGATACAATTTTGTCATAACTGCTCGACAAGGACGGCGTAGACCGATGCCTTGCCGTACTCTTGCAAGCGTATCGGTGAGGGAGAGTGCAATGCCCACTTTCATTCGAGCCATCGGTGCAGCCACATTTGCGCTCGTCGTCATGCTCGGTGCGGCAGGCGCCGGCGCCCAGACAGCAGCGACGCCGCCGGCGGGCATGACGCAGGACCAGTTCAACTCGCTGGTCGACGCCATCAGCAATTCCGTCACTGAGAAGCTCAAGGCCGAAGGTGCCCAGCCAGCCCATGCGGCCCCGCCGCCCGCCGCGGCGCCCGCCGCCGCCTCGAGCTCCAAGTCCAAAGGCAAGGCGCCCGCTCCCGCCATCGTGGTGACGCCGATTTCCACCGGGCCCGGTCCCCTCGCCGTCTTCATCGACCATGCCGGCAACGTCGCCCGCGCGGTGCCGGCGCTCGGCGCCAAGCTCGGCTCGATCCCCGGCCTGCTCGACCAGAGCGCCGCGGGTGGGCGCAGCACGTCGATCTTCCTGTTGCTGCTGGGCCTCGTCGCCGTCGCGGCTCTCGCGGCCGAGGCCGTGCTGCGCGCCTTCATGACCCGGTTCCGCCATCGCCTTGCCGGCAACGCCGTGCCGGACCAGGGCCTGCGATCGCTGATGAACCTGGGCGCGCTGGCGGTGCTCGACGGGCTCGGTGTCCTCGCCGTCTGGTTGATCTGCAATGCCGCCATCGGCGCCTGGTTCACCGGCGCGACCGGCCAGGACAAGCTCGCCGCCGCCATCCTCCACGGCATCTTCTACTGGCGTCTCTATGTGCTGCTGTTCCTGATCATCCTGCGGCCGGCGTTGCCGCAGGCAAGGCTCTGCGAGGTCGCCGACCACGATGCGCGCACCATGTACGCCCGCATCGAGGTGGTGATGCTGCTGATCATCCTGGGCCGCATCCTGGGCCAGGTGCTTTTAGCCATCCAGACGCCGGTTGCCGCCATCGGCGCCTATCAGGTGTTCGTCACCGTGATCTACGTCTCGACCTTCGTCTGGCTGGTTCGCAGGTCGAGCGCCGCCGCCGAGCAGTGGCTGGGCGGCCTCGGCAAGGTCGCACCGCTCGCGGGCGTGATCGGCCGCAACTGGGTACCGGTCGCCACCACGTTCTTCCTGATCCTCGGCCTCACCCAGGTCTATGGCGCCGTCTCAGGGCTCATGCATGTCAGTCAGGCCATGCTGCTCACCCTCATCCTCGTGGTCGGCGTGCTGATGTTCGAGACCTTGATGCAGGCCTTCGTGCGCCGCCTCGATTCGCAGCTGATCGGCGCCACGCCGGCCAGCGATTCGCCCAAGCTGCCCGACGTCGTGGCGCGCTGCGTGCGTGTCGCCGTGCTGATCGGCGTCACGGTCACGATCGCCGAGAGCTGGGTCGTCCAGGTCCTGGCGCTGGTCGACGAGGCCGAATGGGACGTGATCACGCGCTCGTCGCGCACGGCCGGCTTCACGCTGTTCGTGGCCTACGTCGTGTGGGAGCTCTTCAAGTACCAGACCGATCCCTACATGGCGCGCAAGAACAAGAGCGCCGCCGACGCGATCGCCGATGGCGACGCCACGGCGCCGCCGGCCTCGCGCATCAGCACCATGATGCCGCTCCTGCGCGGGACGGCGGCGGTCATGATCACCATCGTTGCCGTGATGATCGCGCTCGAATCGTTCGGCGTGAACATCACGCCGCTGATCGCCGGCGCCTCGGTGTTCGGCATCGCGATCTCCTTCGGCAGCCAGACGCTGGTGAAGGACATCGTCTCGGGCATCTTCTACCTGTCCGACGATGCGTTCCGCGTCGGCGAGTACATCGATTGCGGCAAGGCCAAGGGCACGGTCGAGGGCTTCACCTTGCGCTCGATCAAGCTGCGCCACCAGAACGGCCAGGTGCACACCATTCCGTTCGGCCAGCTCGGCCAGATCACCAACTTCAGCCGCGACTGGATCACGGTGAAGTTCAACCTGCGCTTCGCCCGCGACACCGACATCGAGAAGCTGCGCAAGGCGGCAAAGAAGATCGGCGCCGACATGATGGAGATGCCGGCGATCAAGGCCGACATCCTGGCGCCCTTCAAGATGCAGGGCGTGGCCGACATCGCCGACAATGCGCTCCTGGTCCGCTTCAAGTTCACGGCCAAGCCCGGCAACCCCGCCGCCATCCAGCGCGAGGCGGTGAAGCGCATGTTCAGCGTCTTCCCGGCCCAGGGCATCGAATTCGCCAAGGAAGGCGCTGCCGTCGTCGTGCATGCGGCGCCGGCCGCGCCGGCGGAGGTGGCTCCGGCCGCCGCCGCCGAACCCAAGGAAACGCCGGCACTGGCGGCGGCAAGCTGACCGTCGCTATGCTGCGAGCCCCACAAGTCCTGGGAGAAGCCGCATGATCACCGCCATCGTGAACTTCAAGCTTCCCGCCGACATCGACGCCAAGAAAGCCGCCGAGCTGTTCAAGGGCTCGGCGCCCAAGTACCGCGGCATGAAGGGCCTGGTGCGCAAGTACTACCTGTTCGACGACAAGAGCCGCATCGGCGGCGGCGTCTATCTCTGGAAGACCCGCGCCGATGCCGAGGCGGTCTATACGCCGCAATGGCAGGCTTACATCGCCGAACGCTACGGCGCTGCGCCGGACATCCGCTACTTCGAGACGGCCGTCGTGGTCGACAACGAGAGCGACAAGATCCTGGACGACGCGGCTTAACGCGAGGCGACTGTCATCCCGAGCGTAGCGAGGGACCTTTCTTTTCTGTTGCCTTGAAGGCCCCTCGCTTCGCTCGGGGTGACAGGGAGTAGTGCCCTACTGCTTGACGATCTCGACCCGCCGGTTCTTGGCTCGTCCCGCTTCGTCATCGTTTGTTGCCACGGGCGCAATCATCCCGGCACCGGCTGCTCTCAACCGATCCGCCGAGATGCCGTGGCTCTGGACGAGCTGATCGACCACCGATTTGGCGCGGCGCTGCGAGAGGTTCATGTTGTAGTCGAAGACGCCGACATTGTCGGTGTGTCCGACGATGTAGACCTTGAGATTGGGCTCAGCCTTCAAGAGCTTGCCGATCTCCGCGAGTGACGGCGCCGATTCCGGCTTGAGGTCGGCCTTGTCGGTGTCGAAGTACAGCCCGTAGAGCGCGACCCGCCCGGTCGCCGCGATGTCCTTGGCCATCTTCGCGGCGTCGACCGTTACCATCTTCGATTCCATGGGCCTGTCCTCGACGACGTCGAGCAGGACGGCAACGCGATCCTTGGTTTCGGGAAAGGCGGTGCTGCGGTCGACGGCAACGTACAGCGAGACCGCGACCGGACCTTCGGGGCGGGCCAAGGTCGCGGCTAGATAGTGCGGTTCTGCCGGAACGTTGAGGGCGACCTTGGACAGGTCGTTGTTCTGCAGCGCCTTGGTCGGTGGGTAGAGAACCCGGTGGAGCTCCGCCCCGACCGACTCGCACTGCTCCTCGCCGGAGCACTTGAAGAGGACGGTGAAGCCTTTTGCCAAAAGCTCGTTCTCATAGTTGCGGAACACTTCGAGCGAACTGCGCGTCTGTGGCGCGAGGTACAGCAGCCGCGTGTGCCGGCCTTCCAATTGCCGTACGGAGTCCAGAGCGGGTTGTCCGTTGTCGCCCAGCGTGAGCTTGCCGACGATCAGCTTGGCCGTATCGAATGGGCGGCTGTCGTAACCGATGAGACGCGATCCCTCGTAGCGCTTGATGAGGGGGAAGTCCTTGGCGCCGGGCACTTCCTGCTGGGCGGCGGCGGTCACCGACCACAGCAGAGTTGCAGCGAGAGCGATGGTTCGGCAACCGCGACTCACGTTCTCAGCATGGGGCATGCGATCCTCCACCTGGCTCCATGAGACCATGTCCATCGTCGCACGCCTGTGGGAAATGTCACAGCAACGGGCCGCACAAGCGCGCTAATGCGGCCTTGTCGATGCCGAAATCCGGAGAGAGACCACTCCTGCCCTTATTTGTGGAGATGTCGTCGGATGCGCCGTGCGTTTGTATTGCTCATGCTGCTTGTCACCGCCTGTGAAGGCAGCTTCATCCGCCCCGAGGATCTCGGCCGCAAGGTCGAGATCAACAAGAGCTATGAGGCGCGCGACACTTGTCTGAAGCACAAGGCCGCCGATGGGATGGCCAGCGCCGATCCGGCCGAGCTGGCTTCGAGCGCCGCGCTCGCCTGCCAGAGCGAAACCGACCGGCTGATCACGGCCGCAAACCCCGACGGCGACAGCAAGGTGACGGCATCGATCCGGCATGACACCGAGTTCCGCGCTTTGAAGTATGTTCTGCAGGCCCGCGGGCTTACTGCCACAGTAAGCCGCGACTGATCAGGTCACCGTGGTCTTTCCCTTGAAGAGGCAAAGATCGTTGACCACGCACTTCGGGCATTCCGGCGTACGCGCCTTGCAGGTGTAGCGGCCGTGCAGGATCAGCCAGTGGTGCGCGTGTAACCGGTATTCTTCGGGCACGCGCTTCAACAGTTTCAGCTCGACCTCGAGCGGGTTCTTGCCCGGCGCCAGTCCCGTGCGGTTGCCGACGCGGAAGATGTGGGTGTCGACGGCGATGGTCGCCTCGCCGAAGGCCACGTTCATGACCACGTTGGCGGTCTTGCGGCCGACGCCGGGCAGGGCCTGCAGTTCCTCGTGCGTGTGCGGCACCTCGCCGCCGTGGCGCTCGATCAGCAACCGCGAGAGCGCGATCACGTTCTTGGCCTTCATGCGGAACAGGCCGATGGTCTTGATGTAGCCTATAAGCTTCCTCTCGCCCAAGGCCACCATCTCGGCCGGCGTCTTGATGATCTTGAACAAGGGCGTCGTGGCCCGGTTGACGCCGACGTCGGTGGCCTGGGCCGACAGGACCACGGCGACCAGCAGGTGGTAGACGTTCTCGTATTCCAGCTCGGTCTCGGGCTCGGGGATCGCCTTCTTGAGGCGGGCGAAGAAATCCGGGATGACGGCTTGCTTCATCAGGGCCATATAGGTTTTTAGCATGACCGAGCAGCCTGTCCCGGCCGTCCATTTCGCGACCTCGCTGGTGCCGCATCGCAGCCTGTCGCCGGCGGGCTTCCGCTGGCTGATCCGGGCAGCCATCGTGGCCAACCTGGCGATCGGGCTGCCCATGCTGGTCTTCGGCGCCTGGCCGGTGCTGGGCTTCATGGGCCTCGACATCTGGCTGCTGTGGTTCCTGTTCAAGCGCAGCTACCTCGACGCAAGGCGCAGCGAGACCCTGCTGCTGACCGACCGCGAGCTGATCATCGACCGCGTGGCGCCCGACGGCGAACGCGAGCAGCACCGGCTCGACGCCTACTGGCTGCGCGTCGAGCTTTTAGGCGATTCCGAGCGGCTGGTGGTGACTTCGCGCGGCAACCGCGCCGTGATCGGCCGCTTCCTGGCGCCGGCCGAGCGCGAGCGCGTCGCCGAGCAGTTGAAGGCGGCCCTGGCCGAGATGCGCGCGCCGCGCTACGCGCACGATTGGGGCTCGCAACCATAGTTATTGACTAAGCATTTCAGTTATTATATGCTTGGCGTGTCTGTCGCTCTATGCATTGTTCATCTGACGATGTTGCGAGCGGGATTCCCAAGGAACACCAACCGGCGCGACGCCACGGGGTTTCCCTTGGGGCCCCGCCACGACGCTGCTCGTGCGCGATACCAGGGCGTAGGCCCCTATCCATAGGGGCGCTGGATTCCGTGTCACACCACGCTCTCTGTCGGAAATACCGGGAATGCCGGAAAGTCCGATTTCCGCTGGCAATGCATGCACCCCAAAAGTGAGACAGAGGGGGTAGCCGAAACTGCGCAAACTGCGGAAACCGCCGGAAGCTTAGAGGCCGAGCACGTCCTTCATTCCATACAGTCCGGGCTTCTTGCCCGCGAGCCACTGCGCCGCATGTACCGCGCCTGCGGCGTAGGTCTCGCGGCTGAACGCGCGATGGCTGAGCTCCAGCCGCTCGCCGGCCGCGGCGAACATCACGGTGTGCACGCCCACTTCCTCGCCGCCGCGCAGGGTGGCGAAGCCGATCTCGCCTGACGGCCGCGCACCGGTATGGCCGTCGCGGCTCTTGCGCCAGACGTCCTCCAGCTTGACCTGGCGGCCGGCCGCGGCGGCGCGGCCCAGCGCCAGCGCCGTGCCCGACGGCGCGTCGATCTTGTGGCGATGGTGCATCTCCATCACCTCGATGTCGTAGCTGGGATCGAGCATCGAAGCGGTCCTCTCGACCAGCGCCAGCAGGATGTTGACCCCCAACGCCATGTTGGCCGCCCACATGATCGGCACCGTCTTGGCGGCCTCGTGGATCAGCGCCGTCTGCGCGGGATCGAGCCCGGTCGTGCCGATCACCATGGCGACGCCCTTCTCGGCCGCGATCTTGGCATGGGCCACGGTGGCGGCCGGCACGGTGAAGTCGATCACGGTGTTGGCGGCGGCAATGGCCGCCGCGCTGTCCTTGCCGATTTTTACGCCGCAGGCTTCCAGGCCCGCGACCTCGCCCGCATCGCGGCCGATGGCGTTGCTGTTGGGCGATTCGCTGGCCCCGCCCAAGCTCATGCCTTCGGTGGCCGCGATGCGGCGGACCAGCATCTGGCCCATGCGCCCGGCGGCGCCGACAACGGCGATCTTCATGTCGTCCCCTCCGACTGACATGGCCTAAGCTATTCCATTCGAAGGGGATCGAACATGCTCTTTATGGTTATCGAAACGTTCAGGAATCAGAATGGAAAGGCGGTTTACCGCAAGCTGCGCGACGCCGGCCGCGGCCTGCCCGAGGGCCTGAAGTTCGTTGCGAGCTACGTGACGGCCGACCTCAGCCGCTGCTTCCAGCTCATGGAGACCGACGACATCACCCTGTTCCAGCGCTGGATCGCCGACTGGCAGGATGTCGTCGAGTTCGAGGTCGTGCCGGTGGTCGAGGGCAAGACCACGCGCGAGGCGCTGACGCCGCTGCTTTGACGGGAGCGCGGGCCTCTGGCCCGCATCATGATCATGAGCGGGCCAGAGGCCCGCGCTCCCGTTACTTCCAGGGATCGGCCGTCTTGGGCCAGAACGGCGTCTTGCGCTTGGTGTAGGGCAGCCGCGTGACGTCGGGATCGGCCGCACCCGGCGAGGCGACGTAGAGGATCTCCTTCGCGAGCCCGACGAAGCCGTTATAGAAATGCTGCGCCGACTTCACGACCACCACGCGATAGTCGGCTGGATCGGCGCCGACCGCCTTGAAGGCGTCGGCATGGAAGGTCTGGGTGCGCAGGGTGCAGATCGCCACGTCGACATGCTCCGATGACAAGAGCGCCATGTCGCCCAACGGCACCATCACCGGCCCGTAGGGCTGGCGCACGCCGCGGGCGATCTTCTTCACCGTGACGTCGAGATCGACGGGATCGCCGCTGACCGCGCCCGACTTGCCGCCGAGCCGCATGCGGATCTTCGCCCCCTCGCCCGCCTCCTCGGCGATGCGGAAGGCCATGGGATCCCACATCACGCCGAACAGTGCGGGGCCGATCTGCCGGTCGACCAGGGCGCGCAGCACGAAGGTCGAATCGCCCGGCGCGCCCGAGCCCGGATTGTCGGCGCGGTCGGCCAGCACCAACGGGCCTTGATTGTGCGAAGCCGCGCGTTCCATCGCTTCGGCGACCGACAGGTACTTGGTGGCATAGCGTTCGCGGTTGTCCCACAGCTCCTGGCCGAGCTGCTCGGCAAGCGCTTCGGCCTTGCCCTTGTCGCGGTCGGCGACGACCAGCGTGCGCGTGCCGACATCCTCGACGTCGGCAAACGAGAAACCGTGGCTCAGCGAGACCGACAGGATGCCGTCCTTGCCTTCGAGCGACTTCATGCGGGTGACGAACTCGCTGATCGGCGGCACCGACGTCCGGTACTGCGCGATCATGCGGCAGTCGTGGCGCGCCATCACCGGCTTCACCTTGCCCTCGACGGTATCGGCGATGACGGCGAACAGCTCGGCTGCACGCTCCATCGTGTCGGTGTGCGGGTACTCCTTGTAGCCGATCAGCACGTCGGCGCTGTCGAGCATCAGCGCGCTGAGATGGCAGTGCAGGTCGAACTCCGCGCCGATCGCCACGTTAGGCCCGACGACGGCGCGCACCTTGGCCAAAAGATCTCCTTCGCAGTCGTCGTAGCCGTCGGCCACCATGGCACCGTGCACATTGATCAGCACGCCGTCGATTGGCAGGGCCTGCTTGATGTTGGCTAAAATCTCGTCGCGGAAGCCTTCGTAGACGGAGCGCACCGTGGTGCCGGAGGGTGCCGCGAAGGTCGCCAGGCCCTCGATCACCGTCCAGCCGCGCTTCTCCGCCTCCTTGCGCCAGACATGCATCGGCGCCGTGAAGCTGGTGGGCTCGTGCCGGGTGGCATCTCCGCGCCACACGCCGTGCTCCTCGTAGGCGCGCCGGCCGGTCGGGAAGGGAACGAACTGGTTGGTCTCGGTGCCGAGGGCGGCGATGAAAATACGCTTGGTCACGATCAATCCCGGTGGCGGTGACAGCCCACGACATGGTCGTCGACCATGCCCGACGCCTGCATGAAGGCGTAGCAGATGGTGGAGCCGACGAACTTGAAGCCGGCCTTCTGCAGCGCCTTGGACATGGCATCGCTTTCCGGCGAGGTGTTGGGCACGTCCTTCAGGCTTTTAGGCCGGTTCTTCTTCGGTTTGCCGCCGACGAAACTCCACAGGAACTTGGCGAACGATCCCTCGCGCTCGACCAGCGCCAAGTAGGCCTTGGCGTTGCTGACGCTGGCGTCGATCTTGCCCTTGTGACGGATGATGCCGGGATCGGCCAAAAGCTTTTTAAGCTTGGCCGGCGTGTAGCGCGCGATCTTCTTCGGATTGAAACCGTCATAGACCCTGCGGTAGTGCTCACGCTTGCGCAGCACGGTGATCCAGGAGAGGCCGGCCTGGCAGCCCTCCAGGGTCAAAAGCTCGAACAGCGCCCGGTCGTCCTTCAGCGGACGTCCCCACTCGCTGTCATGATATTTCTCATAGAGCGGATCGGCGCTCGCCCAGCCGCATCGCGGCTTGCCGTCGGTGCCGCTCACCGTGTCGTGCTTCCAGGCCATGCGCGGACCCTACCCAAGCGCGTCGCCGGACGCCACACTGCGGGCAACGGAGGAAACACCCATGGCTCAAGTCCCCGCCGACCTCAGGGTCTGCATCTTCGACGTGTTCGGCACGGTGGTCGACTGGCGCGGCAGCCTGATCCAGGACTTGCCCGGCCTCGGCAAGAAATACGGCATGGACACCGACTGGACGAGCTTCGCCGACGACTGGCGCGGCCTCTACCAGCCGCAGATGCACCGCGTCCGCAAGGGCGAGCTGCCGTGGACCAACATCGACGAGCTGCACAAGGAAGCCTTCGAGATGCTTCTGACCAAGCGCGGGCTGAAGCATCCCGGCGAGGAGGGCTCGTGGGAGTTCACGCGCCTGTGGCACAAGCTCCGGCCGTGGCCCGATTCGGTCGAGGGCATCGGCATGATGAAGAAGAAGTACGTCGTGGCCACGCTCAGCAACGGCAACGTGGCACTCCTGATCAACATGGCCAAGAACGGCGGCATCCCCTGGGACCACTGCTTCTCGGGCGAAACTTTCAGGCACTACAAGCCCGATCCCGAGTCCTATCTCGGCGTGGTCAAGACCATGTACCTGCAGCCGCACCAGGTGATGCTGTGCGCGGCGCACAATGGCGACCTGAAGGCGGCGCAGAAGTGTGGGCTGTCGACGGGCTTCGTGTTGCGTCCCAAGGAACATGGACCCAACCAGAAGACCGATCTCAAGGCCGACGGCGAGTGGAACGCCGTTGGCGATTCGATGATCGAGCTCGCCAAGAAGCTGGGTTGTTGAGCGACCCGATCGATCGCATTCCTGAGGACCGTCGCGAGCGGGCGCGCTCGGCGTTGGCGGCGACCTTCGACCGCGCGCCGGTCACGTCGCTCGAGCCGATCACCACGGGTGCCTCGGCCTCGAGCTACAGGATCGAGGTCGCCGGCCGGCCTTACCTGCTGCGCCTGGAATCGTCGCGGCGAAACGAGATTCGCGACCCGCATCGCAGCTACGTCTGCATGCGGTTGGCGGCCGAGGCCGGCATTGCGCCGGCCGTACGTCACGCCGATCCCGAAGCGGCCGTGGCGATCACGGATTTCGTGCCGTATCGCCCGATGACCGACTGGTCGCGGCCCTCTGCGGACCTGGCGCGCGATCTCGGCAATCTTGTCGCGCGGCTGCAGGCGATACCGGCGTTCCCGCCGGTCACCGACTATCCGACCGTGGTCGGCAGGTTGCTCGGGCTCCTGCTCGGATCCGGCCTGTTTGCGCCCGGGCTGCTCGATCCTCACCGCGAGAGCTTTGAGCGTATTCGCGAGGCCTATCCCTGGGATGATGGAGCGCTGGTCTCCAGTCACAACGATCTCAGTCCGGCGAATATCCTGTCCGATGGCGAGCGCCTTTGGTTCATCGACTGGGAGACGGCCTATCGCAACGATTCCTTGGTCGATGTGGCGACGCTCACGATATTCATCGCCGTTTCGCCGGAGCTGGAGGCGGTACTGCTGCGATCCTGGCTTGGCCGGGAGCCGGATCGCGCCCAGCGCGCCCGCCTTGTCCTGATGCGCTCGCTGGCGCGCCTCTACTATGGCTGCGCCGCCAGCGTGAACTCCGCCAACGCGCTGGGCACGGTGGCGCCGGAGACCGATCTCAGCGCGCCGACGTGGGCCGAGTTCGGCATGGCCATTGAGCAGAAGCATCTGGCGATTGGTGCACCGGAGACCCAGCGCCTCGTGGGCAAGGTCGCCCTTGCGTCATTCCTCGCTGGCGTGACGGCTCCGGAATTCGAAGAGGCTATCAAAGGAGTCCGAAGCTAAAGCGTCGGCCGTCGCAAGCGCCACGGCGTGGCACGTTCGTAAGCGGCACCCGCGGCGAACACGCTCGCTTCGTCGAACGGCCGGCCGGCGACCTGGAAAGCGAGCGGAAAGCCGTCGCTGCCGAAGCCGCAGCACACCGTCATTGCCGGCTGTCCGGTGACGTTGAACGGCATGCTGAGCGAAGCCTTGCCGAGGAAATGGAAGATCGCCTGCGGCTCCTCGAATTTCTCGGGCGGTCCCCACTGGTTGGGCGCCAGGATCAGGTCGTAGCCGCGCATGGCGGCGCGCGTGTCGACCTGCAGCTTGCGCCGGAAGCGCAACGTCGAGAGGTACTGCTCGGCGGTGATGAAGGCGCCGAGCTGGAAGCGCCGCCGTGTCGTGTAGCCGAACTTCTCCGGCGTCTCGATCACCTCCTGGCGATGGATGGCGTGCGCCTCGGTGGTGATGATGACGCGTCCGCAGATGTGATAGTCCCAGATGTCCGGGAAGACGACTTCCTCGACGACCGCGCCCAGCTCGCGCAGCACACGCACCGCCTCGTCCATGCCCTTGGCCATGTCGGCTGTCAGGTTGCCTTCGTACCAGCTGCGGGCGAGCGCGATGCGCATGCCCTTGATGGACCGCTGTGTGGCCGCGCCATAGTCGACCTTGGGCGCCTTGGCCGACGCCTGGTCGTTGGGATCGTGGCCCGCCAGCACGTCGAGCATCAGGGCATTGTCCTCGACCGTCCAGGCGAGCGGCCCGGCGGTGTCGAGGCTGAACGACAACGGGAAGATGCCGCAGCGGCTCACCAGGCCGTAGGTCGGCTTGATGCCGGCGGTGCCGCAGAAGCCCGCCGGATTGCGGATCGAGCCGCCGGTGTCGGAGCCCATGGCGCCCATGCACAGCGCCGCGGCAACCGCCGCGCCCGAGCCGCTCGACGAGCCGCCAGGCTGATAGTCGGTGTTCCAGGGATTGCGCGCCGCCGGGAACGGCTGGTCGGGCGTCATCGCCCCGTTGGCGAATTCGTGCGTCGCGAGCTTGCCTAAAATGACGGCGCCGCCGGCTTTCAGGCGCCGCACCGTCTCGGCATCGACTGCCGGCACATAGTCGGCGCGCAGGTGCGAGTGACCGGTCGTCAGCACGCCTTCGGTCTCGTAGATGTCTTTCAGCGCGATCGGAATGCCATGCAGCGGTCCGCGATTGACGCCCTGGCTCAACTCCATGTCAGCTTGCTTGGCCGCAAGCAGCGCACGCTCGCCGGTGACAGTGATGTAGCTCGCGAGCTTGCCGTCGACGGCGTCGATGCGCGCGAGAAAGGCTTCGGTGAGCGCGGTCGAGGTGATCTCGCCGCGTGTCATCAGGTTGCCGGCCTGGGCGATGCTGAGCGTCGTCAGCTCGGCGGATGTTGGTTTGCTCATGGGGGCTTATCCGTCGGCGCGGAACACATGCGGCGGTTCGGCGGCCCAGGCCCACTGGCTGGGAATCCGCTCCATCAATTTCAGCAGTCCGAAATAACCCTTGTGCAGGTGCTCGATGTCCTCGGCCGTGAGCGGCAGGCCCGTGAGGGCGGCTCGTGCGCGAAATTCTTCAAGGGTTGGCGGTGCCTTGGCGTCCGTCATGTCGCTTCCTTCCCAGCAGAAGTTGCAAGCGACATGCCGCCCCATTTGCGGCGCAAGCGCAAGGCTTGTCTCGCCGGACATCTCCTTCACCTTGCTGAAGAAGCCTTCGGATTCGGGGCTGGTCTTGCCGGCCTTCTCGAACTCCTTGAGCAGCTCTTTCTGCTTGGGCGTGAGGTTGGTCGGCGTCTCGACATTGATCTCGATGTACATGTCGCCGCGCTGGGTCGAGCGCACGATCGGCATGCCCTTGCCGCGCAGGCGGAACTGGTGGCCGCCCTGGGCGCCGGCCGGGATGTTGATGCGCGCCATCTTGCCGTCGAGCGTCGGCACCTCGATGTTGCCGCCGAGCGTGGCCTGCACCATCGAGATCGGCACGCGGCAATGCACGTCGGCGCCCTCGCGCTCGAACAGCTGGTGGCGGCGCACCGACAGGAAGACGTAGAGGTCGCCCGGCGGCCCGCCGCGCGCACCGGCCTCGCCTTCGCCGCTGAGACGGATGCGCGTGCCGTCCTCGACACCGGCGGGAATGTTGACCTTGAGCGTCTTGTCCTTGCGCGTACGGCCCTGGCCGGCACAGGCGCGGCAGGGCTTGTCGATCACCTGGCCCGCGCCATGACAGGTATGGCAAGTGCGCTCGACGGTGAAGAAGCCCTGCTGGGCCCGCAGGCGCCCGCGGCCATGGCAAGTCGGACACTGCTGCGGCTTGGAGCCGGGCTCCGCGCCGCTGCCCTTGCAGGGCTCGCAGGCGATCGATGTCGGCACGCGCACCGTGGCTTCGGTGCCGCCATAGGCCTGTTCCAGTGTGATCTCGAGATTGAAGCGCAGGTCCTGGCCGCGCATGTCGGTGCGCCCACCGCGGCCGCGCTGGCCGCCGGCGCCGAACATCTCCTCGAAGATGTCGCCGAACACCGAGCCGAAATCGAAGCCTTGGGCGCCGCCGCCGAACGGCCCACCGGGCCCGCCGGGGCCCATGCCACCTTCGAAGGCGGCCGGTCCGTAGCGATCGTAGGCGGCGCGCTTCTCTGGATCCTTCAGGATGTCGTAGGCGTGGTTGATATTCTTGAACCGCTTCTCGGCTTCCTTGTCATCATGATTGCGGTCCGGATGATGCTGCATGGCGAGCTTGCGGAACGCCTTCTTGAGGTCGTCGGCGCTCGCCGTCCGGCTGACTCCGAGCAGCTCGTAATAGTCCTGCGACATACGCCCTACGCAGCCCCCACTTGCCGCCTAAAGTTCGGCCTCCCGCTCGCGCGGGAGGCCGTGTTTTTTGCCTTGCTCCGGATCAGCCGGAACCCGTCTTCTTGTTCTTGTCGGTGACGTCCTCGAACTCGGCGTCGACAACCTTCTCGTTGCCCGCCTGGTTCGCGGCGCCGCCGCCCGGCGCCGCGCCCGCCCCGGCCCCTGCGCCGGCTTGAGCATCGGCCTGCTGGGCCTTGTACATCGCCTCGCCGAGCTTCATCGCGGCCTGGGCGAGATCGTTGGTCTTGGCCTTGATGGCCTCGGTATCCTCGCCCGTGAGCACCGACTTCAGGTCCGCGAGCGCCGTCTCGATCGCCGACTTCTCGGCCGCGCCGACCTTGTCGCCGAACTCCTTGAGGTTCTTGTCGGTCGAATGGACCAGCGCCTCGCCCTGGTTGCGGGCGTCGATCAGCTCGCGCTTCTTCTTGTCCTCTTCGGCGTGCAGCTCGGCGTCCTTCACCATCTTCTGGATGTCGGCTTCGCTCAGCCCACCCGAAGCCTGGATGCGGATCTGCTGCTCCTTGTTGGTCGCCTTGTCCTTGGCCGAGACCTGCACGATGCCGTTGGCGTCGATGTCGAACGTGACCTCGACTTGCGGCATGCCGCGCGGCGCGGGCGGGATACCCACCAGGTCGAACTGGCCCAAAAGCTTGTTCTGGGCGGCGATCTCGCGCTCGCCCTGGAACACGCGGATGGTCACCGCGGTCTGGTTGTCGTCGGCCGTCGAGAAGGTCTGGCTCTTCTTGGTCGGGATCGTGGTGTTGCGCTCGATCAGGCGGGTGAACACGCCGCCCAGCGTCTCGATGCCGAGTGACAGTGGGGTCACGTCGAGCAGCAGGACGTCCTTGACCTCGCCCTTCAGCACGGCCGCCTGGACCGCGGCACCGACCGCGACCACTTCGTCAGGATTGACGTTGCGGGCCGGCTCCTTGCCGAAGAACTGCTTCACGATCTCGATGACCTTGGGCATGCGGGTCATGCCGCCGACCAGGATCACCTCGTCGATCTGACCGGCCTGCAGGCCGGCATCCTTGAGCGCGGCGCGGCAGGGCTCCAGCGTGCGCTGGATCAGGTCCTCGACCAGGGACTCGAGCTTGGCGCGCGACAGCTTGATCACGAGATGCTTGGGGCCGGTCGCGTCCGCCGTGATGAACGGCAGGTTGATCTCGGTCTCCTTGGCGTTGGAGAGCTCGATCTTGGCCTTCTCGGCCGCTTCCTTGAGGCGCTGCAGCGCAAGCTTGTCGTTGCGCAGGTCGATGCCCTGCTCTTTCTTGAACTCGTCGGCGAGGTAGGTGATCACGCGCAGGTCGAAGTCCTCGCCACCCAGGAAGGTGTCGCCGTTGGTCGCCTTGACCTCGAACACGCCGTCGCCGATTTCGAGCACCGACACGTCGAACGTGCCGCCGCCCAGGTCATAGACCGCGATGATGCCGCTCTTGCGCTTGTCCATGCCGTAGGCGAGGGCAGCCGCCGTCGGCTCGTTGATGATGCGCAGCACGTCGAGGCCGGCGATGCGGCCGGCGTCCTTGGTGGCCTGGCGCTGGGCGTCGTTGAAGTAGGCCGGGACGGTGATGACCGCCTGCTCGACCTTCTCGCCGAGATAGGCCTCGGCGGTCTCCTTCATCTTGCCCAGGATGAAAGCGGAAATCTGGCTCGGGCTGTACTGCTGGCCGTTGGCCTCGACCCAGGCGTCGCCGTTGGAGGCCTTGCCGATCTTGAAGGGCACCAGCGACATCTCCTTCGCGACCATCGGGTCGTCGAAGCGGCGCCCGATCAGGCGCTTCACCGAGTACAGGGTCTTCATGGGATTGGTGACGGCCTGGCGCTTGGCGGCCTGGCCGACGAGACGCTCGCCGGAGTCGGTGAAAGCGACCATCGAGGGGGTCGTCCGCGCGCCCTCGGAATTCTCGATGACCTTGGTGTCACCGCCTTCCATGACCGCGACACACGAGTTGGTCGTACCGAGGTCGATACCAATGACTTTTGCCATGACTGCTCTCTCTTCCCTAGGCAGGTCGTTAAGGCCCCGCAGGCACCCAGCCGACCCCCGAATACGTTACCTGCCGGAAAAACCGGGTCAGGACAGGGGCTATATAGGTCCTATCGGCTTGGCTGCAATGGACTTGACGGCCGAAAAGTGACGAATCCGACGCATTCCGGGGCCTTTCAGGCTCCGGCCACCGATTAGTTCTCGTTGCTGGCGGGCCGCACTGCGGGGCCACCCTTGGACACCGCCACCATGGCCGCCCGCAGCAGGCGGCCGGCGATCAGGTACCCCGGGATCAGCTCCTGCACGACCGTCCCGGCCGGTACCGACGGATCCTCGACCTCCATCATCGCCTGATGGAATTCGGCGTTGAACGGCTTGCCCAGCGCCTCGATGCGGGTGACGCCGTGGCGCTCCAGCACCGACTGCAACTCACGCTCGGTGGCCTGCACGCCCACGAGCACGTTCTTCAACGCCGGATCGACCGTGTCGGCGTCGTCGGGCAGCGCCGACAGGGCGCGGCCGAGATTGTCGGCAACCGACAGCACGTCCTTGGCAAACCGCTCGATGCCGAACTTGCGCTCGCGCTCGACATCCTGCTGGCCACGGCGGCGCACGTTCTGCGCCTCGGCGAGCGCGCGCAGGAGCTTGTCCTGCAGCTCGGCCTTCTCGGCCTGCAGTTGCTGCAGCTCGCCCGCTTCCGGCTTGGCAGGAATCTCGAGGTTGTCGTCCGGCTCGACCGGCATCTCAGCCGGGGCGCCGCCCGCGGTTGGATCGCTGGCCATACGTTATCCCTATAACAAGTGGTTTCTTTTGGCGGCCTTCACTTAGGGACGACGGCGTCCGCGGTCAACCTCCCAGGAGGTTGACCGGTTGCAGCCGCGTCACACCGCCTCAAGCGGTGCGTGCAGCTTGGTGCCGCGCACGATGATGCCGCCGCGGTCGCCGATGGTGACCGTGCCGTAGCGCTGGGCGAACACCTCGGGCAGCGGCCGGGCATCGGACGCCGCCAGCCACAAACGCAGGAGATGGCGGCGGCGTTGCGGCTCGGGCCAGTCCACGAAGCCGGTACGGTCGTGCAGCATGGTGTGGTTGTGCACGAGCTGCACGTCGCCCGGCTTGAACTCCATGAACAGGTTGAGCTTGGGATCGTTGGCCAGCGTATCGAACAGGTCGAGCGCCTCGACGTGCGCCGCCGTGAGCCGCGGCGCATCGGCGAAGCGCTGGGCGGAGTCGATGTACTGGCGCTGGTAGATCGCCGTGAGGAAGCCCTTGTGCCAGTTGAACGTCGGGATCTGGAAATAGGGTTTCTGGCCTTCGGGCACTTCGCCGCGTCGGTCGGTGGCGACCGGCTCGAACAGCAGCTTCAGCAGGTCGGGCCGGCGGCGGCGCATCTCGTTGAAGATGGTGGTCGAGCTCACCAGCGCCGACAGGCCGCCGGACTTCGCCGTCTTCAGGCACAAGAGCCCGACGATGTCGCAGGAATCGGTGTGATAGGTCTGCCGCTCATTGGTCTGGTAGATGCGCACGTTGGGATCGTGCACGTCGAGCCCGAGATCCTGAACGTGGCCCAGCACGTGGCCCTTGCCGTTCTGCGAGCGCGCGCTGCCGAGATGGGTGCCCAGGCCGAAGAAGGCCGTCGCCGCTTCGCGCATCGACCAGCGCTCGACCGGCAGGCCGCGCAGCAGCAGGAAGCCGCGGCCGTTCAGCACTTCGTCGCGCACGCGCGCTTTGAGCTTGGGACCGAGCGTCGGCAGCGGAAAGTCGGCAGGCGTGATGGCCGCGATGTCGGCTTCGCGCCGCGCCAACGCCGTTGCCGCACGATCGACCTCGGCGATCTCCGCGGTGCTGAGCGGCATTTGCCAGTCGTCACGCTTGACCATCTCGGGGCCGTACCAGCCCGCCGCGCTGGTCTGTTCAGGCGGAAGCTCGAACGTCATGCGTTACGTCTCCCAGGGAAAGCGCGGCGCGAACAGGTCGACGTCGCTGCTCGAGAGCCGTGAGCTTTCGGTGGCATTGACCAGGGCGGCGCGTATGCCCGGCTCCAGCGCGCTGTGGCCGGCGTCGGGCACGACGACGTAGCGCGCTTCCGGCCAGGCGCGCGCCAGGGCGTCGGCGGTGACCGGCGGGCAGACGATGTCGTAACGGCCCTGCACGATGGTGCAGGGCAGATGGCGGATGCGATCGAGATCCGCCCACGGCCAGCCTTCCGGCACGAACGTGCCGTTGGCGAAGTAGTGTGCCTCGATGCGCGACAGCGCGAGCGCGAAGCCGCCATGGTCCGATTCGAAGGGCGCGCGTGCCGTCGGATAGAGCGTCGAGCAGGCCGCCTCGTAGCGGCTCCAGGCGCGCGCCGCGGGGCGATGGTTGTCGGGATTGCGATCGGTCAGGCGGCGATAGTAGTTGCCTAGAAGGTCGGCGCGCTCGGCGGGCGGCAGATGCTCGGCGAAGTCGCGCCATGCCTCGGGGAAGACCGCGCGCATGCCATGGAGGAACCACTCGATCTCCGAGCGCGCGCCCAAAAAGATGCCGCGCAGGATGAAGCCGGTGACGCGCTCGGGATGTTTCACGCCATAGGCCAATGCCAGCGTGCTGCCCCACGAGCCGCCGAACAGCAGCCACTGATGGATGCCGAGATGGCTTCTGAGCCTCTCCATGTCGCCCACGAGATGGCCGGTGGTGTTGTCATGCAGCTCGCCGAGCGGCATGGAGCGGCCGCAGCCGCGCTGGTCGAAGACGACGATGCGGTAGAACTGCGGATCGAAGAACCGGCGATGCACGGGGGCTGAGCCGGCGCCCGGACCGCCATGCAGGAACAGGACCGGCACGCCCTCCGGATTGCCGCTCTGCTCCCAATAGATTGTGTGTCGCCCGTCGACCGCCAGCATGCCGCTGGCATAGGGCGAGATTTCCGGGAACAAATCCGAGCGAAGCGGGGTTTCTGAACGCGGCATGTGACTCTCGGCCCGAATCACTGCCACAGCAGCGGCCATTGTTCCAGCCTCACCGCGATTGCGACGATCCCGGGCGAGCGTCTAAGGTCATGGTGGGGAGCAGGAGGGTCAGTGGTTTTCCGCCGGTTACTCGTACTTCTTGCGCTCCTCGCCAGCGCTGCCGCCTGCACGCTCCCCAGCGATTCGTCGCAGACCGCGGGCCCGTCGCGCGCCGGCATCCCGTCCCTGCCGCGCGAGCTCGAGCGCGATGTCGGGTCGGCCTATCCAGACGCAGCGCTGCAGGCCTACGTCGATCGCGTCGGGCAGAAGGTGGTGAGCCAGTCCGCCGTCCCCGGCAAGTTCCGCTTCGTCGTGCTCGACCAGCCACTGGCCAATGCGCACGCAGCCGGCGGCTATGTGATGGTGACGCGCGGGCTGCTCGCGCTGCTCGATGACGAAGCCGAACTGGCGGCCGCCCTCAGCCACGAGGTCGGCCATGTCGTGCAGCGCCACGCCGCCCAGCGGGCGCGGCAGAGGCAGAGCGTGCTCGATGCCGCCGTCGAGGCCGCCACCTCGACCGGGTCGATCACGGTCGGACGCTCGGTGGCGCGCGACGGGCTTTTGGCGCTGCGCCGCTATTCGCGCGAGCAGGAACTCGAGGCCGACAAGATCGGCGTCGCCATGCTGGTCAAGGCGGGCTATCGCGGCAGCGCCATGGCGAGCCTGATAGACAAGCTGCGCCGGCAGGGGCAGCTCGAGCTGCAGCTCATGGGCGAGCAGCCCGAGTCGATCGATCGGCGCAGCACGACGTCGACCCATCCCGCACCTGTCGAGCGGCGCCTGGCGCTGCAGGGCGTCAACGACGCCACCGCGCCAGGCGAGTCCCATCGAGCGGCCTATCTCGAGGCCATCAACGGCATGTCGGTCGACGATCCGCCGCAGGAAGGCTTCGTGCGCGGCAATCGCTTTCTTCATCCGGTGTTGAAGCTCGCCTTCGAGGCGCCGCGCGATTTCCGCCTGTTCAACGATACCGACGGCGTTTTAGGCGTCGGCCGTGATCGCTCCCTGCTGTTCTTCTCCTGCACCGAGGGCCCGACGCAGGGCAGCCTCGCCGACTGGATGCGCAACCGGCTGAAGCCCACGCCCACCGACATCCAGACCACGGAGATCGGCGGCGCGGAGGCGGCGATCGGGGCGAGGCCGCGCGGCTCCGACACGGGGTTGGGCCAGACGCGCTACGTCCTGATCCGCCACGGCGATCGCGTCTGCTTCTTCAATCTTTTGAGCGACGGGCCCGACCGCGATCAGCGCATAGAGGTCCTGGTCAACGCGGCCCGGACCTTCCGCACCCTGTCCGATGCCGAGGTCGCGACCTTGCGTCCCTACCGGCTGCGCGTCGTGCCGACCGCCGGCACCACCGCCCAGCAGCTCGCCCAGCGCCTGCCCTACACCGACTACAGGATGGAGAGGCTGCTGCTGGTGAACGGCGTCGACAGCGGCGCCGAGCTGATGCGCCTGCCGCAGGTCAAGATCATCGAGCCTTAGGGGTCTTATTCTTCCGGACCGCGCGCGTCCCGGTGCGCCACGAAGGCGCGTATCACCAGTGGAGGAAGGAGCCACCCGGAGAAAGGTCGATCTGACCGGAAGCTGACGAGCGGCGATACTGAGCAACTGGTGTCGTTGAAGCCTCGTGACAAAGGCC
>JAKFVH010000205.1 GCA_021732285.1 Reyranella sp. | reverse complement strand
CCGTCCGGAACGGCAGCGCCGAGGCGACCACGATCAGGCTCATCGCCTTGTTGACGATGACGGCTTCCAGGGCGGCGAAGCGGAAGGCGCCGATCAGCAGGGGCAGGCGGAACTCCGCACCGCCGAGCCCGATCAGGCCGCCCAGGACGCCGATGCCCGTCCCGCCGACGAAGGCGCCGACTCGGCTTTTCTCCGCGATCTGCAGACTTTCAGAAGTCATCCAAGTACCTTGCCGTTATTTCCGGCAGAATACTACGGTGACAACAAACCCGCTAACGCGTCAGCGACATGAGCGTGTTCTTCCTGCGCAAGGCAACGACAGCCTGTGACGCCGCCGAGCAAATCGCCAGGTAGACGACCGCGACGAAGAGATACATCTCGACCAGCCGGCCGTTCAGCTGCGCCAGCTTCGACGCCGCGCCTAAAAGATCGGTCAATGAAAGCACGTAAACCAGGGACGTGTCCTGGAAGAGGATGATCGTCTGGCTGAGAATGATGGGACTGACGACGCGGATGACCTGGGGCAGGATGACCAGCCGATAGGTCATGAACCGCGAGAGGCCGAGCGCGTGGGCGGCCTCGAACTGGCCCTTGTTGAGCGATCGCAGGCCGACTCGGATGATCTCGGAGTAGTAGGCCGCCTCGAACAGTCCGAAGGTGATGAAGGCTGTCCATGTTGCGCCGATCGGAATGGGACGGCCGTTGCCCGTGGCATGGCCCAGCACGATCGGCACCAGGAAGAAGAACCAGAACAGGACCAGGATCAGCGGGATCGAGCGGATGAGCGCGATGTAGCCACGCACGACCTGGCCGAGAATCGGGACCTCGGCGTGCTGGACCAGGGCAAAGACGGTGCCCAGCGCCATGCCGATGGCGAAGGCCGCCGCGGTGAGCGACAGCGAGAACAGCAATCCCGACCACAGGTATGGCCAGGCCTGGACGAGGATGGAAAAGTCGAGGCTGCTCATGCCATGGCTCGGTCGGCGTCGGGCACGCGTGGAGTCTTGCGCACCGCCGTCTGGGCGTTGCCGGGGATCCGTGTGGCCTTGTCGATGGCCATCATCAATTGATAGGCGCAGAGCGCCAAGGCGAGATAGATCACCGTGGCCGCCGCGAAGGCGGCGAAGGTCTGGAAGGTGATCTCGCTGATCTGGCGAGCCTGCGCCGTCAGTTCCAGCAGGCCGATGGTGAGCGCCACCGACGTGTTCTTGTAGATGCCCATGACCTCGCTCGTCAGGCTGGGCACGATCAGCCGTAGCGCCTGCGGGATGATCACCAATCGATAGGTCCGCCACACGCCGACGCCGAGCGCCTGGGCGGCCTCGGCCTGGCCCTTGGGCAGCGCTTCGATCCCGGCGCGCACCTGCTCGGCAATGCGTGCCGCCGTGTAGAGACCGAGGCAGATCAACGCCGGGAAGAACGATCCCCAAGGCGGCGGCATCTGCTTCAGCCAGTTGCCGATGGCGCCGGGCAGCAGCTCCGGCAGCACGAAGTACCACAGGAACATCTGCACCAGGACCGGGATGTTCCGGAAGACCTCTACGTAGAGGCGAGATGCCCTGGCGATGAACCGATTGCGGACCGTCCGGCCGACACCGATCGCAATGCCGACGCCGAACGCGATCCACCAGCCGAAGAAGGCAAGAGCCAGCGTCCAGCCCAAGCCCGACAGGAGCCAATCGATGTAGAGGTCGCCGTCGCTGGTCCGCTCGAAGAGGACGTCGAACATCGAAGGGCTGCCCGGCTGTCGACGTTTCAGTCCACGGCGTCACTGGGATGAGCGATGCGCTCCTTCAGTGACGCGCTCAACGGAAACGCAAGATTCTGGTTCGACGGCGGGATCGGGCTGGTGAACCATTTGTCGTAGGTCTTGGTGAATTCACCCGAGGCCATTTGCTTGCCGAGCACGTCATCGACCAGCGTCTTGAACGGCGTGTCGCCCTTGGTGAACATCAGCCCGTAGTAGATCTTGGCGTATCCTTCCGGCAGGAAGTCGAGCGATTTTGGATTGCTGGCCGCGGCCTTGAGCCCGGCAAGCAGGATGTCGTCTTCCATGAAGGCGGCGGCGCGGCCCGAGGTCAGCATCAGCAAGGACTCGGCGTGGTCCTTTGCTTGCACGATGCTCATGCCGAGATTGCTTTTGGCGTTGATCTCGCGGGCAAAGCCCACGGCGTTGGAGCCCTGCGTGACGACGACGGCCTTGCCCTTGAGATCGGCGACTCTCTTCAGCCCGCTATCCGCCTTGACCAGCCAGCGCGGCTGGCTGACGAACGTCGCCACGGAGAACGAAACCTGCTCCTGCCGCTTCTTGTCGTTGGCGGTACCACCGCACTCGATGTCGACTGTGCCGTTCTGGATCAGGGGAATGCGATTCGACGAATTCACCGGCGTGTATTTGACAGTGAGGTTGGCGAGGCCGAGGTCCGTCTTCACACGCTCGACGATCGCGGCGCAGAGATCGAGCGAGAAGCCGATCGGCTTCTGATTCGCGCCCAGATAGGAAAATGGGATCGACGCCTCGCGATAGCCGATGGTGATCGTGGAACTGGCCTTGATCTTCGAAAGCGTCGGGCTGTCGGCACGCGCGACGCCGGCAGCAGCGGCCGACGCGGTGAGGGCAGCCATGGCCCACTGACCGATTCCATGCTTCATCGTAGTCCCCCTTTCTTCAGGCAGCCCTGGACGGGCGAGAAACGCCGCGGCGGCCGATCGCCGTCATCAGTGCGTCGATGTCGGCGCGGGTGTTGAACATTCCGAGCGAGACGCGAATGCCGTCGCGCTCCGGCGAAACGCGGATGTTGTTCGCGGCGAAGTAGTCGAGCCAATCGTGGGCCGGCAAGCCAATGACGTAGATGTGCGGCGAGCGGCGCGCGCGTTCGCGCGGCCCGACAAGGGCGATGCCCGCCTGGTCGAGGCGATCGATCAGATGGTCGCCGAGGTCGAAGCAATGGTTCTGGATGTTCTCGACGCCGATCCGTTCGACAAGGTCGAGCGCCGCACCGAGGGCCTGCACGGCCGGCAGGTTGAAGTTGCCGAGCTCGAAGCGTCCCGCCGTCGGGGCAAGTGCCATGTTGTCCTCGCGAGCGATGAAGTCCGCCGGCGGCCTGGCGAGGCCGGCCGTGGCCAGGTAGGTCGGCTGCAGCTCTTTGAAGCTCTTGTTCCAGTAGAGGAAGCCAAGGCCCTGCGGGACGAGCAGGCCCTTGTGCGTACCCGAGCCGATGAATGTCGCGCCGATCTTCTTGGCGTCGATCGGCACGACGCCGATTGCCTGCATGACGTCGACGACGAAGTGGAACTTCCGTTCAGCGCACAGCCGCCCCACGCTTTCGACATCGAAACGGTGGCCCGCATGGAATGTGACGTGCGACATCGAAATGGCGCGCGTGCTCGAATCCAGGTGGGGCAGGAAGCAGTTGGCGTCGACGACGTCCGTCATCGGGATGAAGCGAACGCGCACGCCCTTCCTCTTGAGGTTCAGGAAGGCATAGACGTTGTTGGGATGATCGCCGTCGATCATCAGCACGGTGTCGCCGGCGCCGAGCGGCAGCGCGTTGGCGGCGATGTTCATGCTTTCCGAGGTATTCTTGGTGAAGGCGATCTCGCCCGGCGATGCGCCGATCAATTGCGCGACCTTCGCGCGGACCATCTCCAGCCGTTCAAGCCAGACGCTCTTCGGTCCCGCCGCCTCGTAGCCCTCGTGCAGAAAGCTTTCGAACGCCTCTTTCACTGGACGCGACAGCGGGGTCTGAAAGCCCGAGTCGAGATAGACCATCCTGGCGGCGGCCGGAAATTCGCGTCGTATCGCGGCAACGTCGAAGTAGGGGGACATGCGGCTCCCGTGCAGTAGTCCGTCCTATGGAGCACCGATCCGAAGCCAGCCAGACGATAAATCGAATTACGATATAAATTATTCCGAAATTTGAGAACTCACTCCTGCAGGATGGTTTCCGACAGGCGCGCCGCCGCCCGCTGCAACGGTGCGATGAACCTGTCCAGTCCCTCGAAGGTGATGCGGGCGACCGGCACCGATACGCCGAGACAAGCGATCAACTCGCCTCCCGGCGAGAGAATCGGCACGGCGCATCCCACGACGCCTTTCACGAACTCCTGGTTGGTCTTGGCCCATTCGCGCTTGCGCGTATCCTCGAGCACGCGCAGGAGCTTTGCTGTCGTGGTGATCGTATTTTCGGTGTGTCGGGTGAGCGCCAAAGCGGCAACGAGCTTCTCGCGCGTCCGGACGGGCAGCCGGCTCATGTAGATCTTGCCGGTCGACGTGCAGTGAAGAGGCGCGACGCCGCCGGGGTCGAACTGGAGCGCCTGGGCCTGGACGCGAATGCTGTCGACGTAGACGACGGAATTGTCCCGGACGACGCCGATCTCGCACTGCTCGCCGATCTCCGCCGCAACCGCCTGCAGGACGGCGTGGCGCCGGGAGGTGCGGAAGGCTGAACCGATGACCTTGCTCGACAGCACGACGAGCTTGTTGCCCACCATGTATCGCTTCGTGCCGAGCGCCTTCTGGACGAGGCCACGGGCTTCGAGGTTTCCCAGGAGGCGATGGGCCGTCGGCAGCGGCAACTCGAGCGCGGCGCTGATCTCGGCAGCCGATATGGCCTTCTTCTGCTCTGCGATGAAATTGAGAATGCCAAGTGCGCGATCAAGCGGACCATCGGTGGAGGGGGTTTGTGCAGTCACGGCGGCACAGGGTAGACGATTGTCGCCCGCTTGGCGCGCCCGAGCTGGCGGCGACCGGGCCGGTTATCGGCTAGGCTCTCGACAAGCTGCAGAAGGCCATGAAGAACAAGGTGGTCGAAGCGGCCAACCGCACGGGCGAGCAGCCGATTCCGGCGGCTTTTTCTTGTCCGCTGTTCTAGAAGGCGATCATGACCACAGGCGACATCACCCGCGTGCCCAACAAGACGTTCCCGGCCAAGTCGTCGGTGGCGACCTATCGCCTGCCGGGCGGCGGCGGCTTCCTCTGGGCTGTGGCGACCTCGCCCGATCGCACGCAGGACATCCGCGTCCAGACGCTCGGTGCGTTGGGCGTCATCGACACGTACCTGAAGAACGCCGGCCTCGACCGCACCCGCATCGTCAAGGCCGAGGTCGTGGTGACCGATCACGACAACAAGCCGGCTTTCGACGAAGCCTGGGCGACCTGGATGCCGGCGGGTTACGGGCCCGTCCGGTCCTTCGTGCAGTCGGTGATGCCCGAAGGCGATCTGATCGAGATCATCATTACGGCTGCTTTGCCGGCCTAGGCCCGCCAAGGGTCGAGTAGCCGCACTCCCAGTCCGTCAAAATCACGCACGTTACGCGTCACCAGCGTGAGGCGATGAACGAGTGCCGTTGCTGCCAGGAGACCGTCGACGACTGGCAGCAGCCGCCGCGCGCCGAGGCGTCCCCACGTCTCGGCGACCTCCCCCGTGATCGGTAGAACCCGGTCTTCATATGTTGTCCGGATTGACGCGAGCCACGCCGAGAGACTTCGGCCGGCAGCCGGGTCTCGCCTGCCGCGTGCTTCGGCGCCAAGTGCAATCTCGCCTAGCGTCAGCGCGCTGACGAAAAGCAGATCGGACTCCTGTTCGCGCAACCAGGTCACGACGGTTGC
This sequence comes from Reyranella sp., assembly GCA_021732285.1. Taxonomy (GTDB): domain Bacteria; phylum Pseudomonadota; class Alphaproteobacteria; order Reyranellales; family Reyranellaceae; genus Reyranella. Next base: position 17,179 of record JAKFVH010000205.1, on the reverse strand, counting down.
GTCGGGTTTGCGCCGACGTGGCTCGGACACCACGTTGGTATCGAGAAGGAAGCTCAAAACTTGACCTTCCGGCCTCGGTCCCGTGAACGTCGGTTGATCGCTTCGACCGTTCGGTCGTCCAGCGTCGGTCCGTCGAGCAGGACGTCGACAAAAGAGCGCCGTCCCGGATGAAGGCGGCGGAATTCATCGGCCGAAACGACAACAGCCTTCTCAACCCCGCGATACGTGACCACCTGTGGTCCGTCTGCGTTGGCGCGCCTGACGACCTCGCTGAAGCGCGCCTTGGCATCTTGAAGCGCCCAAGTCTTTGCCATCGAATGCTCCAACTAGTCAGTCTGGTCAGATTAGCAATTCGGCTTGCGAGCCGCAATGCTCGATCGATGCGCTATGATCGCGGCAAAGGGAGCCTGCCATGACCAATCCTATCCTCTGCGAAACGCTGCCGTCGGGCATCGCCCGCATCGTCCTCGATCGCGCCGATACGCGGAACGCACAGGATACGGCGTTCCTCTATGCCCTGAACGACGCCTTCGACCGGGCCGCGCAGGACGATGCGGTGAAGGTGATCGTGCTGTCGGCCAATGGCCCGCACTTCTCCTCGGGTCACGACCTGCGCGAGGTCGACGGCCACGGCAACATGCGCAAGCACGAGACGGTCGGCACGTGGTCCGGCTTCGGCAAGCCCGGCGCCGAGGCGCAGTACGCGCGCGAGCAGGAGATCTACCTCGGCTTCTGCGAGCGCTGGCGCAACATCCCCAAGCCGACCATGGCGTTGGTGCAGGGCAAGGTGATCGCGGGCGGCCTGATGCTGATCTGGCCGTGCGACCTGATCGTGGCTTCCGAGGATGCCGAGTTCCTCGACCACACGGTGGCGATGGGCGTGGGCGGCGCGGAGTTCTTCGCCCATCCCTGGGAGCTCGGCGTGCGCAAGGCCAAGGAGTTTTTGTTCACTGCCGACTGGATCGGCGCCAAGGAGGCGCATCGACTGGGCATGGTGAACCACGTCGTGCCCCGTGCCGAGCTGGAGGCCTTCGGCCTGGCCATGGCCGAGCGTATCGCCCAGAAGCCGCTGTTTGCGCTGAAGCTCACCAAGCAGGCGATCAACGCTGCCCAGGACGCCCAGGGCCGGGTGAGCGCCATGCAGACCTCCTTTGCCCTGCATCACCTGGCGCACGCCCCCAACATGCTGGCCCACGGCAAGCTTGTGGACCCCACGGGCTTGATGCCGGCGATCAAGAAGCACGAGAATTCTCAGTCATCCTGAGCGTAGCGAAGGATCTCATCGCCGCCTGCCTTGAGACCGTGTCCTGATCGCCAGCGGCATGAGATCCTTCGCTCCGCTCAGGATGACAGGAAAGCGCGGTTTATGTATTTTCCGCGCCACCATGAACGCCAAGAACATCGCCATCGTCGGCGCCACCGGCGCGGTCGGAGTAGAGATCCTCCGCGTCCTCGAGCGACGGAACTTCCCGGTCGCCTCCCTGAAGCTGCTCGCCTCGGCCCGCTCGGTCGGCAAGACGCTCGAGTTCAAAGGCAAAGCCTATCCGGTCGAGGAGCTGACAGCGTCCGCCTTCAAGGGCGTCGACATCGCCTTCTTCTCGGCGGGCGCCACGCGCAGCCGCGAGTTCGTGCCGGCCGCCAAGGCGGCGGGCTGCGTCGTGGTCGACAACTCCTCGGCCTTCCGCATGGACCCCGACACGCCGCTGGTCGTGGCCGAGGTGAACGGCGGCGATCTCGCCAAGCACAACGGCGTCGTCGCCAACCCCAACTGCACCGCCGCCATCCTGTCGGTCGCCGTGTGGCCGATCCATCAGGCCGCGGGCGTGAAGCGCATCATCGTCTCGACCTACCAGTCGGCCTCGGGCGCGGGCGCCGCCGCCATGCAGGAGCTCGAGGACCAGGCGCGCGACTTCTCGGCCGGCAAGGAGATCAAGCGCGCGGTGTTCCCGCACCAGATCGCCTTCAACGTCTTCTCGCACAACACCAAGGTGGCCGAGAACGGTTATAACGAGGAAGAGAACAAGGTCGTCGAAGAGACGCGCAAGATGTTCCATCTGCCCGAGCTGCCGATCGCGCCGACCTGCATCCGCGTGCCCGTGCTGCGCGCGCACTCCGAGGCGATCACGCTCGAGCTCGAGAAGCCGCTGTCGCCCGCCGAGGCGCGCGCCATCCTGGCCAAGGCGCCGGGCGTGAAGGTGGTCGACGATGCCGCCAACAACCATTTCCCGATGCCGCTCGAGGCCAGCGGCGACCTCGACGTCCATGTCGGCCGCATCCGCCGCGACCTCTCCAACCCCAACGGCCTGATGCTGTGGGTGGCGGGCGACCAGCTGCTGAAGGGCGCGGCGTGGAATGCCGTGCAGATCGCCGAGGAGCTCGCCAAGCTCTCGGCCAAGCCGGGGCAGATGGCGGCGGAGTAGTCTAGGTGTCCGGATTGTCGGGGCTGCAGCAGCGCGACACGAGGATCGTGCAAGCCAGAAGATCGGCGCAGCCGCCGGCTGACAGATTGCGATCGACAAAGGCGCGATGCAGACGCTCCGCCTTTTCGTACCAACCGGACTGAAAGCAGCCGCCTTCTGCAAGGAAGATTGCCGCAGACCGACGGACGAATGCGGCGCCATCGAGCCCGCCGCGATAGAGAATTGTCGTGTCGTCGACGACCTCCATCAGGGTGAACAGCGTCTGGATGCTCGCGGCATTCGCGTCGAGGCCCGCCCCCAGCGCTTGGCGAAGTGCGGGAACCCCCACTTCGAAGACACTCGGGAAGGCCAGCGCGGCCTCGCGGCGTGCGCCGTCGCGTCCAGTCCTGCGATGGACGAGGGCACCGTGGCTCGCAGAGGCGCTTCCGGACGCGCCGTGGGCTTCGAGGGCCTCGCCCCATTCGCGCTTGAGTGTTTCGCGAACGGCGTTCGGCGCGATACGGCTGGAACGGACCGCTGTCCGTGCGACGGCGGCGACGACCAGGCCCATCGAGAAGATTGCGCCGCGGTGCGTGTTCACACCGCCGGTGGCGGCCAGCATGAGGCGCTCTGCCTCGATGCCGAGCGGCATGAGCGCCGTCTGGAACGAGCGTCCGTCTCGGCCGGCGGCGGCGAGTCTCGCAAAGGGCTGGAGGAGCGCGTCGGCCGACTTGCACATCAGGGCGAAGTCCATGTCGGCGTGGGCCCCGGAGTCGATCGGGCTGACAAGACCGGGCTTGGGATAGGCGCGCAGCTCGTCGCGCAGGGTGGTTACGGCCGTCTCCGCCAGGGCCATGTCCGCGTCGCATGGGACGACACGCTCCCGCGGGGTCACTCTGGTGTTCACGCCGGAAACTCCGTGCGGGACGTGAGGCGCATCGCGTCGACCGACTTCAGCAGGACCTCCGGTCTGTCCTGTCGATATTCGCGCCAGTTCACTTCGCCGAGGCCCGCGAACGAGACCTCGCCATCCAGCCTGAACGCGAGCGTCGGCTCGATCTCCTCGAGGAAAGCGATGGCGCGATCGGCCGCGGAGAGGCCGACGACGTCGATCAGCAAATCGAGATCGGACGCTTCGTGCACATGCGTCTCGCCTGTGAGCGCCTGCCACATCCAGCTTCCGTAGACGCGGATCGTCAGGCCCGTTTCGGCCGCCGCGCTCGCCAGCCGCGAGAAGGAGTCGGCATGGCGCACGGCCGCCGGGCAACGTACGATTTCCTGAAGCAGCGGCGGGAGGGCGAGATCGACTAAAAGATCTCGGTCGGCATGGGCCGCCACGCGACGCGGCCGCAGTTCGGGGTGCAGCGCATCGACGGTGCAAAAACCGAGGCCGACGGCGCCGCTCGCCTCGCGGCGCCGGGTCACGACGAAGCGCCGGCCGGCGGCGTGCCAGCGGGCAGCACGCTCGCGATCTGCCTCGCTGTCCGCGTCGGGCGCCTGCGACAGCCGCGCCAGCGCATGGCGGCGTAGCGCGCTCATCGTGAGGCGGCGGCGAGGACCTTCTTGCGGATGTCGAGGGCGAGCTTGCGTCCGCCGCGCTTCTTGCCGAGCTCTGCGCGATTGTCCTCGGTCGTGGCGACCTTGATCGCCTTGGCGAGTCTCTTCTGCAGGTCTTCCTTGGCCGACCAGACTTCCTCGACGCCGCCCAGCAGCGCGAACGGACGGGCGCCGAACTCCAAAGACGGCATGGTCTTGGAGAGCTTGCGCAGAACCGGTACGGGGATCTTGGTGACGGCCGACATCGCTTCGACCGGCATCAGGCCCACGCTCGCCGAATCGAGGGCGTAGATGCGATCGCCGAACATGCCGTAGCAGATGAAGGCACCGCCCACGGCCTGGCCGGTGGCGACGGTGATTAACTTGTGGCCCTTGCGGCGCGCCAGCTCGAGGCAGCTCAGCAGATGGCCGAAATAGCTCGCGAGCCCCAGCATCTCGGCGACGCGGTTCGGCTCCTGACCGGCGCTGTCGACCAGCATGACGATCGGCGTCTTCGGATGATGCTCGATGCAGTCGATGACGTGCGCGGCAAGGCGGAGCGCCGCCGCGTTGTCGATATAAGTGCCGTTACAGGTTCCGATGACGCAGACCTTCGTGCCGTCGGCCGCGGCATAGCCGGTCAGCACGGATTTTTCGACGGAGATTCCCCTGGCGGACGTACCGAAGAGCCTGGCGAACAGGGTGCGGGCGGAGGGCTTCTTCATGGTGGTCACTTCCCGCGCCTGGCGATGGCCGCGAACTCCGGGCCGGAGGCCAGCGAGGCGCGGGCGATGTCGCGCACGCCCATGCCCTTCCAGACTGCATCGGGGTCGGCCGTCTCGCCGAACCGCTTCAGCCGCCTCGCCAATTCCTTCTGGCGAGTCTTGACCGACTTGAGCGTGACCGCGCTGGATTTGCCCAGCAGCTTGGCGATGGCGTCGCGCACCGCATCGGCGGTGTCGTGGACCAGCGCATCGGCGTCGCCCAACAGGTATTTGGTCTTGCCGCCGCTGGTCTTCCACACCAGCGCGCGGTTGGACGAATCGTAGGCCTTCTTGCCCATCCATTTCTCGATGACGATCGGGCCCGAGATGCCGAGGCGCCCGTGCTCGCTCATCACGCGGAAGTCGCAGCACGTCGACAGGATGCCCATGCCGCCATAGGCGCCGATATCGGTGCCGATCACGGCGATGGTTGGAACCTTCCGGGCGCGGCATTCGAAGATCGCGCGCATGGTTTCGGCGATCGCGATCTCACCGGCCGAGCCCTCATGCAGGCGCACGCCGCCGCTCTCGATCACGACGACGCAGGGCAGACGATCGCGCGCCGCTGCCTTGAACAGGCCTGTAAGCTTGGCGCCGTGGATCTCGCCCACCGCACCGCCGACGAACTGGCCGACTTGCGCGGCGAGGTAGATTTTCTTGCCGCCGATCTTGGCGCGGCCGATCACGACGCCGTCGTCGAACGACACCGGGATGCCGAGCTGACCGAGATAAGGGCTGGTGATGCGATCAGGCGGTGGCAGCAGCTCATCGAACGAGCCGGGATCGACCAGCGCGGCGATACGCTGGCGCGCGGTCTGTTCGTGAAAGAGAGGGCCGCGGGTCATTTGTTGCTCTTGATGAGATGGTCGTAGGCCTGGCGCAGGCGCAGGTTGACGAGCACGGGCGGCGCGCCCTGGTCGTTGATCGTCACTTTGGTGCCGCCGGCCGGATAGTTGTGCGCGAAGTCAGCGAGGGCCGCGAGCCACGAGGCCTTGTAGCCGGGGATCGAGGTCTCGACGTGGCACTCCATCCTGTCCGAGGGACGGCCGCCGACTTCGAGCAGGACCTCGAGATTGCCCGAGCCGACGACGCCGGCGAGCGCCCACGGCTTGGCCGTCTTGGCCTGCAGGGGGCTGGACGGGAAAGCCTTCGCGAACTTTTCCATTTCTTTCGGGTCCTACCAGTCGACGAATTGCGGGGGCGGGTCGTACAGACCCTTGGACCAGCGGACAAGGCCCTTGATGTCCTGCGCAGCCAGCAGGCTGCGGCTCGCCTCCGCGGGGCGGACGCCGACATCTTCGGGAAGCTGTACGATGCCGCGGGCACGGAGGTTTTCGGTCTCGCGCTTCTTGCGCTTCAGTCCGACCGGCGTGTAGCCGGCGACCGCACGGATCGCGGCCTGTCGCTCGGCAATGGAGCGGCAGGCGGCCAGGTTGGCGATGCCTTCCTCGGTCACAATGTGCGTGACGTCGTCGCCGTAGATCATCACCGGCGCGACGCCGTGCAGCGCCTTGCGGATGCTGGGGTCCGTTGCGTCGAGCTGCTCGACAAAAGTCGGCACGCGGCCGGCCTGGAACGTCTCGACCATCTGCACCACGAGCTTGCGGCCGGGCGGCGAGCCGGGACCGGGGTTGGCTTCCGTCCCGGCCTTGAGCCAGGCTTTCGTGGGATGACGGCGGCCGGTCGGCTGGCAGCCCATGTTGGGCGCGCCGCCGAAGCCGGTGATGCGGTTCTTCGAGACGGTCGAGGAGTTGCCGTTGATGTCGATCTGCAGCGAGGCGCCGATGAACATGTCGATGGCGTAGTGGCCGGCGAGCTGGCCCATGGCGCGGTTGGAATGGAAGCTGCCGTCGCGGCCCGTGAAGAAGACGTCCGAACGGGCCGCCGTGTAGCGCTCCATGCCGACTTCGCCGCCCACCGCGAAGACGCTCTCGACCCAGCCCGATTCGATCGCGGGAATCATGGTCGGCAGCGGATTGACCATCCAGTACTTGCAGATCTTGCCCTTGAGCCCGAGGCGCTCGCCGTAGGTCGGCAGCAACAGCTCGATGGCGGCGGTGTTGAAGCCGACGCCGTGGTTGAGCGACTGCACCTCGTACTTCTCGTAGATGCCGCGCAGCGCGACCATCGCCATCAGCACCTGCACATCGGTGATTGCGGCGGGATCGCGGGTGAACAGCGCCTGCAGGTGCATGGGGTAGGGCGCTTCGACGACGAGGTCGACCTGGTCGGCCGGGATGTCGATGCGCGGCAGCTTGTCGACGATCTCGTTGACCTGGGCGAACACGATGCCATCGGAGAACGCCGTCGGCTCGACGATGGCCGGGGTCTCCTCGGTGTTGGCCGCCAGGAACAGGTTGCCCTTGCGGTCGGCCTGGGCGGCGGCGATCAGGGCCACGCGCGGCGTCAGGTCGATGTAGTAGCGCGCATAGAGCTCGTTGTAGGTGTGGATCGCTCCGACCGGGAACTTCTTGGCCTTCACGAGATCGGCCACGGCGGTGCCCTGAGGGCCTGCGTAACAGAAATCGACCTGGCGGATCATGCCTTTCTTGAAGAGCTGGATATGGGCCGGCAGCGTGATGCAGGACATCACGAGATGGATGTCGTGCAGGTCCTTCTTGTCCAGCGTGGCGAGGTTGTTGGCGAGGAAGTCCGCCTGCTTCTGATTGTCGCCCTCGAGGCAAAGGATGTCGCCGGATTCGATGATGCGTTTGAGAACCTGAGGCACCTTGTCGGGGGAGACGAATTTGCCTCGCGCGAGCTTGCCGAGCCTTCCCAAGCGCTGCGCCTTGTTCTGACGGCGCAGCGCTGAATTTGTATTGGTCATGTGGCCTTTTTCGCTCATAGCGCGTTGAGGGTCAATCATCCAACCGCGTGCCGCATGTTGCCAAGTCATCGCCAGGACTGGCGTTTGAACGCGAGCGAAACCGCCGCAGACGTTGTTTCCATGAGGTGGTCACGAAGCGGTCCGCGATGTCCGCTTCGGGTCGCTTTCGATCCTGATGCGAAATCTTACCTGAGGCCGAGGCGCGCGCAAAAGCCGACATCGCGGCCTGGGTCCACCCGCATCGACCCTTCGCCCTTGCTGTAGCCGATGCGGGCTTGGGCAAAGACGACGTCGCGCTGCGTGCGGATGCTCATGACGCTCTCTGCGGTCATCCTAGATCTTCTCGATCACGGCCTTCCGGAAGCGCCGCATCTCCGCCAGCGTGGCGGCCGCATCCAGCCGACCGCCGAAGTCGATATCGATCGCCGTGACGCCGATCTCCCTGAGTGCGCGGAAGTCGGCGATGATGTCCGCTTCGCTGCCCGAGAACAGCCGCCGCTCGCCGTCCGTCGCCTTGGGCGGCACGGCTTCGCCGTAGCGCTTGACGCGGAAGCTCACGCCCACCGAGTCCGGTTGGCGCCCGGCGTCGGCCACGGCCTTGCGCAGGCGGCCGATGCCGGCTTTCAGCCGCGGCAGCGTGTCGAGCAGGTGCTTGTTGTTGGAGCCGATCGGATACCAGGCATCGCCCACGCGCGCGACGCGGCGCAGGGAAGGGCCGGACTCGCCGCCGACCCAGATCGGCAGTGGCTTCTGCACCGGCTTGGGTTCCAGGACGATGCCGTCGAAGTTCGTGTAGCGGCCATGGAAGCTCGGCGCCGCCTCGTTCCACAGTACGCGGAAGGTGTCGATGTACTCGTCGGTCACCGCGCCGCGTTCCTCGAACGGCGTCGTCACCACGGCGTCGAACTCGGTTTTTAGCCAGCCCGCGCCGATGCCGACGACCAGCCGTCCGCCCGACAGCACATCGAGTGTCGCCAGCATCTTGGCGGCGAGCACCGCCGGCCGGTGCGGCACCACCAGCACGGCCGCGACGAGCCGGATGCGCGAGGTCTTGGCTGCGATCCAGGTCATGCCGACGATCTGCTCGTGCCGTTCGAGCGGCGCGTCCTCGTAGAACTGGCCGGATTCGGAGTAGGGGTAGCCCGGCACCTTGGTGTTGGGCAGCACGACGTGGTCGGTCAGCGTGAGATAGTCGAAGCCCATGGCCTCGCCTTCGGCCGCGAGCCGCGTCATGTCGGCGACGGCCGACAGCGGGCCGGAGTTCGGCAGGTTGAACCCGATCTGCATAACGGCGCTCCCCCGACAGCACGCCTGTCGGAATGGTCCGCAGGCGAAGTTTTGAACAGATGCGATTGGGGACACTATAGTCGACCGATCGAAGCCCGAGGAAACGCCTGATGCAGAATCCAGTTTCGCCCACCAAGCCCGGCTCCCTTGCCAGCCCGCAGGAGCGGGCGCGGGCCGTGCAGGCGGTGCTGGACAAGGACGGGCCGGAGATGGACCGCCGGCGCGAGCTCACCCAGGAGGTGGTCGATGCGCTGGCAAGCCAGGACCTGCTGCGCATGCTGCTGCCCAAAAGCATGGGCGGGCAGGAGGTGCCTCTCGTCGACTACTGCAAGGCCAACGAGGCGCTGGCCTGGGCCGATGCCAGCACGGCGTGGTTCGTCAACCAGTCGAACGTGTCGATGGCGACGTCGGCCGCGTCGATGCCGCACGAGGCCGTGGCGAAGATGTTCGAAGGCCCCTATGCCGGCCTGGCGTGGGGCGCGCGTCACGACAAGAGCACGGCGATCCGCGTCGAGGGCGGCTATCGGCTCACCGGCACCTGGAGCTTCGCCAGCGGCGGGCGCCACACCAGGATGCTGGGCGCGCACAGCGCCGTGCAGAACCCCGACGGCACGCCGCATATCCGCTACGGCCGGCCCGACGACCGCTCGTTCGTCTTCCTGCGCTCGCAGGCCAGGATCATCGACGACTGGCACGTGCTCGGCCTGCGCGGCACCGGCAGCGACAGCTACTCGGTCGAGGACCTGTTCATCCCCGACGCCCATGCGCCGGCGCGCGACGTCGAGGAGGAGCGGCGCGAGAAGGGACCGCTCTATCCCATCGGCTCGACCTTGCTCTATGCCAGCGGCTTCTGCAGCGTCACCATCGGCATCGCGCGGCGCCTGCTCGACACCTACGTGACGGTGGCCAAGGGCCGGCACAGCCGCGCCTCGCCGACGGCGATGGCCAGCAACCAGGCCGTCCATCGCGAGATGGCGATCCTCGAGGCGCGTCTGTCGGCCACGCGCGCCTTCCTGCATGAGGCGGCGGGCCAGGTCTACGACGCCTCGGCCAAGGGCACGCTCGACGTCGACCTGCGCGTGCGGCTGAGACTCGCCACGACCTGGGGCATGAACGAGGCGACCGACGTCTCGATCGCCTGCTATCGCGGCGCCGGCACCATGGCGATCTCCGAGAAGGCGCCCTTCGAGCGCCGCTTCCGCGACGCCATGAGCGCCAGCCAGCACCTGCAGGGCATGTGGCCGCACGCCGAGATGGTCGGCCGCCATCTGATCGGCGTGGAGAACGTGGTCCAGTTCGTCTGACGGGAGCGCGGGCCTCCGGCCCGCTCATGTTCGGACCGCGGGCGTCCCGCCCGCCTCATGATCATGAGCGGGCGGGACGCCCGCGGTCCGAATAAGACGAAGAGCATGAGCGGGCCGGAGGCCCGCGCTCCCAGCATTACTCCCGCACGATCACGTTCAGCAGCGAGGAATGGACCTTCAGGTCGCCGTTGTATTCGATCAGCCCGAGCTTGCGGAACTTGTTCATGAAGTAGTTGATGCGCGAGCGCGTGGTGCCGACGCGCGCCGCCATCACCTCCTGGCTGATCGGCGTCACCACCGTGCGCAGCTCCGCCTCCTGCCCGACCTGGGCCAGCATGATCAAGAGCCGCGCCAGCCGCTTCTCGCTGGAATTGAACAGCTGGTCGACCAGGTCCGATTCGATCTGGCTGTTGCGCAGCAGCAGGTACGCCATGAAGCGCTGCGACAGCTCGGGATGCTCATGGATGGCCCGGATCATGGTCTCGGCCTCGACCCTGATGACGGTCGCCTCGGTCGAGGCGCGGGCCGATGCGAGATAGACCGGGTGGCCGCCGAGGCAGCCCTCGCCGACGAAGCTGCCCGGCCCGAGCAGGCCGACGACGCGCTCCTTGCCCTGGCTCGACACGACGCTGAGCTCGATGTGGCCCTGCTGGATGTAATAGACCGCGTTGCACTTGGTGCCCTGCCGGAAGACGTAGCTCTTGGGCCGGTAGGTCGCGAGCGTCTTGCCGACGCCCACCGTGGTCAGGAACAGCTCGGTGTCGAAATCCTTCGACGACCTGGTCCTGGCTCTTGCTTTCCTGTCCGGCCCGCTGCGGGCCTTTGCGCCGTTCCTCGCTCTTGCTGTGCCGCCTGCTGGCATTCCACTCCTCTCCCAAGCTCATCCTGAGTTCGCCGGGAACTCTGCCGTACCGTTCAATATTGGACAGTTCAATATTGGACAGTTCGATTTTGAACAGTCGGCGGAAATTTTGCTGCGTAGTCTCGGCCAGATCAAGAGCGAGGCGAAGGGGAGGGCGGTTGCGTCCGCTCGCCGCGTGCGGGCGGACGCGATCGGGTCGATGCGATCTCGATGGAGGGAGCCTGTCATGCCCATCGCGCAGGAACGTATTCTCGCCGGCCATTCCTACCGCACTGTCGCCAACGAGCTGCGCGAAGTCAGCGCCGTTGAACAGGACCAGGTCGTTTACCATTCGGTGTTCGCCGGCAGCGGCGGCCTGATGGTGAGGACGCCCGACAAGCGCGTGGCACTCGCCCGCTTCGCCGCCGAGGCCCAGAGCGAAGTCGAGCGGCCCTTGCGCAGCCCCAACGCGCGGGCCTGAACGCCGGCGCGCCGCGGTTCCCTCCGATCGCAAAGCGCTCTAGCCTCCCGCGCAGCAAATGCCAGGGGAGGCGGGTCGCGTGCCGACGATCGATGTCCAGGTCCATGTCTACGAGCGCAACCATGCCGGCCGGCCGTGGGCCGCCACCCTGCACGGCCCGGCCGAGGTGACCGGTGATCAGATGGTGGCCGCCATGGACGAGGTCGGCGTCGACGGCGCCATCCTGGTCTCGCCCTACACCCAGTACCGCTACGACGCGAGCTACGCACTGGAGGTGCGCAACAGGCATCCCGGCCGCTTCGCCGTGGTGAAGCCGGTCGATCCCGCCGATCCCAACGTCGCCGACACCATCGCCGACTGGAAAAAGACGCCGGGCACGGTCGGCATCCGCATCATGATGGCGGCGGGTCCGCTGGTGGCGCCCGACGATCCGGGCGTGAACCGCGTGCTGGCCGCGGCGGCAAAGCATTCATTGCCGGTCAACGTGCTGAGCTGGGGCCGCATCGAGCAGCTCGGGCCGCTCGCCGCGCGCAATCCCAACACGCGCATCGTGGTCGATCACCTGGGCCTCCTACAACCCTTCGAGCCGCCCAAGCCGGCCGAGCCGTGGGCCGACCTGCCCAAGCTGCTGGCGCTCGCCAAGTACGACAACGTGTTGGTCAAGATCAGCGGCGCGGGCACGCTCGCCAAGGAGCCGTTCCCCTACAAGGACATCTGGGATCCGCTGCGCCGCATCTTCGACGCCTTCGGCCTCGACCGCTGCATGTGGGGCACCGACTGGACGCGCGCGGTGGCGTTCCTGACGTACAAGGAAGGGGTCGATGCGTTCCGGCTCACCGACCGCCTCAGCGACAGCGACCGCGCGACGTTGATGGGCAAGACGTTGCAGAAGGTCTACGGCTGGGCGCCAGTGGTGCGCTAAGATGCCGTAATGCCGCTCTCTGTGGGGAGGGCTTCCTGTAAACCATAGTTGGCAATCTGCCAACTATGGTTTACACCGACCCATGGCAAAGCCAAAACTGAGAAAGTTCGACCCCGCGAATTACCTCAAGAGCGACAAGGACCTCGCGCTTTACCTCGAGGCTTGCCTCAAGGAAGGCGGCGACGATCCGGCCTTCATCGCCGCTGCCCTGGGTGACATCGCGCGTGCCCGCGGCATCAGCGACCTCGCCGAAAAGACCGGCATGACCAGGGCTGGCCTCTACAAGGCGCTGGGCAAGGATGGCAATCCGTCGTTCGGCGCCGTGCTGAAGGTCATGCGAGCCATGGGGCTGGAGTTCCATATCGCGCCGCAGCGATGAGCCGGTCGACCTGGTGGCTCGCGGTATGGACTAGCCCGACCCGCCGGACGGGTCGGGATCCTGCGCCTTCAAGAGCGCGTCGATGTGCTGGAGAAGCTCGAGCGGCCGATAGGGTTTGGCGAGAACGGGGATGTCGTCGGCCGTTGGCGCGACGGCCGCCGTGAGCAACAGCTTCGTCTCCGGATGATGGCCCCTGATCCAGCGCGCCAGCTCGAGGCCGTGCTGATTGCCGCCGACGTTCACGTCGAGCAGGACCAACGCAATCCGCCGATCGGCACGCAGGGCTCGACGGGCTTCGGCCTCGCTGAAAGCCTCGACGACATCGTAGCCCCACCGGCGCAGGTCGGCCGCCGTTTCCATGCGCAGCAGGAAGTCGTCCTGCACGATCATGATCCGATAGCGCGGGCCCCCATCGTTGGCCGCAGCCTCCCGGTATCGTGCGGCCATCTGTGCCCTGTGGAGCTTGGCGCTTGTCGTTGTTGGTTTTTTGTTCTGCGACATCACTACTCGACCACCGACTTCCCCAGGCTGGGAGAGGGAACAAATCGCCTGCCCACCCCGTTGCCGGGCCATGACACGCGCCACGGAACTACGAACGCCGGAACCATCCACTTTGTTGCTCGTTCATGGTGACATCCTGGTGCGCACGGCGCTGGCCGCCTATCTGCGCGAATGCGGCTATGACGTCGTCGAGGCCGGCACCCACGAGGAAGCCATTCAGGCGCTTCGCCTGGACATGAAGTTCGACCTCGCCTTCCTCGACGTCGAGGGCGACGAGGGCGCCGGCTTTCAGCTGGCCCAGACGATCCGCAAGCACCGTCCCACGGTCCGCGTCGTGCTGGCGGCCGGCGTGCCCCGTGCAGCGGCCGAGGCGGGCGACCTCTGCGAGCAGGGGCCGACGCAGCGCAAGCCCTACGACCACCGGACGTTGGAACGGCACATCCGCCGATTGCTGGCGCGGTGATCCACGACACGACGGCGTCGGCTCTGGTGTTTCACGTGAAACAACCATAGTTATTGACAAGCACTGTGGTGCTAGTCTACACTAGGGACCGCTGCCGCTCTATGCATCGTTCATCTGACGACATTGGAAGTGGGACTCCCCAGGGAAGCCCCGTGCCCGCGCGCGAGCACAGGGACTCCTCGGGGGCCCGCCGAGACGTCGCGCGCGTTCGACGCTGGTGCTCCTGCACCCAACCCATAGGGGCTCCGGCTTGCGCGCAACGCCACGCTCTCTGTCGGAAATACTGGGAATGCCGGAAAGTCCGATTTCCGCTGGCAATGCCTGCATCGAGAGCGGCCTGCGCGTGCGCAGAGGGGGTTGCCGAAACTGCGCAAACTGCGCGAACCCCAACCGGCTTTTTATTCGGCTGCCGCCCTGAGAGCCGCCGTGCGCGCCGCGTCGATGTTGCGTCCGTCCTTGGCGATGGCCACGGCATAGTCGCGTTCGGCGCCCGCCGCGCTCACCACGCCATCGCGCACGTCACGCAGGACGCGCGCCGGATCGCGGGTGCGCGGATCGCCGAAGCCGCCGCCGCCCGGCGACAGCGCGCGATAGGTGCCGGGCCCGTGGCGCTGCACGCCGTACTTGGGTGCGTTGACCTTGCGGCCGTCGGCCAGGGTGAGGGTGACCTCGCCGCCCACGCCGGCGCGCCCGCCGGCGGCGCCGAAGCTCGAGGGGGCGCCGACGCCTTCGCCGCGGAAGGCGTAGTCGGCCGGGGTGAAGACCTCGACCGCGTAGTCGCAGCCGGCGCCGCCGCGGAAGCGGCCGGGCCCGGCGCTGTCGCAGCGCAACTCCTGGCGATGGAAGCGCACGGGATAGAGCTGCTCGTAGGTTTCGAGGTTGGGCAGGGTGAGGCCGCCCAGGGTGATGAGATGGCCGATCAGGTGGAAGCCGTCGCGGCCTTCGACGCCGCCGCCGGCCGGCGCGCCGGCCCACTGGTACATCACGTAGCGGCTGCCGTCGTCCTTGACGCCGGCGGTGACGGCGTGGACCGCCTTCGACCAGCCGGCCGAGGCGCGCTCGGGCAGCGCCTGGTCGAGCGCCTTCCACAGCGCATGGATGATCTCGTGGGCGATGAACACGGTGTTCATGGTCATCGGCGCCGGCGGCCGCGCGTTCACCATCGTGCCCTCGGGCAGGCGGATTTCGACGCAGCGGAAGGCGCCTTCGTTCTTGGGCAGGTCGGGCTCGAAGAACGACGACAGCGCCATGAACACCGCCGAGGTCGAGTTGGCGATGGAACTGTTCTTGAAACCTTTCAGCTGCGGGGTGGTGCCGGCGAAGTCGACGATCAGCCCGTCGTCCTTCACCGTCAAGGTCACGGCGACCCTGCCGTCGATCGGCTCGAAGCAGTCGTTGTCGACCGGCTCCTCGGCGCGCCACACGCCCTTGGCCAGCCGCGCGACGCAGCCGCGGAAGCGGCGGTCGGCATGGGCTAACACGCCTTCGAAGAAATCGGGCGCGCGCTCGATGCCCAGCTCCTCGACCAGGGCCGCCAGCCGCTCGGCGCCGATGCGGGTCGAGCCGATCATGGCGCGCAAATCGCCGTCCTGCGCCTCGGGCAGGCGCGTGTTGAGCATCAGCAGCCGCCACAGGTCGTCGCGCAGGCGGCCGCGCTCGATCAGCTTCAGCACCGGCAGCCGGATGCCCTCGTGGAAGATCTCGGTGGCCGCCGAGTTGTAGGTGCCGGCAGCGCCGCCGCCGATATCGGCCTGGTGGGCGCGGTTGCAGGCGAAGGCTATAAGCTTGCCCGCGACGAACACCGGCCGCGCGATCACCCAGTCCGGCAGATGGTTGCCGCCGGCGGTGTAGGGATCGTTCAGCAGGAAGACGTCCTCGGGTTCGATGGCGTCCTTGAAGTCGCGCAGGATGGCGCGCACGGCAAAGCCGCCGCCGCCGGTATGGATCGGGATGCCGTCGGCCTGGCTTATGAGCGTGCCGCGCGAGTCGGCCAGGAAGCAGGAGAAGTCGTGGCTCTGGCTAAAAATCGGCGAGCGCGCCGTGCGCGTCATCACCCAGCCCATCTGATGCGAGATGTGGTCCAGCCGGTTCTGCACCAGGGCCAAGGTGACGGGATCGAGTTCGGTGCTCATTGGAGGGCTCCGACATGGACCAGGAAATCATCACGTGGGTCGACCTCCAGCCGATCGCGCGGGCCGACGAAGGCGGTGGTGGTGCGCTCCTCGATCAGGAGCGGCCCGTCGAGCCGGCAGCCCGGCCGCAGCGCCGCCCCCTCGTAGACCGGCACGTCATGCCAGCCGTGGACGGCATCGATCCAGACCTTGCGCTTTTCACGCGCCGTAGGCGCCGTAGCCTGTGGCGAAGGCGCCTTGGGCGGCGTCCAATCGAGCAGGCCACGACCGACGACGCGCAGCGCGGTGATGCCGAGCCGCCCGCCGGGCTGGATATGGCCAAACAGCCGCTGATGCTCGGCCTCGAACACTTGTCGCGCCGCGGCTGCGTCGAAGGCCGCGCTCAACGCCACGCGCACCGGCCATTGCTGGCCGTCGTAGCGCAGGTCGACCTCGCGCGAGAGGGCGGCCGAACCGTTGGCGAAGCCCTCGCGGCCGAGCGCCTCGCGGGCGCGCGCTTCGAGCTCGGCGAAGCCCGCTTCGAGGCTCGTGCGATCGACCGTGTCGAGATCGGCCAGGAAGACGTGCATGTAATCCTGGCGCACGTCGGACTGCAGCATGCCCATGGCGCAGAACGCGCCGGCCGCGCGCGGCAGCAGGGCGCGCTTGCAGCCGAGCGCGCGCGCCACTTCGGCGCCGTGCATCGGGCCCGCGCCGCCGGCGGCGACCAGGGTGAAGGTCGCGGGATTGTGGCCGCGCTCGATGCTCAAGCGTTCGACGGCATGCAGCAGGTTCTGCTCCAGCAGCCGGATCACGCCCGACGCTGCGTCCTCGACCGAGAGGCCGAGCGGCTTGGCGAGCTTGGTCTCGATCGCCTGGCGCGCGAGCTTGCCGTCGAGCGTGACGCCGCCCGCCAGCGGGCCGGGACGCAGGCGGCCGAGCACGAGCTGCGCATCGGTCACGGTCGGGTTCTCGCCGCCCAGGCCATAGGCCGCGGGTCCGGGCCGCGCGCCGGCGCCTTGCGGCCCGACATGCAGGAGACCCGCATCGTCGACCCAGGCGATGGCGCCGCCGCCCGCGCCGACGGTGTGGATCTCGACCGACGGCGTGGTGAGGTGGTAGCCGTCGATCAACAGCTCGTCGGCCACCGGCACCTGGCCCTTGGCCATCACCATGACGTCGCAACTGGTGCCGCCGATCTCCATCGAGATCAGGTTTGGCGCTTCGCCGGGCGCGGCGCAGCCTTTCAGCGCGCCGACGCCGGCGGCCGGGCCGGACAGCACCAGCATGACGGGGCGGCTCGCGACCTGGTCGACCGACACCGCGCCGCCGTTGCTCTGCAGCAGCAGCAGCGAGCGCGGCAG
>JAKFVH010000204.1 GCA_021732285.1 Reyranella sp. | reverse complement strand
TCTTCCGCACCCACGCCGACGCGCCGCGCGTCCTCATCGCCAACTCCAACCTGGTGCCGCACTGGGCGACCTGGGAGCATTTCAACGAGCTCGACCGCAAGGGCCTGATGATGTTCGGCCAGATGACGGCGGGCTCGTGGATCTACATCGGCAGCCAGGGCATCGTGCAGGGCACTTACGAGACCTTCGTCGAGATGGCGCGCCAGCACTACCAGGGCAGCCTGGCCGGCCGCTGGATCCTGACGGCGGGGCTGGGCGGCATGGGCGGCGCGCAGCCGCTCGCCGCGACCATGGCCGGCGCCTCGTGCCTCGCCGTCGAATGCCGGCCGAGCAGCATCGAATTCCGGCTGCGCACGGGCTACCTCGACAAGCAGGCGCGCGACCTCGATGAGGCGCTGGCGATCATCCAAGAGGCGACGGCACAAAAGAAGGCGGTATCGGTCGGCCTTTTAGGCAACGCGGCCGACGTGCTGCCCGAGCTTTTGCGCCGTGGCGTGAAGCCGGACTGCCTGACCGACCAGACCTCGGCGCACGATCCCATCAACGGCTACCTGCCCAAGGGCTGGACCTTGGCCGAGTGGGAGGCCAAGCGCACCAGCGCACCCGACGCCGTCGCCAAGGCCGCCAAGCAGTCGATGGCGGGCCACGTGCGCGCCATGCTGGAGTTCCACAAGCAGGGGGTTCCGACGGTCGACTACGGCAACAACATCCGCCAGATGGCGCTGGAGGAGGGCGTGGCCGACGCCTTCAGCTATCCGGGCTTCGTGCCGGCCTACATCAGGCCGCTGTTCTGCCGCGGCATCGGCCCGTTCCGCTGGGCCGCGTTGTCGGGCGATCCAGAGGACATCTACCGCACCGACGCCAAGGTGAAGGAGCTGATGCCGAACAACGCGCATCTCCACAACTGGCTCGACATGGCGAGGCAGCGCATCAAATTCCAGGGACTGCCGGCGCGTATCTGCTGGGTCGGTCTGGGCGACCGCCATCGCCTGGGCCTCGCCTTCAACGACATGGTGGCCAAGGGCGAACTGAAGGCGCCGATCGTCATCGGCCGCGACCATCTCGATTCGGGCTCCGTCGCCAGCCCCAACCGCGAGACCGAAGCCATGCGCGACGGCTCCGACGCCGTTTCCGACTGGCCATTGCTGAACGGCCTGCTCAACTGCGCCTCGGGCGCGACCTGGGTGTCGCTGCACCACGGCGGCGGCGTCGGCATGGGGTTTTCGCAGCATGCCGGCATGGTCATCGTCTGCGACGGCACGCCCGAGGCGGCGCGCCGCATCGAGCGCGTGCTGTGGAACGACCCGGCAAGCGGCGTCATGCGCCATGCGGATGCGGGTTACGAAGATGCGATCGCGTGCGCGAAGGAGAAGGGACTGAAGCTCTTGAACATCTGACTTGCCAAAGGCAGCGATGCGAGGCAACGGACCATGATGAACAAAGACATTTGGCGCGGCCTGCTCGCTGTATCGACTCTCGCGCTCCTGACCGGCTGTGGCTGGTTCGGCGGCAGTGCTGCGCCTACCGGCAAGGCCCGCCCTGGCGCCGATCGCCAGATCGCGCCCACCGGGACGCTGCCTTCGGCCAATCCAGGCGGGCAGTCCGAACAAGGCGTCACCCCTGCTGACGAGACCCGCGGGCAGATTGGCACGGTCGTCGGCGCGAAGGGTGGGCAGCGGGCGCAGAAGGAAGCCGCCGACAAGGCGGCCGCCGATCGCGACGCCAAGGAACGCGAGCAGCGCAACGCGGCCGACCGCGACGCCAAGGCCAAGCAGCAATCCGCGCCATCGCAGACGACGCCAGCCGAACCGCCACCCGTTGCGCCGCCCGCTCCGGAACCTGCGCCAACTTCGCCGAAGTCCTAGCCGATCGTTCGCAGACGAACGGAATTCGCCTTGTGGCCGACATGTCACAGCGCCGCGTGAAGTTGTGTCGACCGCTGCGTTGCTCTTGCGTGCACCCTTCGGTGCGCATACAACCCGCGCCCACACCGGGCCGCTCGGTTGAAGGTTAACGCCTGCCACGCGTGACGTCGCAAGACTCACCAACCTTCGCCTCTCTCATGTCCGGTGGAAATATCGATGACGGCCGGCGGGCCGAAGGGAATCGGTTAACGGGTTAAGCGGGCTTCGAATCCCGCCTTTGTGGCGCAAGCCGCATCGATCCGATCCCGTCCCATGCCCGTCGGAAGTCGGCGAAATCGGCGCGGGCCGAAGTGATTGGGTTAACGTTAATTCGAAGGTCCCGGGTTCGACTCCCGGCGGTGGCGACACCGTAGCTCAGCGGGAGAGCATCGAAAGGCGGCAACGCCTTACCCCAGTCCAACCCATGTCTGCGCTGTCGTCGGATGGTCCCCTCCGGGTGGGATCGTCGGACGCCTTTGGAATCCCGGAAGGTGATGATGATCGTGCCAGACGGTAACGAACACTCAGGAACGAGGTACGCCGCGGCCGCGGCGGGGCGCTGATCATCGTCTGCGCTCCCTCCGGCCGCGCGTGCCGGGAGGTGAGCATGAAGAACATCCTGCAAATGTTGAGCTGGAAGGGCGGGGGCCAACGGGCGCCGCTGGCCGGCGAAGCCATGGTCGTGAACGACGCGGGCGGATACGTCTACGCGCTCGACGACTGGTCGCGGCTCGACCGGTTCCTGATCCTCGGCAGCGAGGGTGGAACGTTCTACGCGAGCGAGCTCAGGCTCACGCGCGAGAACGCGACCGTCGTGGAGCGGTGCATCGCCGCTGACGGCGTGCGGGCGGTTGCGCGGATCGTCGAGATCAGCGTGAGCGGCCGGGCGCCCAAGCAGGAGCCGGTGTTGTTCGCGCTGGCCCTCGCGACAGCGGCAACCGATCCGGCGACTCGGGCCGCGGCGTTGGCCGCGATCCCGAAGGTGGCGCGGACTGGTGCACAGCTTCAGCGGCTTGTCGGCACCATCGACGGGCTGCGGGGCTGGGGCCGGGGACTTCGGCGGGCGGTCGCACGGTGGTACGTCGACCAGCCGCTCGGCGAACTCGAACTGCAGGCCTTGAAGTACAAGGCGCGGGGCGAGAAGGGCGAGCGGTGGTCGCACCGAGACCTCTTGCGGCTGGCCCACCCGTTGGCGTCGGCGGAGGACGTCGCGCGGCGGGCGCTGTTCGAGCGCATCGTAAGGCCGGACGGCACCGACGCGTTGCCGGCCGAGCTGGCGCGGTACGCCGCGGCGGAACGGCTGTTGCGGACCACCGATGCCGACGAGGCGGTGCGGCTGATCCTCGAACACCGGTTGCCGCGTGAGGTGGTGCCAACGGCACTTCTGAGCGAGGCGAAGGTGTGGGAGGCGCTGCTCACCGACATGCCGGCGACCGCGTTGCTGCGGTCGCTCGGCAAGTTGAGCCAGGTCGGACTGCTCGTGCCCGACAGCGATGCCGAGCGGCAGGTGGTGGCGCGGTTGGCCGCGTTGCGCCTGCAGAAGCAGCGGCGGGTGCACCCGCTGCAGGTGCTGACGGCGCTTGCGGTCTACCGGACAGGCCATGGCCTGCTCGGCAGGCTCAAGTGGCTGCCGGCGCCGGCCGTCGTCGACGCGCTCGATCGGGCCTTCTACGGCGCGTTCGACAGCGTGCAGGCGACCGGCAAGCGGCTGCTCATCGGTCTCGACGTGTCGGGCTCGATGAGCGGGGGCCAGGTCGCCGGCTCGCCGTTGACGCCGCGGGAAGCCGCGACGGCGATGGCGCTGGTGACGCTGGCGACGGAGCCGGCGGCGCAGGTGGTCGCGTTCTGCGACAAGCTGGTGCCGCTCGCGCTGTCGCCGCGGCAGCGGCTCGACGATGCGGTGCAGGCGACGTCGGCTCTGCCGTTCGGCCGGACCGACTGCGCCCAGCCGATGCTGTACGCGCTCGCCAACCGGCTCGAGGTTGATGCGTTCGTGATCTACACGGACAACGAGACCTGGGCCGGCGCGGTCCACCCGACGGCGGCGCTGCGGCAGTACCGGCAGGCGACGGGCATCGCTGCCCGGCTGGTGGTGGTCGGTCTCACGTCGACCGGCTTCACCATCGCCGACCCGGCCGATGCCGGCATGCTGGACGTGGTCGGCTTCGACGCCGCCGCGCCGGCGCTGATCGGCGACTTCGTCGCCGGCCGGCTGTGAAACAAAGGAGATCGGGGGAGGCAGGACCTCCCCCGATCGATGCCCTAGAATTTGCGGACGAGAGAAATGACCATGAGCACCTTCACTGTCGACGGCAGCCAGCGGGCGCCGATCAAGATGTGGACCGCGGGCGTTCCCGTGGAAGACAGCGCGATGCAGCAGCTGCGCAACGTCGCCTCGCTGCCGTTCGTGCACGGCCATGTCGCGGTGATGCCCGACGTCCATTGGGGCATGGGCGCCACGGTCGGCAGCGTGATCCCGACCAAGGGCGCGATCGTGCCGGCGGCGGTCGGCGTCGATATCGGCTGTGGAATGATGGCGCAGCGCACGACGCTCGTCGCGGCGGATCTGCCCGACAGCCTGGCCGGGCTGCGCAGCGAGATGGAGCGCGTGATCCCGCACGGCCGGACCAACAACGGCCGGCCGGGCGACCGCGGCGCGTGGCACGACCTGCCGAAGGCGATCGGCGAGACGATCCCCGAGGCGGTCGGCGGCGAGCTCACCGGCGTGTTCGACAAGCATCCCAAGCTGCGCAAGGGCTGGACGCTCGAGCGTGCGTATAGCCATCTCGGCACGCTCGGCACTGGCAACCATTTCGTCGAGGTCTGTCTCGACGAGGCGGACGCGGTGTGGGTGATGTTGCATTCGGGCAGCCGCGGCATCGGCAACCGGATCGGCACCTACTTCATCGAGCGGGCGAAGGAGGAGATGCGGCGCTGGTTCGTGAACCTGCCGGACGCCGACCTCGCCTACCTGCCGCAGGGCTCGGAGCTGTTCGACGACTATCGTCGGGCGGTCGAGTGGGCGCAGCGGTTCGCCGCGCTCAACCGGCGCTACATGATGGACGCGGCGATCGGTGCCTTGCGCGCGGCCGTCCCCAAGCCGTTCGACGCGGCAGCGGAGACCGCGGTGAACTGCCACCACAACTACGTGTCGTGGGAGCATCACTTCGGCGAGAACGTCATCGTGACCCGCAAGGGCGCGGTGCGGGCGCGCGCGGGCGAGCTCGGCATCATCCCGGGCAGCATGGGTGCGCGGTCGTTCATCGTGCGCGGCAAGGGCAACGCCGAGAGCTTCTGCTCGTGCAGCCACGGCGCGGGACGGGCGATGTCGCGCGGCGAGGCCAAGCGCCAGTTCACGCTCGACGATCACATCAAGGCGACCCAGGGCATCGAGTGCCGCAAGGACGCCGACGTGATCGACGAGACGCCGGGCGCCTACAAGGATATCGACGCCGTGATGGCGGCGCAGTCCGACCTGGTCGAGGTGGTGCACACCTTGCGCCAGGTGTTGTGCGTCAAGGGCTAGATGGGTGAGGGGAGTTCCGCGAGGAATTCCCCTCATTCGCGCTGGCGTGGTGTCTATTTCAGTGGTGAGTTCGTTCCATACGAAAGCTCATTGGGGCGACACTCATGGCGAATTTCGTAGAAGTGTTTGGAGCAATCGCGGACAGCGCTGAAGTGCTCAAGACTGGCGGCATGTTGGCCGGCCGTGCCGCGCTAGCTGCATATCTAAAAAGCGCAGTGATGATGCTCGTCAGATCCTGTTTGAGGAGCTTCGGCGCGGGGGAGTGTTTCCCGAGCAAGTGGCGGCGCACGATGATGGTATTGCAGTAATTCACGGCTATAACCGGGCCGCTTGGGAAGGCCGAGCTCGCGTGAATTTGCTCCTTCTTGCGAAAGCGATCCGGGGGAAATTGCAGACCAACAGGCTTGTTGCCGACGAGTTCTTTGAGCATGCCGAAGCGTTGTCGACCCTTTCGCGCGATGAACTCATCTTTATCGCCACTTTGCTGCGGCATAGCGCCAAGATGCCTTACATCCCTGAAGAAGAGATGGGAGAACGAGAGAAGCAGTCACCTTGGCTTGATGCCTTGAAAGACTTGAACTCCGTTGGTTGGAGCGACGACAAGACGTCAGCCGTTGCAGGCCGATGCCTTCGGTCGGGATTCGTCATAGCTCAAAGTGCGCGGGATATGCTGGCCTACAAGGCCAGCCCACTCTTAAAGGACCTCAGCAAGACTGTTGATTTCGAAGATGCGCTCCGACGGGAACCCTGATCCCGCGTTTACTCGAGCTTGATATCGAGTTCCTTGATCAGCGCCGTGAAGAAGGCCTTGTCGTCGGCGACCTGGCGGGTGAAATCGGCCGGCGACTGGTAGTGCGCGAACTGCGCCACCATCAGGAGCTTGTCCTTCATGTCCGAAGTCGCCGCGATGCGCGCGACTTCGCCGGAGAGGCGTTCGGCAATGGCCGGCGGCAGGCCCTTGGGGGCGAACAGCCCGAACCAGGCGCGGTCGCGGAAGCCCTTCAGGTCGAGCCCGACCTCCTGCGCCGTCGGCGTGTCGGGCAGGTCGGCGAGCCGCGTCGGCGCGTCGATCAGCACGGTGCGCACCTTGCCGGCCTTGGCGTAGGCCACGAAGGAAGGATCGAACACCATCTGGATGCGGCCGTCGAAGATGTCGCCGGTGGCGTCGACGATGGTCTTGTAGGGCGCGTGCTGCATCTTGATGCCGGCGGTGCGCGTCACGACCTCGCCGGTGAGATGGGTCAGGGTTCCGAGGCCGGAGGAGCCGTACCAGTATTTGCCGGGATTGGCCTTGGCCAGCGCGACGAACTCCTGCCAGGTCTTGGCGCCCAACGCGTTGGTGATGGTGACCGGCAGCAGCGCCGTCGACAGCCGGCACACCGCGACCAGGTCTTCGGGCTTGTAGGGCACCTGTCGCACGCCAGGCGTGATCGCCAGGATCGCCGTAGGCGCCAGCAGGAAGGTGTAGCCGTCGGGGGCGCTGCCTGCGACCATCGCGGCGCCAACGCCGCCCGAGGCGCCGGGCTTGTCCTCGACGATCACCTGCTGGCCGAGCGCCGTGCTCAGCCGCTCGGCATAGAGCCGCGCCACCTGGTCGGCCGAGCCGCCGGGCCCGTAGGGCACGATGAGACGGATGGGCTTGGTCGGCCAGCCCGCCTGCGCGCGGCTGCTGCTGGGCAGCAGGGCGGCGAGCGCCCCTGCCGTCGCCGTTCGACGACCGATCATTCGTTTCCTCCGCTTTGTTAGGCGGAGGATACGGCGGGTTCGGCGATGAAGACTAGCGCTGGTGCAGCCGAACCGGCCGGTACTTCTCCATCACCGTGTCCAACTGCTCTACGGAAACGTAGAGGGCCGCGGCGAGCTCCTTCCTCTGGGCCTCGGTCGGCGGCGGGCCGGAGGGACGGCGGGGGACGATCCTCTCGGCGACCTCCTGGAAGTGCTCGGGCGTCGTGCCGAGGTCCTGGGCGATCAGGCCGAGTGGCGGGCCCTTGGGCTCATGCCGGCCGGGGCTGACGACGGCGACGAAGGTCAGGCTGCAGGCCGCGATGACCAGCATATCCGTCAATCGATAGCCGAGGCCGCGCATCCACTCTCCAATCCAGGGGTTCCCCGATACTTACGGCCGGGCCGCACGATGTATCCCCGGTCAAAAATCCTGGTTCAGATGGTCGCGCTGCGTGGCGCCCGCATATTCCCGCCGGAAACGGCCGCGGCGCTGCAGTTCGGGCACGACCAGGTCGACGAATTCCTCGATCGCGCCGGGGCAATAGATCGGCGACAGCATGAAGCCGTCGCCGCCGACCTGGTCGAAATAGGCCTCGAGCTGGTCGGCGATGTCGGTGGGCGTGCCCACCATCTGCGGCAGCCCGACGCTCTGGCCGTGGTTCTGGGCGACCTGCCGCAGGGTCAGAAGCTCGCCGGAGGCGGTGCGATAGCGCGTCTGCATGCGCTGCAGCTTGGGCTCGGTGCGATGGGCCATGATGGTGTCGAGCGGCAGGGTCGACAGGTCGAAGTCGAGATGGCCCGACAGGATGGCGAGCCCGCCCTCGATCGGCACCAGCGCGTTGTGCTCGGCCTGCTTGTCCGCGGCCTCGGCGCGCGAAGCGCCGATGATCGGCTGCACGCCGAACAGCATCTTGCAGGCCGCGGGTGGACGGCCGGCCTCGACCACGCCGCGCTTGATGTCGTCGTACAGCGCCTTGGCGCCGGCGATGTAGGGCTGGATGGCGAACACCGCATCGGCATAGCGCGCCGCGAAGTCGCGGCCCTTGCCCGAGGTGCCGGCCTGCAGGATGGCTGGACCCTTGTGGGGCGAGTGCACGACGTTCAGCGGCCCACGCGACTTGAAGAAGCGGCCCTCGTGGTCGATGCGATGGACCTTGTCCGGATCGGCGAAGATGCCGGCGTCGCGGTCCATGACCACGGCATCCTCGTCCCAGCTCGCCCACAGCTTGCGGCAGACGTCCATGAACTCATGCGCGCGGTCGTAGCGCTCGTCGGTCGGCTTCATCTCCTCGCCGTAGTTGGCCGACTGGTTGTGGTTCAGCGTGGTGACGACGTTCCACGCCGCGCGGCCGCGCGTCAGGTGATCGAGCGTCGCCCACAGCCGCGCAGCATGGAACGGATGCTGATGGCTCACCGAGTAGGTGGCGCCGAGGCCGATATGCGTGGTCGCGGCGGCCATGAACGACAGCAGCGGGATGGGATCGTGCTCGGGCGCCTGGGTGGCGTTGCGGATCGCTGGCGCCAGCGAGCCCGTAAACGTGTCGGAGATGTAGTTGAGGTCGGCGAAGAAGACCATGTCGAGCTTGCCGCGCTCGCAGACCCGGGCAATGTGCTGATAGAGCTCGGGTTGGGTCCAGTCGTAGCCAGACGCGGCGGTGCGAGGATGCCGCCACATGGCGACGCTGTGGTAGGTCGGGCCGTGCACCAGGAACTGCGCCAAATGCATCAAGGGCTTTGGCACGGGAAACCTCGCCTATGATCTGACGAGCGCGAAGGACTCGAAGAAGTGCCGCGTCTCGGGCTGGTTCTCGACGCCGGCGCGGCCGGTGACGCCGAGCTGGTACAGCCGATTGCGCGCCCAGTAGAGGCGCACCGCGGTGGTGGTGCCGTTGGCCTGTGCGAGCGTGAACTCGCGACCCTGGGCGCGGCCCAAGGTCAGCTTCTTCTCGCCGCGCAGCGTGTTGCCGGCGGCCATGCCGTCGCGGACCTTGTCGAGCATCGTGTCGCTCGAGGCGGAAAGCGCGATGCGGTCGGGATAGTCGACCCACGACACGAAGAAGGTGGCGCCGCCTGTCTGCACCTTGGCCTCGGTCTGGGTGAGCGTCTGTCCGGGCGAGTTGAGCGGCACCGTCTCGACCGTCGGCGTGCCCGGCATGTCGACCTTGCAGCGGCCACCTTCCGGGCTGAAGGCCGTCCAGCCCTGGGCGCTGGCCGTTCCCGCCAACAGCAGCATCACCAGGCCGATCCATTGCACGACGCGCATTCCGATCTCCCTAAAAGGCCTTGCTGACACTCATGAACACGCGGCCCGAGCAGTAGCTGGTATAGGCGCAGCCCGCCGGGTCGATGCTGGTGTCGGTATAGGCCACCATGACGTCGAGACCATAGGCCGAGGTGACCAGCGCGATCTGCCAGTACCAATAGTCGGTGCTCGGCAGGCCGTAGGCCGCGAAGCGGTCGACCGAGAGGTTGCCAAGCGCGCCGTAGGTCTTGAAGGCGATGTTCTCGTTGAAGCTCAGGAAGGGCAGCGGCACCGTGAGCAGCGCGCGCTTGTTCCACGACTGGCCCGAATCGCCGAACGAGTTGGGGCTGAAGCGCACGCGGGCGGCGAGCGAGGCGAAGCCGAAGTCGTAGCCCACGTTCAAATTTATGTCGCCGTAGTTGTATCCCAGGTCCGCCGGCGGCCCGAGGAAGGTGTAGCGGATGTAGCCCACGTCGAGGCTGAGCCTGCGGTTGAAGGCGCGGGCCTTGAAGCCCGCCGCGACGTCAATCTCCACGCCCTGGCCGGTCGACGGGAAGTCGATGTTGCTGCCCCAGCCCGTGGCGTAGAACCACATCGGGATGTCGAAGCCGAAATCCTTCGAGCGGTAGTCGATGCCCATCTGGTAGGCCGGACTGTTCTTGGTCTGCGAGATGCCGGCGAATGAATAATCCGTGGCGAAGGTGAAGCTCGCATTGAAGAAGCCGCCGAAGGGGGCGGGCCAGCGCTCGTTGTCGTCGGCTAAAACACCTTCCGCGCCGCAGACCAGGCAGAGCAGGGACAGGAGCAGGCCGACCGCACTCGGGACGGTCGATCGTAGGGTAGGGGACGCCATCGCCCCAATGGTCACACATCCGGATTGCAGTGGTCCATGGGCAACGCTAAGCCTGTCGCAAAGGGAGGAAATGCCGTCATGGCCGTCGGCGACAAGTACCGTGCACTCCATCAGCGCTCGCTGAGCGACCCCGAGGGCTTCTGGGCCGAGCAAGCCAAGGCGATCGACTGGACCAGGCGCTGGGACAAGGTGCTCGATGAGTCGAAGCCGCCGTTCTACCGCTGGTTCGCCGGGGCCGAGCTCAACACCTGCCATAATGCGCTGGACCGCCATGTGGAAGGCGGCCGCGCCCAGCAGACGGCGCTGATCTACGATTCGCCGGTCACCAATACGAAGAAGAGCTTCACCTATCGCGAGCTGCGCGACCACGTGGCCAAGCTCGCCGGCGCCATCGCCGCGCAGGGCGTCGGCAAGGGCGACCGCGTCATCATCTACATGCCGATGATCCCGGAAGCGGTGATGGCGATGCTGGCCTGCGCGCGGCTGGGCGCGGTGCATTCTGTGGTGTTCGGCGGCTTTGCCGCCAACGAGCTTGCCACCCGCATCGACGACTGTTCGCCCAAGCTGGTGCTGACGGCATCGTGCGGCATCGAGCCGGGGCGCGTGGTCCAGTACAAGCCCTTGCTTGACCAGGCGATCGAGCTCGCCTCGCACAAGATCCCGCGCTGCCTGGTGTTCCAGCGGCCGCAGGCCGAGGCCTCGATGGTGAAGGGCCGCGACCTCGACTGGAACGAGGCGGTGGCGGCGGCCGAGCCGCATGCTTGCGTGCCGGTGAAGGCAACCGACCCGCTCTACATTCTTTATACGTCCGGCACGACGGGCCAGCCCAAGGGCGTGGTGCGCGACAATGGCGGCTATGCCGTGGCGCTGGCCTGGTCGATGCAATACCTCTACGGCGTCAATCCCGGCGAGATATGGTGGTGCGCCTCGGACGTTGGCTGGGTGGTGGGCCACAGCTACATCGTCTACGGGCCCTTGATCCATGGCGCGACCTCGATCCTCTACGAGGGCAAGCCGGTCGGCACGCCCGACGCCGGCGCCTTCTGGCGCGTCATCTCCGAGCACAAGGCGGTCGCGCTGTTCACCGCGCCGACGGCGTTCCGCGCCATCAAGAAGGAAGATCCCGACGGCAAGCTCCTGAAGCAGTACGACCTCTCCAAGTTCCGCACGCTGTTCCTGGCGGGCGAGCGCGGCGATCCGCCGACCATCGAATGGGCGCAGAAGCTTCTGGGCGTGCCGATCGTCGATCACTGGTGGCAGACCGAGACCGGCTGGGCGATTTGCGGCAACTTCGTCGGGCTGGAGCCGATGCCGGTCAAGCTCGGGTCGTGCTCGGTGCCGGCGCCGGGCTGGAATCTCCAGGTGCTGGACGAGCAGGGCAAGCCGATCGCCAAGCAGGGCGACGTCGGTGCGCTCGCGGCCAGGCTGCCGCTGCCGCCGGGCACCTTCCCGACCTTGTGGAACGCCGACGAGCGCTTCCGGCAGGCCTATCTCGCGGACTACCCCGGCTACTACAAGACGGGCGACGCGGGCTTCATCGACCAGGACGGCTACGTCTCGGTGATGACGCGCGTCGACGACGTGATCAACGTCGCCGGCCACCGCCTGTCGACCGGCCAGATCGAGGAAGTGCTGGGCAGCCACAACGACGTCGCCGAGTGCGCCGTGATCGGCGTCGCCGACGAGCTCAAGGGCCAGGTGCCGTTCGGTTTCCTGGTCCTGAAGGCCGGCGTCGACCGGCCGAAGGAGGACACCGTGCGCGAGGTCGTCCAGCTCGTGCGCGACCGCATCGGCCCCGTCGCCTTCTTCAAGACCGCCATCGTCGTGCCGCGCCTGCCCAAGACACGCTCGGGCAAGATCTTGCGCGGCACCATGCAGAAGATCGCCGACGGCCAGCC
This sequence comes from Reyranella sp., assembly GCA_021732285.1. GTDB lineage: Bacteria > Pseudomonadota > Alphaproteobacteria > Reyranellales > Reyranellaceae > Reyranella. The sequence goes on along the minus strand of JAKFVH010000204.1, from coordinate 10,716 downwards.
CTGGAAGATGCCCGCCACCATCGAGGACCCGGCAGCCCTCGACGAGATCACCGGCGGGCTGAAGACGGCGGGGTACGCGGGGGAAGGTTAGTTGGGAGCGCGTGCCTCTGGCCCGCTCATGAGATAAACCACCGGTTGTTTGTGCGCGGCAGGTCGCGTTGCTAGAGGACATCCATGTCCACCCTGACCATCCGCATGCCTGATGCGACGCATGCACGTCTCCGAGATTTGGCACGCACGCGCGGCGTTAGTATGGGCAAGCTGATCGAGGAGATGGCGACAGTGACCCTGTCGGCACACGATGCCGAAGTGCGGTTCCGGCGCATGGCTGCACGTGGCAAGCCTGAGCGGGGGCTCGCTACACTGGATCGGCTGGATACCGCCGGCCGCGGCAAGGGATTGCGCCGTCGCAAGTAGAAGGAAGAGACAGCATGGCTCTCGATGTGAACCGCTCCGATCTGGTCGTGGGCGTGGTCGGAACCGGCGCCATGGGGCGCGGTATTGCGCAGGTGACGGCGCAAGGCGGCATGAAGGCAATCATGTTCGACGCCGCGGCCGGAGGTGCGGTGAAGGCGAAGGCTGCGATCCTCGAGACCTTGAAGGGCCTTGTCGCCAAGGGTCGGCTGACGGATGCCGATCTCGCCAAGACCGACGCCAATCTCGCGGTCGCCGACAAACTCGAAGACCTCAAGGCCTGCCACGTCGTCGTCGAGGCGGTGTTCGAGAACCTCGAGGTCAAGCAGAAGCTGTTCGGCGAGCTGGAAGCCGTGGTCCCGCCCGGGACCATCCTCGCCTCCAACACCTCATCGATCCGCATCGCCTCGATCGCGCGCGCGCTGAAACATCGCGAGCGGGTCTGCGGCATGCACTATTTCAATCCCGTGCCGCTGATGAAGCTCGTTGAGGTGATCCGGGCCGCCGACACCGCGCCCTGGGTGACCGACGCCATGGTGGCGCTGGGCAAGCGCCAGACGCGCGTGCCCGTGGTGGTGGGCGACACGCCGGGCTTTTTGGTCAATCTTGGCGGCACGGCGATCGGCACCGAAGGCCTGCGTATCATGCAGGAGGGCAGGGCCACACCGTCGCAAGTCGACGCCGTCATGCGCGACAGCTGCGGTTTCCGCATGGGGCCGTTCGAGCTGATGGACCTCACCGGCATCGACGTGAACTTCCCGGCGCGCAAGATCATCTACGAGGGCTTCTTCCACGACCGGCGCATGACGCCCAGCCCCTATCACGAGAGCCTCTATGCCGCGGGCCGGCTCGGCCGCAAGACCGGCGGCGGCTGGTACGCCTACGACGCCAAGGGCGCCAAGGTCGATCCCGGCGCCGATCACCTGCCATCGGTCGTGCCGGCGACGCGCGTCGTGGTGATGGACAGCCACAACGAGAAGCTGGTGAGTCTCGTCATGGCGGCAGGCGCGCAGGCGCTGGGCGCCGACGATGGCAGGAGCCCGATCCTGGTGGCGCCGATCGGCAAGGACTGCACCACGACGGTGGTCGAGCGCGGCCTCGATCCCCGGCGCACCGTGGCGATCGATCTCACCGGCGACATCGCCAAGCGCCTCACCATCATGACCGCGCCCGGCGCCGACGACCTGGTGCGCGACGCCGCGGCCGCCATCCTGGCACGCACCGGCGCCAAGGTGACCTTGATCAAGGACTCGCCCGGCTTCATCGCCCAGCGCATGTGCGCCATGATCGCCAACCTGGGCTGCGAGATGGCGATGATCGGCATCGCCTCGGCGGCCGACGTCGACACCGCCATGACGCTCGGCCTCAACTATCCGCGCGGGCCGCTGGCGCTGGCCGACTGGCTGGGCGTCAAGGACTGCCACGAGATCCTGCTGCAGTTGCAGGCCATCACCGGCGACGACCGCTACCGGCCGAGCCAGTGGCTGCGGCGGCGGGCGCAGCTCGGCTTGAGCGCGACGACGCTGGACTGAAGGCGAGGGGCGGATGCCCTTCACGCCGTTTCACCTCGGGCCCGGCGCCGCCTTCAAGGCCGTCGGCGGCAAGCACTTCAGCTTCATGGTGTTCGGCGGCGCACAGGTGCTGATGGACATCGAGCCGCTGATCGGGATCGTCCAGGGATGGCCGATCCTTCACGGCATGACGCACACCCTCCTCGGTGCACTCATCATCGGCCTGGTGGCCGGCGCGATCGGCAAGCCGATCAGCGAGTTCGTCCTGAGGCCGCTCAGGATCAGGCATCATCCGATAAGCCGGCCGGTGTCGTTCCTGAGCGGGCTTTTAGGCACCTATTCGCACATCGGCCTCGATGCGGTGATGCATCGGGACATGGAGCCGTTCTGGCCGCTGGCCGCGGGCAATCCGTTGCTCGGGCTGATGTCAGTGGAAGGCCTGCATGTCCTTTGTCTGGCTGCAGGCCTTCTCGGTTTGCTGATCATCGCCGGCCGGGCGTTGTTCTCTCAGTTCCAGCGGTCCGCAACGCGTAGGGGCCGTGGCCGGATGCGACGCGGCGCACCGCCGGGCTGAAGGTGGGCGTCGCCGCGACTTACGTGCGCCGGCCGCGATGGGGAGTCCGGAATGATTGAGGCGCGCCGGCTTCGACGGTGGATCGCCTCCATCGCGGTACAATCCACCGTTGCAACAGCCGCCCTCCGGCCAATTTGACAATTGAATTCCATCCATCGCAATTTTCATCCATGGGCCGTTTGTCACCGCTTCGGCGCAAGGCTGAGACCGATCTGCTGGCGGGCGAGGAAGCGCACGCCGTCCAGGGGCTGGCGCGCGGCCTGTCCGTGCTCAGGGCGTTTCGGCCAGGCGAGGGGGCGCTCAGCAACGCCGAGATCGCCGCGCGCACCGGTCTTTTCCGCCCGACGGTTTCGCGCCTGACACAGACCCTGACCGCGCTGGGCTATCTCGCCTACGTGCCGAGGCTCGGTCGCTATACGCTGGGTGCCGCGATTGCCTCGCTCTGCCACTCGCTGCTGTCGGGCATGCCCTACCGCATCGCGGCACAGCCTTTCCTGCGGGAGGTCGCGGAGACGACCCGCCTTCCGGTGTCGCTCGGCGCGCGCGACAACCTGCACATGATCAACATCGACACGGTGCGGCACGACAATGCCCCGCCGGCGCGCTTCGATCTCGGTGCCCGCATTCCGCTGGCCACGACGGCGATGGGACGGGCCTATCTGTTCGCCCTGCCGGCCGCCGAACGCAGCGGGCTGCTCGACCGGATCCGCCGCGATGCCGGCCGCGACTGGCGGGCGATTCGCGACGGCATCGACGACGCCTTCGCGATGCTCAAGCGCCGCGGCTTCTGTATCTCGGCCGGCGACTGGCGTGCCGATGTGGTCGGCGTCGGGGCGCCGGTCGTCACTGCCGATGGCGTGGTGCTGGCCGTGAATTGCGGCGGGCCACCCTTCGAGATTTCCGAGGAGCGGGCGATGACCGACGTCGGCCCGCGGATTGCGCATGCCGCGGCGAGCATTGCGGGGAGTTCAACTGGAACGGCGCACCTCTAGGAGGCGCCATAAAAGGGAGGGTTGGCAAATGAAGGGATCGAGGATGCAGCGGCCGTCGCGGTTCGGCCTGGCCCTGGGCGCCGTGCTCGCGGCCCTGTCGTTTCCGGCGGCGGCGCAGGAAGTCGTGCTCAAGGGCGTCGCAGCCTTCCAGGAAGGTTCGATCTACGCCCAGAAGTTCGAGCAATACATCAAGGCGGTGAACGAGAAGGGCAAGGGCCAGATCCGCATCCAGTATCTCGGCGGTGCGCCGAAGGTCATGCCGCTGTTCGACGTCGGCAAGAACCTGAAGGACGGCGTCATCGACATCGTGACGACGTCGAGCGCCTACTACGGCAACGTGCTGCCCGAAGCCGAGGCCATGAAGCTGATCGAGGTGTCGATGGCCGAGCTGCGCAGCAACGGCGGGCTCGCCTTCCTCAACAAGCTGCACGTCGACAAGGCCAACACGCAGTTCCTGGCCCGCCTCTACAACTACGAGCGGGCGCATATCTTCCTCAACAAGGAGATCACCAAGCCCGACTTCTCGGGATTGAAGATCCGGGTCACCCCGATGTACCGGCCGATGGTCGAGAAGCTCGGCGGCACCGGCATCAACTCGACCCCGCCCGAAGTCTACACCATGCTCGAGCGCAACACGGTCGATGGCTATGGCTGGGCGACGCGCGGCATCTTCGACTACTCGTGGCAGAAGGTGACGAAGTTCCGCGTCGATCCGGGCTTCTATCACCCCGACATCACGCTGCTGGCGAATCACGACACCTGGACCAAGAAGCTGAACGACGCACAGCGCAAGCTGTTGCTCGATCTGGCGCTCGAGATCGAGTCCAGCACGGCCGACGTCGGGCTGATCGAGGCCGAGCGCAAGAAGCAGGAGGAAGCCGGCATCAAGGCGATCCGCTTCTCGCCCGCCGACGAGCAGCGCTACACCAAGGAGGCGCGCGAGGCCGGCTGGGCGGTCGTCAACAAGATCAGCCCGGAGAACGCGCCGAAGCTTCGCAGCTATTTCGTGAAGGAGTAGGCGGCTAAAAGCCCGCTCCATGGCGATCGCCCTGGCCTTCTTCGAGAAGCTGCTGAGCTTCTTCTGTACGCTGTTCGGCCTGGTGCTCGGGCTGATCATCGTGCTGATCTGCGTCGACGTGGCCCTGCGTGACCTCTCGCTGGGCTCACTGCCGTGGCTGATCGAGCTTTCCGAGTACCTCATGTATGCCGGCACGTTCCTGGCGGCGCCCTGGGTCCTGCGCCAGGGCAACCATGTCCGCGTCGACATGCTGTTCGTCGCCCTGCCGAAGAGGCTCGCGGTCCGGCTGGAGCAGCTGGTCGATCTGATCGGCCTCGGCATCAGCCTGGTGCTGCTCTACTACGGCAGTGCCGTCGTCTCCGATGCCTGGCGCACCAACATGGTCGCCTACAAGACCTGGTACGTGCCGGAATGGCTGCTGTTCTTCGCCATTCCGACCAGCGCGCTGCTGCTGTCCATCGAGTTCGTGCTGCGCTTCCTGCGCGTGCAGGGCGTGGTGCGCGACACGTATGACGTCACCGACCGGGCCTCGATCTGATGGCCTGGCCCGCCGCCCTGGCCCTCATGCTGGGCCTCGTCTGCCTGGCGATGCTGATCGGCCTGCCGGTCGCCTTCGCCTTCTTCCTCACCAACATCATCGGCGCCGTGATCTTCCTAGGTGGCGAGAACGGCATCATGTCGTTCCTGCGCGGCTCGATGGCGTCGATTGCCAACTTCAACCTGGCGCCCGTGCCGCTGTTCCTGGTGATGGGCGACATCCTGCTGCGCAGCGGCATGGCGTTCCGCGCCATCGATGCCATCGATCGCCTGATCCTGGCCGTGCCGGGTCGGCTCTCCGTCGTGGCCGTGAGCGGCGGCACGATCTTCTCGGCGCTGTCGGGATCGACCATCGCCACCACCGCCATGCTGGGCCAGTCGCTGCTGCCCGAGATGCTGCGGCGCGGCTATCATCCGTCGATGGCGATGGGACCGATCATGGCAATCGGCGGCGTCGACATGCTGATCCCGCCGTCGGCGCTGACCGTCCTGCTGGCGACGCTGGCCAGCAGCGTCAGCCGTGACAAGGTGTCGGTGTCGGACCTGCTGATCGCCGGCATCATTCCCGGCCTGATCATGAGCGTCTGCTTTTTGATCTGGATCGTGGTGCGCTGCTGGATGCGGCCCGACCTCGCGCCACAGGACGAGGCGGCACGGGTGCCCATGACCTTGGCCGAGCGGTGGCGGCCGTTCTTCATCGACGTGGTGCCACTGTCGCTGATCTTCTTCGTCGTCATGGGCAGCATGTTCATGGGCTGGGCCTCGCCGACCGATTCGGCGGCGCTTGGCTGCCTGGCCACGGTCGTGCTGGCGATCTGCTACCGGGCGTTCACCTGGAAGATCCTGTTCGACAGCCTGAAGAGCACGGCGGTCGTCACGACCATGATCTTCTTCATCATCGCGGCCTCCACGACCTTCGCGCAGATCCTGGCGTTCTCGGGCGCCACCGACGGCGCGCTGGCCGAGATCGCCAAGTACGAGATGACGCCCCTGATCGCGGTGTTCGTGATGATCGCGATCCTTCTCGTGCTAGGGTGCTTCATGGACCAGATCAGCATGATGCTGCTGACCTTTCCGTTCTTCATGCCGCTCGCCAACGCGCTCAACATGGACCTGATCTGGCTGGGCGTGATCCTGCTGATCTCCTTGCAGATCGGCCTGCTGACGCCACCCTTCGGCCTGCTGCTGTTCGTCATGAAGGGCGTGGCGCCGCCCGAGATCACGATGCGGCAGGTCTGGGCCGCCGCCTTTCCCTATACGGTGATGGTCTTCGGCGTTCTGATGCTCGTCGTGTTCGTGCCGTCCATCGCCACGGTGCTTACGGGAGCCATGCGATGACCGACCTTGCGGCAATCGACGCGGCCCGGCTGCTGGTGGCCGGCCGCCGCGCTCACGAGGCGGTGCCGGGACTTCCCGACGTGCGGACGTTCGACGACGCCTACGCCGTGCAGGCCGCTTTCCGCCCGCTTTGGAGCGACGCCGTCGTCGGCCGCAAGGTCGGCTGTTCGTCGGAACAGTCGCAGCGGCTGGTTAATTCGCCGGGGCCGATCGCCGGGGTCCTGTTCCGTGACACGCTGTGGCAGCAACCAGCCACCCTCCCAGCCGCCCGTTTCTTCATCGTCGGCGTCGAGGCGGAGTTCGGCTTCCGCCTCGGCCGCGACCTGCCGGCGCGGTCGGCACCCTATGAACGGGAGGAGGTGAGCGCCGCGGTCGACGCCGTCGTGCCGCTCATCGAGATCTGCGACACGCGCCTGTCCGAGTGGCGGACACGTCGCATCGAGGAGATCACCGCCGACAATGCCTTCAATGGCGGTGTCGTGGTCGGTACCGCCTTCGAGGCATGGCGCAGTCTCGATCTCGCGAGCCACCGCGTCACCCTGTCGGTCGACGGCGAGCTGAAAGGCGAGGGGACCGGCGCCTTGGTGCTCGGCCATCCGCTCATCGCGCTGACCTGGCTCGTCAACGAACTGTCGCGCCGAGGCGACGGCATGCATGCCGGCGAGCTGGTCGCCGCCGGCACCTGTACCGGACTGCACTTCGTCCAGGCGGGCAGCACGGTCGTGGCGGATTTCGGTGCCGCATTGGGCCAGGTAACGATCCGCTTCGGCGACTAACGGGGTATCGGCCCATCCGGGAAGCCCGACTATGGTGAGGTTGACGTTTACGTAAAGGTAAACTACATCCCGAGCGCTGGCGGAGCAGGCGTCGGCGGACCAAAGTCCCAAGAACAAGACCGTTGATCGACCGCCGGAGGAGCGCTCAGTGACAGCGTTGGCAGCCCATTACACGCCCGAACACCAGATGTTCCGCGACACCTGCCGGCGCTTTTTCGAGAAAGAAGTCACGCCCTTCCATATGAAATGGGAGGAAGAGGGCATCGTCCCGCGTGAGCTGTGGCGCAAGGCCGGCGCACAGGGCCTTCTGGGCATGACCATGCCCGAGGAATACGGCGGTGCCGGCGCCGACTTTCTCTACAGCGCCATCCTGATCGAGGAGCAGGGCCGGGCGCTCGCCTCGGGTCCAGCCTTCTCGCTGCACAACGACATCGTCGTGCCCTACCTGCTGCACTACGGCAGCGAAGAGCAGAAGAAGAAGTGGATCCCGAAAGCCTGCTCGGGCGAGCTGGTCACCGCCATCGCCATGACCGAGCCCGGCACCGGCTCGGACCTGCAGGCGGTCAAGACCAACGCGGTGATGGACGGCAATCACTGGGTGATCAACGGCTCGAAGACCTTCATCAGCAACGGCCAGCTCGCCGACCTGGTGATCGTGGTCGCCAAGACCGATCCCAAGCTCGGCGCCAAGGGCACGTCGCTGATCGCGGTCGAGACCAAGACCGAAGGTTTCAAGCGCGGCCGCAATCTCGAGAAGATCGGCATGAAGGCGCAGGACACGTCGGAGCTGTTCTTCGACAATGTGCGCGTGCCGGCCGATCACCTGTTGGGCGGCTCCGGCATGGGCTTCATCCAGCTGATGCAGCAGCTGCCGCAGGAGCGCCTGGTCATCGCCATCCAGGCCATTGCCGCCATCGAGGCGGCGATGGAGCACACGCTGGCCTACGTGAAGGACCGCAAGGCCTTCGGCAAGCCGATCATCGACTTCCAGAACACCCGCTTCAAGCTGGCCGAGCTCAAGACCAAGGCGCTGGTGGCCCGCGTGTTCGTCGATGATTGCGTGGCCAAGCACCTCAAGGGCGAGCTCGACGTCGCCACCGCGGCGATGGCCAAGTATCACACCACCGACCTGCAGTGCGAGCTCATAGACCAGTGCCTGCAGTTCTTCGGCGGCTACGGCTACATGTGGGAATACCCGATCGCGCGCCTCTACGCCGACGCGCGCGTGCAGAAGATCTACGGCGGCACGAATGAGATCATGAAGGAATTGATCGGAAGGACGCTTTAACCATTCCCGTCACCCCGACCGGAGCCCGAAGGGCGGAGCGGAGGGGCCTCTTCATGAGGAGGTCCCTCCACTCGTCGCTTCGCTCCTCGGTCGGGATGACGGAGTAAGTAAGGAGACACACCATGACCGACGCATTCATCTACGACGCCGTCCGCACCCCGCGCGGCAAGGGCCGCAAGGATGGCTCGCTGCACGAAGTAACCCCGGTGCGGCTGGCCGTCACCGCCTTGGCTGCGCTGCGCGACCGCAACAAGCTCGACACCCACCTGGTCGACGACATCGTGCTGGGCTGCGTCATGCCGATCGGAGAACAAGGTGCCGACATCGCCCGCACCGCGGCCGTCGTCGCGGGCTACGCCGAGACGGTGTCGGGCGTGCAGGTCAACCGCTTCTGCGCCTCGGGCCTCGAAGCCACCAACATGGCGGCGGCGCAGGTCATGTCGGGCCAGAGCCAGGCCGCGATCGGCGGCGGCGTCGAATCGATGTCGCGCGTGCCCATGGGCTCCGACGGCGGCGCCTGGCCGACCGATCCTGCCGTGGCCATCCCGATGTACTTCGTGCCCCAGGGCGTCTCGGCCGACCTGATCGCCACCAAGTATGGCCTCAGCCGCGACGACGTCGACGCCTATGCCGTCGAATCGCAGAAGCGCGCCAAGGCCGCCTGGGACGCCGGCTACTTCAAGAAGTCGATCGTGCCGGTCAAGGACCAGAACGGCGTCGAGCTTCTGGCCCACGACGAACTGATGCGGCCGCAGACGACCATGCAGACGCTGGCGGCGCTGGAGCCCAGCTTCAAGATGCAGGGCGAGATGATGCCGGGCTTCAACGCGGTGGCGCAGCAGCGCTATCCCGAGGTCGAGAAGATCAACCATGTCCACCATGCCGGCAATTCGTCGGGCATCGTCGACGGCGCGGCGGCCATCCTGATCGGCACCAAGGAGTTCGGCGAGCGAGCAGGCTTGAAGCCGCGTGCAAAAATCCGCTCCTTCGCGTCGATCGGCTCGGAGCCTGCGATCATGCTGACCGGCCCGGCGCCGGCGTCGGAGAAGGCGCTGAAGCGCGCCGGCATGTCGGTGAAGGACATCGATCTCTGGGAGCTGAACGAGGCCTTCGCCGCCGTCGTGCTGCGCTACCTGCAGATCCTCAAGATGCCGCACGACAAGATCAACGTGAACGGCGGCGCCATCGCCATGGGCCATCCGCTGGGCGCCACCGGGGCGATGATCCTGGGAACGCTGCTCGACGAGCTGGAGCGGCGCAATCTCTCGACCGGCCTCGCCACGCTCTGCGTCGGCGGCGGCATGGGCACCGCGACGATCATTGAACGGGTCTGAGGCTGGGGGCGCGCGACTCCAGTCGCGCGTCATGCCTGGCTGCAAGAAATGATCGCGCCACTGGAGTGGCGCGCCCCCAGCAAGAGGAAGACGACCATGATCAACTACAACGTCGACAGCGACGGCATCGCCACCATCACCTGGGACATGCCGGGCCGCACCATGAACGTGCTGAACGAGGCCTCGATGACGGCCTATGCCGGCGCGATCGAGGAGGCCATCAAGGACGACAAGGTCAAGGGCATCATCCTGACCTCGGCCAAGGCCGACTTCATCGCCGGCGCCGATCTCGAGATGCTGCTGGGCACCGACACGTCCGATGCCGCCAAGCTGATGGACCAGTTCAGCCAGCTGCAGAAGATGTTCCGGCGCCAGGAGACCGGCGGCAAGCCGATCGTGGCGGCGATCAACGGCACCGCGCTGGGCGGCGGCTTCGAGATCTGCCTCGCCTGCCACTATCGCATCGCCGCGGCCAACCCCAAGGCCAAGGTCGGCCAGCCCGAGGTCAAGATCGGCCTGCTGCCGGGCGGCGGCGGCACGCAGCGCATCCCGCGCCTGATCGGCGTGATGAACGCGGCCCCCATCCTGCTCGAGGGCAAGGACCTCACGGTCGATGCCGCCAAGGGCCTGGGCCTGATCCACGAGGTCGTGCCGGCCAACGAACTTCTCGCCAAGGCCAAGGCATGGCTGATGGCGCCGGCCGGCGAGCAGGTCGTGCCGGAATACGCCGGCAAGGGCGCCAAGCCGATCGACGGCCGCGCCGTGCAGCCGTGGGACCGCAAGGGTTTTAAGACCCCAGGCTTCCCGGGCGGCCAGGTGTGGAGCCCGCCGGGCGTACAGACCTTCATCGGCGGCAACGCCATGATCGCGGGCAAGACCAACGGCGTCTATCCCGCGCCCAAGGCGATCATGAGCTGCGTCTACGAAGGCCTGC
>JAKFVH010000063.1 GCA_021732285.1 Reyranella sp. | reverse complement strand
CTCGCCCCACACTTGCAGCTGCTCGACCTCGGCCGCGCGGAAGGTGTCGCCTGCCGCCAGCATGAGTTTGCGGCCCTCGCCCTTGTAGAGATTGGCAAGCTTGGCGATGGTCGTGGTCTTGCCGCTGCCGTTGACGCCGATCACCAGCACGACGTGCGGCTTCTTCGCCGGATCGATGACAAGCGAGGTCGCCACCGGCTGCAGGATCTCGGCGATGTCGTCGGCGAAGGCGGCACGCACCTCCTCTTCCGTCACTTCCTTGCCGAAACGCTCCTTGCCGAGCTTCTCGACCAGGCGGGCGGCGACGCTGACGCCGAGATCGGCCTGGATCAGGGCGTCCTCCAGCTCGTCGAGCGTCTGCTGGTCGAGCTTCTTCTTGGTGAAGAGGCCGGTGATGCTCTCGGTGACGCGCTTGGTCGATTTCGCGAGGCCCGACCGCAGCCGTGACAGCCAGCCCTTCTTCTCAGCTTCGCCTTCGGGCTTGGCGTCGGTCTCCTGAGCTTCAGGCGTCTCGATTGTCGCTTCGGGTTCAGGAGTCTCGGGCGCCGCGTTACCCTTGGAGCGCCAGCGCGACAGCCAGCCCTTCTTGCCCTCTTCCGGTTTGGGTGTCTCGCTCACCGCGCCACCTTACGAAAGCAGCGAGCGATCGAGCTCGCCCTTGAAGGCGACGGCGATGCCGCCCGTCATCAGCACGTGGTCGTCGCGCAGCCATTCGATGGTGAGCGTGCCGCCCTCCAGCACGACATCGGCCTTGCGCTTCACCAGGCCGCGCCGACTCGCCGCCACGACGGCCGCGCAGGCGCCCGAGCCGCAGGCGAGCGTGATGCCGGCACCGCGCTCCCAGACGCGCAGCCGCAGCCGGCCCTCGCCCAGCAACTGGGCGACGCCGATGTTGGCGCGCTCGGGAAAGAAGCGGTCGTGCTCCAGCTTGAGGCCGAGCTCGCCGAGCGGGATCGCCGCGGCATCGTCGACGAAGAACGTCGCGTGCGGGTTGCCCATGTTGGTGCCAACGGGATCCTGCAACGGGCCGACACCCACCGGCATGTGGTTGGTGTCACACGCTTCGCGCACGGGAATGTCGCGCCAGTCCAGCCGCGCCAAGCCCATGTCGACCGAGATCACCGGCAGGCCGTTGCTGCCGACTCCGGTCTTCTGCGATTCGAGCAGCCCGGCCACAGTCTGCACCGTGACCTGGTCGGTCTTGCGCTCGTCCATCACCACCGAGGCGACGCAGCGCGTGGCGTTGCCGCAGGCCTGGGCCTCGCCGCCGTCGGGATTGTAGATGCGCATGAAGACGTCGGCCTCGCGCTCGGTCGGCGGCTCGAGCACGATCAGCTGGTCGCAGCCCACGCCCAGGCGGCGGTCGGCGATGACCCGCCGGCGTTCCGGCGTCAGGTCGAGCGCGACCGTCCGGGCATCGAGCACGACGAAGTCGTTGCCCAGCCCGTGCATCTTCAGGAACGGCGTGGTGGCCATGCGGCGCTATATGGCCGTTCGGCCCGGCCAGCGCAACGAGCGCGCCCGGACCTGGCCGTCATGCGGCCCGCCCAGTTCGCGCACGTCCAGGGTCGCGAGCCGCTTGGTGTAGATGGTCATGTGCAGGATGCCCAAGGGCTCGTAGGGCATGGCCGGCTCGACGAACAGCGAGCGTTCGGCGTCCCAGGCCGGCGTCGCGTGGTGCACCGGCCAGTTGCAGCGGCTGGGCAGGGGCTCGCAGGCGAAGCCCCGGTCGTAGACCAGGACGTTGAGAGCGATCTGGTCGGTCATATTGGTCGAGCGCTGCAGGGCCTCGCCCATCACCTCGGCCCAGCCGGCCCAGTGCGGCGCGTCGGCCCGGAGCGCGAAGACTCCGGCATTGATCAGCGGATAGCGGATCAGCCGCTCGGCCGTCTCCTTGTCGAAGCACGCTTCGTAGGCCGCGCCGTTGATCGAGGAAAACTCGCCCCAGGCATGGCGGTAGTGGCGCATCGAGCGATGGATCTCCGGCGCCACGGCGAGCGCGCCCGTGCGCGCCGCCCGTTGGAACAGCGCGATCGCATCGCCCTGCTGCACCCAGCAATCGCCGTCGACCCAGAGATAGAGATCGAAGCCCGGGAAGTAGCGCGGCAGAAATGGCCGGGCCGTCAGGGCCTTGTAGCCGTCTAAGAGCTTGTCGCGGCCCGGGAAGTCGAAATCCCACTGCGGCACGACCAGCTCGGCGCCCTGCGCCCGGCACCAAGCGCGCTGCTCCTCGGTCAGGCCGCAGTCGAGAATACCCAGCGCCAGCGCACGGCCTTCCGCCGTCGCGCGCAGCGAGCCGACGCAGTCCTTTATGAGGTCGAAATAGCCGGCATCGCCGCCGGTGATTGCGATGGTTCGTTCCGACACGTGGTCAGGATGGCGCATCGGTGCTTTGCTGTCGCCTGCCATTCAGCCACAGTCCGCGCGCGGAGGACGAACCATGGCAAAGCACGTCGACTACTACGTTTCCTTGAATTCGCCCTGGACCTATCTCGGGTCGAAGCGTTTCGAGGAGATCGCCAAAAAACACAACGCGCATGTCACGATCTGGCCGGTCGATTTCGGTTCCGTCTTCGCGGTCTCGGGCGGCCTGCCGCTGCCCAAGCGCGCGCCGCAACGCCAAGCCTATCGCATGATGGAGCTGAAGCGCTGGCGCGACCAGCTGGGCGTCAAGCTCAACCTCGAACCCAAGTTCTTCCCCGCCAACGAAGTGCCAGCGGCAAAGTGCGTGATCGCCTTGCGCGAGCTCAGCCGCATGGCCGACGCCATAAAGCTCGCGCATGCGGTGCTTGCCGCCCTGTGGACCGAAGACAAGAACACCGGCGATCCCGCAACCTTGCGCGAGATCATCGCAAGCTGCGGGCTCGATGCCGACCTCGTGCTCAAGGCGAGCGAGGCGCCCGGCATGGCAGAGAAGCGCGAGTCCTACACCAAGTTCGCCATCGACCGCGGCGTGTTCGGCGCGCCTTCGTTCGTGATCGACAAGGAAATCTTCTGGGGTCAGGACCGGCTGGACTTCGTCGACCGCAAGCTGGCGGCGTAACGCGCACACCACCCTGAGGAGCGACCCGCAGGGTCGCGTCTCGAAGGGTGGGCAACAGCACGACTGCAGCCCACCCACGCGCGGTCTACCGCGCGCATTCGAGACGCGCCGCTTTGCGGCGCTCCTCAGGGTGAGGACGTACTTAACGCGGCGGCCACGACGGCAAGGCCGTTGTTGACGATGTGCGCCACCAGCGACGGCCACAGCGAATCGGTGCGCTGACGCAGCCAGCCGAACCACAGGCCGAGCGGCAGGACGAGGAGCGCGTGGGCCGGCTCGACATGGGCGGCGGCGAAGAGGATCGAGCTCACGAACCAGGCGATCGTCGTTCCCCAGCGGCCGGCCACCCAGCCGTAGAGCAGGCCGCGAAACACGGCCTCCTCGACCAGCGGCGCCAGCAACGCCATCACGACCAGGCTCGCCACGAACAGCGAGGGCGTGCGGGCGACGTCCAACGCCTGCTTCACGCCCTCCGGCTCGCCGAGCTGGCTGACTGCCACCGACACGATCAGGGCGCCCACGGCCCCGAGCACGATCGTCCAGAAGCGCGCCGGCCTGAAACCCAGCGCCGGCAGGGCCCGCCAGCCCATTGGGGCGACCGCGACCGTGAGGGCGATCAGGCTCGATATGAAGAAAAGGGCCAGCATCGCCAGCATTTCACGGCTGCTGAGCAGCCAGACCCCTGGCACCAGCAACAGCGGCAGGACGGCCAGGAAGATCACGATCGACCACCCGCGGATCGGCCGTAAATCGTTCTGGATCAATGGGTTAACGTCTGCCGCCAAGCCTTTTGACTCCTTGCCCGGCAGGCCTTATACCCCGGCCGTTCAATCGGTCGTGCCGATTTAATGGTTCCCCCGTCGGGGAGCTCCGCTGATCCGCGAAGGTTCGCGCATCGGCGCGATACGTATTTGGGCGAACGGAGCGAGATGTTCGAGGGTCTGAGCAAACGTCTGGGTGACGTATTCGACAAGCTTCGCGGGCGCGGTGCGCTCTCCGAGGCCGATGTCGACGCGGCCCTGCGCGAGGTCCGCACGGCCCTGCTCGAAGCCGACGTCGCCCTGCCCGTCGTCCGCCAGTTCATCGATTCGGTGCGCCCCAAGGCGATCGGCGCCGACGTCATCCGCTCGGTCACGCCGGGCCAGATGGTCGTCAAGATCGTCAACGACCACCTGGTCGAGATGCTGGGCGGCACCGTCGCCGACCTCGACCTCAATGCCATCCCGCCCGTCGTGATCCTGATGGTGGGCCTGCAAGGCTCGGGCAAGACCACCTCGTCGGCCAAGATCGGCTATCGGCTGAGCCAGGGTCCGCAGGGCATGGCCGCCGAGTTCGGCGGCAGCTTCTCGGTCAAGCGCAAGGTCATGATGGCCTCGCTCGACACGCGCCGTCCGGCCGCGCAGCAGCAGCTGAAGATCCTGGGCGAGCAGACCGGCGTGCCGACCCTGCCGATCGTGCCCCTGGAGATGCCGCTTGCCATCACCAGGCGCGCCCTCGAGACGGCGCGTCGTGAAGGCTTCGACGTCCTGATCCTCGATACCGCCGGCCGCCTCTCGATCGACGAAGAGCTGATGAAGGAGGTCGCCGACATCAGCGCCCTCGCCCAGCCCAAGGAGACGCTGCTCGTCGCCGATGCCATGACCGGCCAGGACGCGGTCAACGTCGCCAAGGCTTTCAACGATCGCCTCGCCGTCACCGGCATCGTGCTCACGCGAGTGGACGGCGATGCGCGCGGTGGCGCGGCACTCTCCATGCGCGCCGTCACCGGCCGCCCGGTCAAGCTCATAGGCGTCGGCGAGAAGTTCGACGCGCTGGAGCCTTTCCATCCCGACCGCATCGCCGGCCGCATCCTCGGCATGGGCGACATCGTCTCGCTGGTCGAGCGCGCCGCCGAAACGATCGAGAAAGAGGACGCCGAAAAGCTCGCGGCCAAGGTCCGCAAGGGCCAGTTCGACATGGACGACCTGCTGAGCCAGCTCCGCCAGCTGCGCAAGATGGGCGGCCTCTCTGGCCTGATGGGCATGCTGCCGGGCGCCATGCAGGCCAAGGCCGCCATGTCCAAGGCCAAGATCGACGAGGGCCAGCTCAAGCGCCAGGAAGCCGTCATCCTCGCGATGACGCCCAAGGAGCGGCGCAACCCCGACATCATCCACGCCTCGCGCAAGAAGCGCATCGCCAAGGGCTCGGGCGTGGGCGTGCAGGACGTCAATAAGCTGCTCAAGCAGCACGCCGACATGCTCAAGATGATGAAACGCGTCAACAAACTCGGAGAGAAGGGATTCATGCGCAGCCTCGGAGGCATGACGCCGCCGCCCGGCTTCCCGCGCTGAAATTGTCGAAGGAGAAAGAATGCTTGCTATTCGTATGACCCGTCACGGCGCCAAGAAGCGGCCGTTCTTCCACATCGTCGTGGCCGATTCGCGCAGCCCGCGCGATGGCCGCTTCATCGAGAAGCTCGGCACCTACAACCCGCTGCTGCCGCGCGAGCACGCCCAGCGCATCACGCTCGACAAGGAGCGCATCGCGCATTGGCTGAAGGTCGGCGCCCAGCCGTCGGACCGCGTCGCCAAGTTCCTGTCGCAGGCCGAGATGATGAAGCCGCGCGAGCGCCGCGAGCAGACCAAGAAGCCGCAGCCCCGCGCCAAGGCGCAGGAGCGCGCGAAGGCGGCTGCCGCTGCCAGCGCCGCCCCGGCTGAAGGCGGCGAGGCCAAGGAGGCCGCCGCGAGCTGATGAAGGAGGCCCGCGTCCTGCTGGGTGTCGTGGCCGCGCCACATGGAGTGCGCGGCCTGGTGCGCATCAGGAGCTTCACCGAGGACCCGATGGCGATCGCCTCCTATGGCGAGCTGTCGGACGAGGCGGGGAAGACGCGGTACCGGGTCGAGGCGCTGAGCACGGTCAAAGGTGCGGTGCTGGCCCGGATCGAGGGCGTAGCCGATCGCGATGCGGCCGAGGCGATACGAGGTTTGCGGCTCTATGTGGAGCGCGAGCGATTGCCGGCGGCGGGCGAGCGGGAGTGGTACGAGGCGGACCTGATCGGTCTGCCGGCCGTCGGAACGGACGGCCGGGATTGGGGGAAGGTGATGGCCTTCCACGATTTCGGCGCGGGCCGGACGATGGAGGTCTCGGGAGGCACGGCGTCACGCCAGTCGGTGATGCTGCCTTTCACCGATGAAGCGGTGCCCGAGGTCGACGTCGAGGGCGGCAAGGTTTTGGTCAATCCGCCGGCAGGTCTGCTGGTGGGAGGCAAAGAGAAGGAGGCGTAGGACCAACGTGTGGCGCGCTGTGGCGCTGACGCTCTTCCCGGAGATGTTTCCGGGCCCGCTGGGCGAGAGCCTGGCCGGCAAGGCTTTGAAGGGAGGCGTGTGGTCGCTGGAGGCGGTCGACATCAGGCGGTTCGCCAAGGACCGCCACGGAACGGTCGACGACGCACCCTTCGGGGGCGGCGCCGGCATGGTGATGAAGCCCGACGTGTTGTCGGCGGCGATCGAGGCGGTCGCCCAACCGGGAATGCCGAAGGTTCTGCTGTCTCCCCGCGGTGCGCCGTTCAGTCAGGCGCGCGGACGGGAGCTGGCTCAAGGTCCGGGCGTGGTGCTGGTGTGCGGGCGGTTCGAGGGCGTCGACGAGCGCGTCATAGAGGCTGAGGCGCTGGAGGAGATCTCGGTCGGCGATTTCGTGCTTTCGGGCGGCGAGATCGCGGCCATGGCGGTGATGGATTGCTGCGTGCGGCTGCTGCCCGGTGTGATGGGCGAGCCGCTCTCGGCGAACGAGGAGAGTTTCGAGGACGGATTGCTGGAGTATCCGCACTACACAAGGCCCGCGAGCTGGACCGGGCCCGACGGAACCGAACGGCGCGTGCCTGAGGTTTTAGTCTCGGGCCATCACGGCAAGGTGGCGGAGTGGCGGCGGACCCAGCGGGAAGAGATTACGCGGCAAAGGCGACCCGATCTTTGGGCCCGCCGGAAGCTCGCGAAGGTGAACGACGAGAAATGACGAAAGGATGGATGCGATGAACATTCTCGACACGATCGGCCAGGCCACGATCGACAAGGTGCAGAGCGAGCGGCCGGTGCCGCGCTTCGAGCCCGGCGATACGCTGCGCGTGCACGTCAAGGTGCAGGAAGGCAACCGCGAGCGCCTGCAGGTCTATGAGGGCCTGTGCATCGGCCGCAAGAACGCCGGCGTGAACTCCTCGTTCACGGTGCGCAAGATCAGCTTCGGCGAAGGCGTGGAGCGCGTGTTCCCGCTCTACGGCCCGGGCATCTGGGAAATCGAGGTCGTCCGCAAGGGCGTCGTGCGCCGCGCCAAGCTCTATTACCTGCGCGACCTGCGCGGCAAGGCGAGCCGCATCGCCGAGGACACCGAGGCCCAGCGCGAGCTGGTCGCCGAGCAGGCCGAGGAGGCCGCCAAGCGTCCGCGGCGCGAGAAGCTCAAGAAGGAAAAGCCCAAGGAGGACAAGAACGTGCGTGCCGCCAAGGGCGGCGGGAAGAAGTAGGCGCATCATGGCGTTCCGCAAGAAGTCGGCCACGCCGCCACCGCCGCCTCCGCCGCCGCGCACCCTGTTCGAGAAGATCTGGGACGCCCACGTCGTCAATCGCCAGGACGACGGCACCTGCGTGGTCTACGTCGACCGTCACCTCGTGCACGAGGTGACCAGCCCGCAGGCCTTCGAAGGCCTGCGCATGGCCGGCCGGCCGGTCCGCCGGCCCGACGCCACCGTCGCCGTGGCCGACCACAACACGCCGACCACGCCGGTCGGCGAGGGCGGCATGGACGAGGAATCGCGCATCCAGGTCGAGACGCTGGAGAAGAACGTCGCCGAATTCGGCGTGCCCTATTTCGACATGAACGACGCCCGCCGCGGCATCGTCCACGTGATCGGGCCCGAGCAGGGCCTGACCTTGCCGGGCATGACCATCGTGTGCGGCGACAGCCACACTTCCACGCACGGCGCGTTCGGCGCGTTGGCCTTCGGCATCGGCACCTCGGAGGTCGAGCACGTGCTCGCCACCCAGACGCTGATCCAGAAGCCGGCCAAGAACATGCGCGTGGCGGTCGAGGGCAGCCTGCCGCTCGGCGTCACGGCCAAGGACGTGATCCTCGCCATCATCGGCAAGCTCGGCACCGCCGGCGGCACCGGCTACGTGATCGAATATGCCGGCCGTGCCATCCGCGAGATGACGATGGAAGGCCGCATGACGGTCTGCAACATGTCGATCGAGGCAGGCGCGCGCGCCGGCCTGATCGCGCCGGACGACACGACCTTCAAGTACCTCGAAGGCCGGCCGTACGCGCCCAAGGGCGGCGCCTGGGACCTGGCGCTGGGCCAGTGGCGCCGCCTGCCGAGCGACAAGGGCGCGACCTTCGACAGCCAGCTCGACCTCATCGCGGCGGACATCCCGCCGATGGTGACCTGGGGCACCAGCCCGCAGGACGCGCTGCCGATCACCGACGTCATTCCCGACCCGGCCAACGCGCCGGACGAGAACCGTCGCGAGGCGTGGGCGCGTTCGCTCGCCTACATGGGCCTGACGCCGGGCACGCGCCTGGTCGACGTGCCGATCGACCGCGTGTTCATCGGCTCGTGCACCAACGGCCGCATCGAAGACCTGCGCGCCGCCGCCGAGATCGCGCGCGGCCGCAAGGTGGCGGCCGGCGTGTCGGCCATGGTCGTGCCGGGCTCCGGCCTGGTGAAGGCCGAGGCCGAGAAGGAAGGTCTCGACAAGATCTTCCTCGAAGCCGGCTTCGAATGGCGCATCCAGGGCTGCTCGATGTGCCTTGCCATGAACGCCGACCGGCTGGAACCCGGCCAGCGCTGCGCCTCGACCTCGAACCGCAACTTCGAGGGCCGGCAGGGCCGCGGTGGACGGACCCATCTGGTGAGCCCGGCGATGGCGGCGGCCGCCGCCATCAAGGGAACGCTGGCCGACGTGCGCGACTACCAGTAAGGACGTCGCCTTGACCAACGCTCCTCCGCCGCCAGTCTGGTCCGACCGACCGATGGTGGCGGTGGAGGGCGCGCCTCCCGGCGGATTCTGGATCCGCTTCGTCGCCTACATGATCGACGCGCTGATCGTGATGGCCGTTTCCGTGTTCGTGATCGGCATTGCCGTCGGCGTCGTGATCCTGACAGACGAAGCGCTGGATCTCGAGAACCCAGGCGGCATCGTCATCGGCGCGGTACTTCTCGTGATCGCGGCGCTCATCATCATCAACTGGCTGTACGAAGCGCTGATGACCAGCTCGCCGCGCGGCGCCACGCTCGGCAAGATGGCGCTGGGCCTGCGCATCGTGCGGTTCGACGGCACGCAACTCTCCTTCGGCCGCGCCACCGCCCATCACTTCGCCAAGGCCATCGCCACGCCCGCGGTGCCGCTTTTCATCGGCTACATCATGGCCGGCTTCACCAACCGCAAGCGGGCGCTGCACGATATTCTGGCCGACACGCTCGTGATAAAGTCTCCCTGACGACATCTGCCAGGAGACCGACATGCCGAGTGTGCCGACCTCAGGCTCCGCCCCGCCGCCGCCGGTGTGGGATGCCCGTCCGCCGGAGACGGCGGTGCACTATGCCGGCTTCTGGATCCGGGTGGTTGCGGCGATCGTCGACAGCATCGCGCTCTGGATCGTCTGGTCGCTCATCGTGCTGGTTCTTCCCGCCGAGGCCGCGGCGCCCGTGCCCGAGAACGCCGACTTCGAGGCCTGGATCGACTATGCCAACAGCCTGATCTCGCCCCGCCAGATGATCGTGTACGCGGCGATCGTGTGGGCCTATTTCGCGTTTCAGGAAAGCTCGTCGGCGCAGGCGACGCTGGGCAAGCGGATGATGGGCATTCGCGTATCCACCGAGAGCGGGGAACGGCTGAACCTTCTGACCGCCTCCCTGCGCGCCTGGCCGATCTATCTGCCCTCGGTGGCCGCCCTGGCCGGCAGCGGCATCAGCACGCTGGTCGGGCTGATCGCCTTCGTTTCCTGCATCGCCGTCGCCTTTTCGGCGCGAAAACAGGGCCTGCACGACAAAATGGCGGGCGCTTTGCTGACCCGGCGTCAGGCTTGACCGGCGGGGCAAAAGCCCGTTAATTCCGGCGTTTCGCGAGGGATCTCATGGAAAAATTCACGACGCTGCGCGGCGTGGCAGCACCGCTGCCGATGGTCAATGTCGACACCGACATGATCATTCCCAAGCAGTTCCTGAAGACCATCAAGCGCACCGGCCTGAAGGAAGGGCTGTTCTACGAGATGCGCTGGACGGCCGACGGCCAGAAGAAGGACTTCATCCTCGATCAGCCGGCCTACCAGAACGCCAAGATCCTGGTCGCCGGCCCCAACTTCGGCTGCGGCTCGAGCCGCGAGCATGCGCCGTGGGCGCTGCTCGATTTCGGCATCAAATGCATCATCTCCGAGGATTTCGCCGACATCTTCTACAACAACTGCTTCAAGAACGGCGTTTTGCCGATCAAGATGCCGAAGGAGATCATCGACAAGCTGATGGACGATGCGAGCCGCGGCTCCAACGCCATCATCGAGATCGACCTCGAGAAGCAGGAGATCAAGGGACCCGACGGCGGCACGGTGCATTTCGACATCGATCCGTTCCGCAAGCACTGCCTGCTGAACGGCCTCGACGACATCGGGCTGACCATGGAGAAGAAGTCGGAGATCGACGACTTCGAGGCGCGCCAGAAGGAATCGCAGCCCTGGCTGCACGCCGCGTCCTGACAAGCGACCGCCAGCTCAAGAGAAACTAGTTCAAGAGAAAGAAGACAATGGCGTCCAATCGCAACCTGCTGGTGCTGCCCGGTGACGGCATCGGCCCCGAAGTCATGAACGAAGTGCGCAAGATCATCGCCTGGATGGGCAAGAAGCGCGCGGTCGGCTTCGATATCAAGGAAGACGTGGTCGGCGGCGCCGCCCTCGACAAGCACGGCGTGCCGCTCTCCGACGACGCCATGAAGACGGCGCTCGAGGCCGATGCCGTGCTGTTCGGCTCGGTCGGCGGGCCGAAGTGGGACAACGTCGAGTTCGACAAGAAGCCCGAGCGTGGCCTCTTGCGCCTGCGCAAGGAGATGGACCTCTTCGCCAACCTGCGGCCGGCCAAGGTGTTCGACGCGCTGATCGATGCGAGCTCACTCAAGCCCGAGATCGTCAAGGGCCTCGACATCATGATCATCCGCGAGCTGACCAGCGGCGTCTATTTCGGCGAGCCGCGCGGCCGCCACACCAACGCCCAGGGCGAGGTCGAGGCGTTCGACACGCAACGCTACACGGCGAGCGAGATCCGCCGGGTCTGCGCCGTCGCCTTCGAGCTGGCGCGCAAGCGCAAGAACAAGGTGATGTCGTCGGAGAAGGCCAACGTCATGCACACCGGCGTGCTGTGGCGCGAGGAGGCGGCCAAGCTGCACAAGGAGAAGTATTCCGACGTGAAGCTCGAGCACATGTATGCCGACGCGCTCGCCATGCAGCTCCTGCGCTCACCCGGCCAGTTCGACGTCATCGTCACCGACAACCTGTTCGGCGACATCCTGTCGGACGAAGCCTCGATGCTGACCGGCTCGCTCGGCATGCTGCCCTCGGCCTCGCTGGGCGCGCCCGACGCGACCGGCCGGCGCAAGGCGCTGTACGAGCCGATCCACGGCAGCGCACCCGATATCGCCGGCAAGGGCCTGGCCAATCCGCTGGCCGAGACGCTCTCCTACGCCATGATGCTTCGCTACTCCTTCGACCTCGGCAAGGAAGCCGACCTGGTCGAGACCGCCGTCGAGAACGTACTGAAGGCGGGCTACCGCACGGCCGACCTTTTGGCTGGCGGCAAGGGCGACGGCGTGAAGAAGGTCGGCACCCAGGAGATGGGCGACGCTATCGTCAAGGAGCTCGATCGGCTGGCGTAATCATGCTCTTCCGGACCGCGAGCCTCCGGCTCGCTCATGATTCATGAGCGGGCCTGGAGGCCCGCGGTCCGGAAGAGCATGAGGCGGTCAGCGGTCGCGATCGACCGCCTGGTCGATCGCCTGCGTGAAAGATTTCATGTCGGCCGGCGTCAGATCGGCCACCGCGCGCATCTCGAAGCCGCCATGCCGCCATTCGGCCAGCGCGAAGCCGTCGCGCTGGGTGATTGCGGCCGGCGTGGCGTCCGACGACGCAGCCGGCCATAGCGTCAGCGCCACCCAGTGCTGGTTGCGGCGATAGACCAGCACAGCGACCTTGCGGCCATCGACGACGTCGAGACGGCCGCCGACCAAGGGAAAACCCACGGCCGTGAGATCGTGCACCGGCGGCGAATAGGCGATTTTGCCGGCGAACCACGGCTTCACCGTGTGGCGATCGGACGAGGCGACGTCGACCGCATGCGCGCCGAGCGCGACCCGGAGATAGCCCGCCACCAGCTCGTCGGATTCCCGACCGCCCTGCAGCGAGAGCACGCCGCCCAGCCAGCCGATGCCGAGCGCCACGACGATGCTCGCCGCCATGGCCGACCAGCGCATGGGCTCGCGCGGCCGGGCGGCAATGGCCCGCAGCTCCCGTTCGATTCGCGCGCGCAAAAGATCAGGGGCGGGTTCAGCCGGCAGCCCGCGCAGCAGCCCGCTCATCGCCCGCGCCCTCTCGAGTCGCCGCCGGCACTCCGGGCAGGCCGCGAGGCTCAGCTCGAAGTCGGCGCTTTCGCTCGCCGACAGCTCGCCGTCGACATAGGCGTCGACCATCGCCTCACAGGTCGGGCAGTCCATGATCTCTCCTTCCCAGGCGGCCGCGTAGTTGGTCAGCCAATTTCTCGCGCGCCCGCGCCAGGCGTGACATGACGGTGCCGATCGGCAGGTCGAGCACCGCCGCGATGTGCTTGTACGAAAGGTCCTCGATCTCGCGCAGCACCAGGACCTCGCGCGCCTCGGCAGGCAGGGCTGCCAGCGCCGCCGCGACCTGGCGGCGCCGGTCGCCCGCCAGCGCGCTCTGCTCGGGGTCGGGGCCGTCGGCGGCGCGCTCTTCCACGGCTTCCAACGGCACCTTCTCCGCGCCCTTGCGCTTGCCAAGATCGATCCAGGTGTTGCGCACGATGCGCAACAGCCAGGGCCGCGCCTCCTCGCCGCGAAAGGCATGGAAGTAGCGGAGCGCCCTCAGCATGGCCTCCTGCGCCAGGTCCTGCGCGTCGGCGGCATCGCGCGTCAGCCAACGCGCATAGTCGTAGACGGCATCGAGATGCGGCAGCATGAGGACGCGAAATCGCTCGACCGTGCGGCCGTCAGGTTTCGGCGCATCCGACATGCAGCCCATAGGACATCAATACCGCCCGACCGTCGATTTTATTCCATGTCGGCAAATCCGGAATAACGGCCCGCCGCCGGCGGTATCTCCCGCGAGTCCATCACGGGAGGCCGTCATCATGCTGCAATCCGACCGTCGCGAATTCCTGAAGCTTGCCGGCATGGCCGGCGTCACCTTCACCGCCGGCCTGTTCCCGGGCGAGCGCGTGGCGGCCCAGGCCACTGATTTCCACTTCGTGCAGTTCTCCGACACGCACTGGGGCTACAGCGGGGCTGCAAATCCGGACGCCGAGCACACGCTGGCCAAGGCCGTGGCGACCGTGAACGGGCTCGCCCGCCAGCCCGACTTCGTCGTCTTCACCGGCGATCTCACCCATACCACCGACGATCCCAAGCTGCGCCGCGAGCGCATGAAGCGCTTCCGCGAGATCGTCTCCGCGCTCGCCGTCAAGGACGTGCGCTTCATGCCCGGCGAGCACGACGCCTCACTCGACAAAGGCGAGGCCTATCGCGAGTTCTTCGGCGCGCCGTATTACACGTTCGACCACAAGGGCACTCACTTCATCGCGCTCGACAACGTCTCCGACCCCGCCGCCAAGCTGGGCGACGAGCAACTCGCCTGGCTTGCCGCCGACCTCAAGCAGCGCAAGCCCGACGACCGCATCATCGTGCTGACGCATCGGCCCTTGTTCGACCTGCAGCCGCAATGGGACTGGACCACGGCCGACGGCGCCAAGGCGATCGAGCTCCTGATGCCCTACAGGAACGTCGTCGTGTTCTACGGCCACATCCATCAGGAGCACCATCACATGACGGGCCATATCGCCCATCATGCAGCCAACTCCCTGATCTTCGCCCTGCCGGCGCCCGGCTCGCAGCCCAAGCGCGCGGCGCTCGCCTATGACGCCGCGACTCCGGGCAAGGGCCTGGGCACGCGCGATATCACCGTGGCCGACAAGGTGACGCTGATCGAGCTGCCGGTCACCAAGGGCTGACGCCATGCAGCGCAGAGTATTGATGGCGCTGCTTGCCGGCAGCGCGCTGGGCGGAGCCGCGCGTCTGGCGGCGGATCAACCTGTTGAGATCCGCATCAGCGCCAAGAAGTTCGAGTTCCATCCGAACAAGGTCATGGCCAAGCGCGGCCAGCCGCTGGTGCTGGTACTGACCTCGGAGGACCGCATCCACGGCTTCAAAATGCCGGACTTCGGCGTGCGCGCCGACATCGTGCCGGGCCAGGAGACGCGCGTGCCCCTCATGCCCGACAAGGCCGGCAGTTTCACCTTCTTCTGCGACGTCTTCTGCGGCGACGGCCACGAGGACATGGACGGCACCCTCGTGGTCGAGGCCTGAACGCTACTTCAGGATCGAGCCCAGCACGCCGCGCAGGATCGAGCCGCCGTTCTTCATGACGGCCCTGGTGGCCTCGCGCACGATGACGTTGGTCACCGTGCGGGTCGCGGTCTTGGCGATGGTCGTTCCGATCGAATCGCTGCGCCGTCCCGCAGGCGCCTTGGGCACCGTCGGCGTCCGTTCGGTGGATGGCTCGGCCTCGCGCAGGCGCGGCTTCTTGGGTGGCGGCGCCGGTGCGGGTTCCGTCTGCGGGATGCGCGAGCGGCCCCACGGCCCGGAGGAGGACGGCGCGTCGGCGGGCGGCGGCGCGTCATACTGGCCGCGGCGGCTGGGGCCCGCGGTCGGCGTTGGCGCCTCGTGCGCGACCTGGCCGGCGGTGGCGCGGCCGGTCAGCACTTCGTAGGCCGATTCGCGATCGACGGTGCGTTCGTACTTGGCGGCGAGCGGGCTTGCCTTGATGGCCGCGGCGCGCTCGGCCTCCGTCGCCGGCCCGATGCGGCTGCGCGGCGGCGCGATGAAGCAGCGCTCGACCGGCTCGGGCACGCCTTTGGCGTCGAGGAAGGAGACCAGCGCCTCGCCGACGCCGAGCTCGGTGATGGCGGTCTGGGCATCGAACTTCTTGTTCGGACGGAAGGTCTCAGCCGCCGTCTTCACCGCCTTCTGATCTCGCGGCGTGAAGGCGCGCAACGCATGCTGCACGCGGTTGCCGAGCTGGCCCAGCACCGACTCCGGAATATCGAGCGGGTTCTGGGTGATGAAGTAGACGCCCACGCCCTTGGAGCGGATGAGCCGCACCACCTGCTCGATCTTGCCCAAAAGCGCCTTGGGCGCATCGTCGAACAAAAGATGCGCCTCGTCGAAGAAGAACACGAACTTCGGTTTCTCCGGATCGCCGATCTCGGGCATCACCTCGAACAGCTCCGACAGCAGCCAGAGCAGGAACGTGGCGTAGAGGCGCGGGCTCTGCATCAGCCGGTCGGCGGCCAGGATATTGATGGCGCCCATGCCCGCGGCGTCGAGGCCGATCATGTCCTTGAGATCGAGCGCGGGCTCGCCGAAGAAGCGCTCGCCGCCCTGTTGCTGCAGGGTCAGCAGGGCGCGCTGGATGGTGCCGATCGACTGCTTGCTGACGTTGCCGTACTTGGTGGTGAGCGAGCCTGCGTTCTCGGCCGTCCATTGCAGCACGGTCTGCAGGTCCTTGAAGTCGAGCAGCAGCAGGCCCTGCTCGTCGGCGACCTTGAAGACGATGTTTAGAACGCCTTCCTGCGTGTCGTTGAGCTGCAGCAGGCGGGCCATCAGCACCGGGCCGATCTCCGTCACGGTGGTGCGCACCGGATGGCCCTTCTCGCCGAACAGGTCCCAGTAGATCGTCGGGAAGGCGCGGCCGGCATAGCCTTCGATCTTGAGCTGCTTGGCCCGCTCGATGGCGCGCGGATTGTCACCGCCGGCCTGGCCGACGCCCGACAGGTCGCCTTTGACGTCGGCCATGAAGACCGGCACGCCGTAGGCGGAGAAACCCTCGGCGATGGTCTGCAGGGTCACGGTCTTGCCGGTCCCGGTGGCGCCGGCGATCAGGCCGTGCCGATTGGCGTATTTCAGGAGGAGGAACTGGTCGGCGTCGCTCGCGCCTACGAAGATCGCCGTGTCGTTGCTCATGCCGTCTCCATCGGTCGCACATTCGACTTTAGCCAAAGTTATGGAGCCATAGTAGGCTGGCGACATGACTCTTCCGCGCCTTCAGCTATCCGTCATCGGCGACGAAATCGGCCCGTCTCTGGATGAAATGATCTCTTTTGCCCACGAACATGGCCTGCAGCGCCTCGACATGCGCACCGTGGGCGGGCGTAACCTCCTCAGCATGAAGACCGAGGAGGTCATTCATATCAGCCGGACGCTGGAAAAGGCCGGGATCACCGTGCCGGCCTTCGTGTCGCCGGCGTTCAAGTGGAAGGCTCCCGGCAGATGGACCAGTGGCGGCGGCAAGGTCGACTTCGCCTTCGATCCCAAGCAGTGCCCTGAAGAGGACTGGGTGGCGCATGCCATGCAGATCGCGGTGATCCTGGGCGCACCCCACATGCGGATTTTCAGCTACCTGCGCTACGGCGGCTTCCGGCCCGCCGATCTCGGCAGGCTGACCGGCCATCTCGCCAAGCTGCTGGGCCTTGCCGGCTACTACGACATCACGCTGCAGCTCGAGAACGAGCCGGTGTGCAATGTCGGCAATATCGCCGAGCTTGCCGCCTTCTTCGCGGCCGACGTGAAGGCCGCCAAGGAAGCGCCTCCCGGCGAGGAGGAGGAGTTCGAGGAGGATACCCAGCCCAGGCTGCGCTACCTGCGGCCCCTGGTCGACATTGCCAATGCCTGGTCGACCGGCGAGAGGCCAAGCGATGCCGACATCGCCGTCCTGGCGCCTCTCACCACGGCCATCCATCTCAAGGACCGTGACCTCGCGGCAAGCCGCACCGTGCCGCTGGGCGACGGCGACGTGCCGTGGCCGGCCGAGCTCAAGCGCTTGCTGAGCGGGGTCGAGACGAAGGAGGTGCTGGCCAGCATCGAGACCCACTGCCCGCAGGATGGGCGCAACGCCACCGCGCGCTCGATCGTGGGCCTGCGCCGCATCGCCGCCGAGATCGGCGTCGAGGTCGTTTAACCAACACCATTGTCAGTCCAAACATGCGCACGTTTTCCTTCGTCACGGTCGACGTCTTCACCGACCGTCGCTTCGGCGGCAATCCGCTGGCGGTGTTTCCCGACGCCCAGGGCCTCAGCGACGGCGAGATGCAGTCGCTGGCCGCGGAGTTCAATCTCAGCGAGACGACCTTCGTGTTGCCGCCGACCGATGCGGCGAACACCGCGCGCGTGCGCATCTTCAACCGCACCGCCGAGATGCCGTTCGCCGGCCATCCCAATGTCGGCACCGGCTGGGTGCTGGCCGGCATGGGCCGCGCCCGCGACGGGATGCTGCGCTTCGAGGAGATCGCGGGCCTGGTCGAGGTCCGTGCCGGCGATGCCGGCGTCGTCACCATCGCCGCCCCGCAGCCGCTGTCGCTCGCCCAGGAGATGCCGGCCGACCTTTTAGCGGGCTGCGTCGGCATCGACCCAAGCGAAGTCGTCGTCGCCGCGCATCGGCCCGTCGCGGCATCGGTCGGCAATGCCTTCGTCGTCGCCGAAATCACGCCCGCGGCGCTGACACGCGCGACGCCCGATCTGGCGCGCTTCAAGGCGGCATGGGACGTCTTCCCGCACCTCGGACCGCGCCGCCTGCCGATCTATCTCTACGCCCACGACGGCAAGAGCGCCGAGGCGACACGGCTCCGCGCCCGCATGTTCGCGCCGCTGTCCGGCACGATCGAGGATGCGGCCACGGGCAGCGCAGCAACGCCGCTCGCCGCCCTGCTGCTGTCGCTCGGCACCGCGGACAAGGCGCGCTACGACATCACCCAGGGCGTCGAGATGGGGCGGCCGAGCCTGCTTGCCTGCACGGCATGGCGCGCCCCTGACGGCATCCGCGCCAGCGTCGGCGGCGGCTGCGTGCCGGTGCTGAAAGGCGAGATCTCGCTATAGCGGAACGATGACGAAACCCGCGCGCGGGAAGTGGACGACGACGTCGCCCACGCGCGGATCGCTGCGCTGGAGCGAGACGCGATCGGGCGTGAGGCCGACCAGGGCACCCTCGACCGGCACCCTGCCGGTATCGTCCGGCGTGACGCTGACCTTCTGGCCGGCCCTAAGTCCGCTGGGATCGCGGGCATCGACGGCGGTGGCGGCGGGCTTGGCTGCCTTGGCGACGTCGAGCGCCTCGCTTGCCTTGATGTCGCTACGCTTGCCGTCGCCCAGCGCCTTCATGCGCTGCGACCAGGCGACGATGTCGGGCAGCCGGTCGAGCGGCGCAGCCGCGTCGCCGAGTTGGCTCTGGATGAACCACACGGGATTGTAGAGCGCGCAGTCGGCCAGGCAGGGCTCTGCGCCCAGCAGGAACTTGCGGCCGTCACTCAACATCGTCCGGGCCAGGGACAGGAGGGCATAGGTCTGGTCACGCATCATCGGCAACGCCGCGCGCAAGCGCTCGGGATCGAAATTACGGCCGGAGAACTCGCTGCGGTCCTTCTTGAAGGTCTCGCCGAACCTGCCCTCGATCGGAATTTGGCTCATGACCACGCCGACGGCCGGTCCGAAGATGTTGCGGTCGATCCACATGGTGATCGCGCGCGCTTCGCCCTCGCGGCCCTTGGGCAAGAGGCCTGGCGCCGGCAGGCGCTTGTCGAGCTCCAGCATGATGAGCTGGGTGTCGCAGTAGATATCGGCCCCGATCTGCATCACCGGCGTCTTGCGATAACCTCCGGTCAGCGGCATCAGCTCGGGCTTGGGCATGACATTGGGAATGTCGACCGACCTCCAGGCGGCCTGTTTCAGGCCGAGAGCGATGCGGACCTTCTCGGCGAAGGGCGAGGCGGCATAGTGATGAAGGATGATATCGGCCATGGTCGCTCCTGCTTTCAGTGCAGGGTGCCGATGCCGACAAGAATCGCAAAGCCGATTCCGCCGACAACGGCGAGCCGCCACGCCCAGGAATAGAGACGCGTGCGATGGGCGACGAGGTCACCCATGCGGGCCAGGGCGGCATCGTCGAAAGGAGACTCACCGTCGGCCGGCCGGTCGAGCCGCATGCCGAAGAAGTCCCACTGCACGTTGATCACCGGGAAGGCGAAGCCGCAGCTCACGACGCTGGCCAGCAGGCTGGCATGCCCGATCAGCTGGCCCACCAACCTGACGGTCGCATTGGTGCCCATGAACGGCTCGGTGGGGCCGATGACCAGGACATACGCCAGGGCCGCAACGACGATGGCGTTGAAGCGCAACAGCACCGACGTCTTGGAATCGAGGGTCGAGAGCATGCTGTTGAGGCGATCCCAGGCCATGACCCGCGCCTTGTCCTCGCCGGCGCCCTGACCGGTCTGGATTCGCGCGACCGCGAGGGCCTGCTGGGTGACCTTCATGCGCGCAATGCCTTGATGTTGTTGGCGTATTTGTCGGGACCGCCCGAGAACACCGCCGTACCGGCCACCAGCACGTCGGCGCCGGCCTTGATGCAGCGTTTGGCAGTCTCGGCGTTGACGCCGCCATCGACCTCGAGGTCGATCGGCTTGCCCAGCGCATCGATCGCCTTGCGCAGGGCCGCGATCTTGGCGAGCTGGCTTTCGATGAAGGCCTGGCCGCCGAAGCCCGGATTGACGCTCATCACCAGCACCAGGTCGAGATCGCCCAGCACGTTCTCGATGGCGGCCAGCGGCGTCACGGGATTGAGCACGCAACCTGCCTTCTTGCCGAGGCTCTTGATGAGCTGGATGGTGCGATGGACGTGTGGGCCCGCCTCGGGATGGAAGGAGATCACGTCGGCGCCGGCCTCGGCGAAGGCCGGCACCAGCGGATCGACCGGCGAGACCATGAGGTGGCAATCGAACGGCTGCTTGCTGTGTGCTCGCAGCGCCTTCACCACCATCGGGCCAATGGTGAGGTTGGGCACGAAGTGGTTGTCCATGACATCGACATGAATCCAGTCGGCGCCGGCCGCCGTGACCGCCTCGATCTCGGCCCCCAGGGCGGCGAAATCGGCCGACAGGATGGAGGGAGCGATGCGGACGGGCTGCTGCGGCATGGCGATCAGGTACCCGGGCGCGTCGGCGCTTCCCAGCCCTTGCGGCGGAACGGATGCGCCGGGAAGGTGCCGAGCGGCTTGAACTCCTCGGAGAAGAAGCCGAGCTCCTCCAGCGCGAGCTGCAGCCCGCGCTGCGCCGGATGGCCCTCGACCTCGGCATAGAACTGCGCCTGCTCGAAATGCGCGCCCGACAGGTAGCTCTCGAGCTTGACGATGTTGATGCCGTTGGTGGCGAAGCCGCCCAGCGCCTTGTAGAGCGCGGCCGGCACGCTCTTCACCCGGAACAGGAAGGCGGTCATGCACTGCACGGTGCGCCAGTCGGGCTGGGCATCGTCGCGCGAGAACACCAGCATGCGCGTGGTGTTGTGGTCGGCGTCCTCGATGTTGCGCGCCAGCACCTTCAGATCGTAGATCCTGGCGGCCAGCGAGGAAGCGATGGCGCCGACGCTCTTGTCGCCATCCTCGGCGATCTCGCGGGCGGCGCCCGCCGTGTCGCCATGGACCAGCGGCGAGAAGCGGTGCTTCTTCAGGAAGTTGCGGCACTGCGACAGCGCCTGGACGTGGCTCTTCACCGTCTTGATCGATTTCAGCGTGGCGCCGGGCAGCGCCACCAGGCAGTGCTCGACGCGCTGGAAATGCTCGGCGACGATCTTGAGCCTGGTGTGCGGCAGCAGGCTGTGCAGGTCGGCGACGCGGCCGGCGATCGAGTTCTCGACCGGGATCATCGCCAGCTCGGCCTTGCCGGCCTGGACGGCGGCCATGGCCGTCTCGAAGGTCGGGCACGGCAGGGTCGTCATGTAGGGAAAGGCCGAGCGGCAGGCCATGTCGGAGTTGGCGCCGGCCTCGCCCTGGAAGGCGATGGTGTTGCTGGCCACGCCCTTGTTGCCGCGGCCCCTGTCGCTGCGGGTTGTCCGCCCCTTTGCCATCTCGTCGATCCCCCGAACGCGCGCCGTCTGCCGATTGTTGGCGGCTTGTTTCGCCCGCCGGATCAGTCCCGTCAATCGCCCGTCGACTCTGCGCCGAAGAGCGAAAAACCTCGCAATATCCGGCACTTGCGACGTTCCGCCGCGCGAGCGCGAGGCCGTGATCGGATACTACTGGCCGCACTGAGGGCGTGCTACAGCAACGTCCGGAATTTTGGGCGCTTCGGGATCTGACTATGGCCAGTTTCAACACGGTTGCGGGCTGCGTTCTGGCCTCGGCGCTGTTCGCGATGGTGGTGGGCAAAGTCTCCAACGCCCTGGTTCATCCGCACAAGCTCGACAAGCCCGCACTCGCGGTCTCCGACGAGGCGCCGCAGACGGCTGCCGCTGCAGCCCCCGCGCAGGAGCTGCCGCCGATCGGACCCAAGCTCGCCGGCGCCAACGTCGAGGCGGGCAAGGCGATCTTCCAGAAGCAGTGCTTCACCTGCCATACCGCCGACAAGGGCGGCGCCAACAAGGTCGGCCCCAACCTGTGGGGCATCGTCGGCCGCAAGAAGGCGAGCCACGAGGGCTTTGCCTACTCCTCGGCGCTGCAGGGCAAGGGCGGTGATTGGACCTACGAAGACATCGACCACATGGTCTTCAAGCCGACGGCTTACGTGAAGGGCACCAAGATGGCCTTCGCGGGTCTGCCCAAGGAGCAAGAGCGCGCCGACGTGATCGCCTACTTGCGCACGATGGCGGATTCACCCAAGCCGCTGCCCTAGGGCGCGGCCGCCGACATGGCCGGGGCTGTTCCCGCCGAGCTGGTCGCTCTGGCTGAGCGCCTCGCCGACGCGGCGCGGCCGATCGCCAACCGCTATTTCCGAACAGCCGTCACGGTCGACGACAAGACCGATGCGAGTCCCGTCACCATCGCCGACCGCGAGGCCGAGACGGCCATGCGCGCGCTGCTCACCGAACACGTGCCGCAGCACGGCGTGTTCGGCGAGGAGCACGGCGCCGTGCGGACCGACGCCGACTATGTCTGGGTGCTCGATCCGATCGACGGCACCAAGGCCTTCATCACCGGCCTGCCGATCTTCGGCACGCTGATTGCGCTCCTGCACCACGGCAAACCGGTGCTGGGCGTCATCGACCAGCCGATCCTCAAGGAGCGCTGGCTGGGCGTTTTGGGCGAGCGTTCGACCTTCAACGGCAAGCCGATCCAGGTGCGTGCCTGCCCGGACCTTGCCCACGCCTACATGTATTCGACCGCGCCGCTCATGTTCACCGGCGAGTGGGAGACGCGCCACGCGGCGCTGACGCAACGGGTAAAGCTCTTCCGCTGGGGCGGCGATTGCTACGCCTACGGCTTGCTGGCCTCGGGCCATGTCGACCTGGTGGTCGAGAATTCCCTGAAGCTCTACGACTTCGCGGCGCTCGTGCCGGTGGTCAAAGGTGCCGGCGGGCTCATCACTGACTGGCAGGGCGGCGAGCTCGACATCAACTCGGACGGATCGGTGCTGGCGGCGGGCGATCCCGCCGTCCATCGCGTTGCCTCGGCCGTGCTCGGCGGCGACGATTCCGGCGCGCCGGAGAAGCGCCGCCGGCTCGGCTGATCGTCAGCGGTTGGCCGCAGAGCTCAATTGAAGGCCAGGCGCACGCCGTTGTCGGAAAAGGCCACGTCGCTCTTGACGGGCGCCGCGACGGGTTGGGCATCCGAGCGCAAGATCGGACGGGCGGGTGGAAGCATCGCAGGAGTGAAACCCGCGAGCGGC
>JAKFVH010000230.1 GCA_021732285.1 Reyranella sp. | reverse complement strand
ACGCCGGCAGCCGCCGCCAAGGGATCGCTCACCGACGTAACGCGCGCGCGGGGCGTTGCCCAGACCTGGCTCACGGCCGTCGAGCCTTCGATCACGGGATTCATCTTCAGCGTATCGAAGGGCCTCACCTACGCCCAGGCGCCGTCGCTCGCCTTCATCGAGGACGCCTTCCACAAGCATTTCAAGCTGATCCTCAACGCCGCGAAGAAGGATGCGGCGCATCCCAACACCAAGGTGTTCACGCCGGGCAGCGACAAGACCTTCCTGCCCGTCATCCGCGCGAACTTCCGCGCCATCCAGGGCGTCGTGCTCAATCCTTCCAAGTTCGACCTCATAACCGCGGCGACCGCCGTGGCCGACAAGGCCGCCGGCATCGCCGCCTACGTCAAGGCGACCGGCGGCAACATCCAGGTCTCGCCCGCCTTCAACAGCCCGACGCGCGGGCCCAACTGCCAGGCCGCCATCGTCGTCCATGAGGCGACCCACGTCGTCGACGGCGCGTCGGGCGCCGATCCCGCGCACATCCCCGAATGGGCGACCAACGATCCGCCGATCAGCGGCAAGGTCGCGCCCGGCCCCGACGCCACCTTCGGCAAGACAGGCTACGACCTGCAGACGCCCGAGGACGCGATCCATAACGCCGCCGCCTATGCCTCGTTCGCCGCCCACGTGGCGCGCGGCAAGGACGAGCGTTTCGGCGACGGACGGAAGACCGAGTAGCCGCGGTCAGGAGATCTTGACGTCCGCGGCGCGAATGACCGGCGCCCACTTGGCGAGCTCGTCCTTGATGAACTGCGCCGTGCGCTGGGGCGTGGTGTCCGGCGTCGGGATGGCGGCATTGCCTTCCAGGAACTTGATCGTGGCCGGATCGGCCATCGCCAGGCGACTGGCCTTGTCGAGCCGATCGATCACGCTCTGCGGCATGCCCGCCGGACCCAGGATGAGGTTGAACGTGTAGGCCTCGTAGTCCTTCACGCCCGCCTCGCTCATCGTCGGGATCTCAGGGGCGATCGCGGCGCGCTTTGAATGGCAGAAGGCCAGGATCCTGAGCTTGCCCGCGCGGTGCAGCGGCAGCAGCGTGCTGAAGGTCTCGAAGGACCAGGCGACGTTGCCGGCCATGACGTCCTGCATGGCCGGGGCGCCGCCCTTGTAGGGCACGTGAAGCACGTCCATGCCGCCGACCGAGCGTTTGAGGTATTCCGCCGCGAGGTGAACGATGCTGCCGAATCCGGCCGAGCCATAGGAATACTTGCCGGGATTCTTCTTCATCAGCTCGACCAGCTCCATCATCGTCGCCGGCATCGACGGGGTGGCGTAGAACACCAGCGGGTTGACGCAGACCGAGGCGATCGCCGTGAAGTCCTTGACCGCGTCGTACGGCGGATTGACGTATGCCGTGGGATTGATGGCGTGCGTCGACGAAGTCGCGACCAGCAGCGTGTAGCCGTCGGGCTTGGCGTTCTTCACCTCCACCGCGCCGATCGAGCCTGCCGCGCCGCTCTTGTTGTCGACGATCACGGTCTGGCCGAGCTGGTGGGTGAGCTTGTCGGCGAACATGCGGCCGACGACGTCGGTGGCGCCACCGGCCGGGAACGGCACGATGAGGCGGATGGTGCGATCGGGAAACTTGGCATCGGCGCGTGCGACAGCGGGCGCTGCGAGCGCGCCGATACCGGCCGCAAGCAGTTGACGGCGTTTCATGATGGACTCCCTGTAGGCTCGGTTGTTTGTCTTTTAGACGCTTACGCGTACCGACAAGCTCAGCGACGACAGGAGTAGTGCCGTAAGAATGCGCCTCCGGGGCTGCCCGGTCGAGAGCTATCGCCGGACCGGCATCAGGTAACCCACGACCAGCCGCGTGACCTCGTCGATGAACCGGTCGCGGTCACGATCCGGCGCCTCGGGCCTGTGGATGACGAACTGATGCGTCAGGGCCTCGACGGTGGTCACCAGGATGGAGGTCGCGGAATCGAGGTCGCGGACCGAGATCTCGTTCCGGCGCTTCTCGAGGTAGCTCTTGACCAGCCGGTATGTCTCCCCCTGCAACGCTTCGATCTTGGCGAGCTGGCCCATGCGCGGCACCTGCTCGTCGAACACGCGATGCAGGGCGGGATCGACCCGGTGGGCGTCGACGGCCGCCCGCACCAGCTTGGCGATCGCCGTCGCGAGGTCGAGCGACGCCACTTCCTTCAGGGCGTCACTCAGCAGCGCCAGCATTTCGCGGTTGTGGCGCGCGACCAGCGCCGCCACCAACGCCTCCTTGTTGGGGAAGTACTGGTAGAGCGAGCCCACGCTCACGCCGGCGGTCGCGGCGATGCGGTTGGTGCTGGCACGGTCGTATCCCACTTTGGTCAAAACGCGAGCGGTGGCGTCGAGCAGCGCCTCGACCGTCACCTGGGAGCGCTTCTGCGACGCTGATTTTCGCGGGTTTGTCGGGACTGCGCGCGCCATCGAACCGCCGTCTGCCAATGCGAGTAGACAATGCGAGTGATAGCTCGCAAATATACGGCACGCAACGGAAAGGCACTTGCGATGTTCACCCTCCCCTATCGCACCTTGATTCACCAGAAGCGCTGGGCGACCAACGGCATGAACGCGGTCATTGCCGAGAATTTCGAGCGCCTGTCGGCGGACGAGCAGGTCCTGATCCGCCGCCTGCTCGACCACATCCAGGTCGTCGACGAGATCTTCCGCCACAATCTCGAGGCGCGACCGCACGGCTACGCCGCGCCGCGCTCGGCCGAGCTGCCCTCCCTCGACGCGCTGGCGGCCAGCGCCCGCGCGACGGCGGACTGGTATGCCGACTATGCCGATGCACTGAAGCCCGAAGAGGTCGACGAGGCGCTGGCCTTCTCCTTCGCCAACGGCAGGCCCGCGCGCATGACGCGCGGCGAAATGCTGCTGCACGTCGCCACCCACGCCGCCGGCCATCGCGGCCAGGCCGCCCTCCTGCTGCAGAAGAACGGTATCCGGCCGTGGCCTGACAGGATCACGGACTTTCTGAGCGCCGAGGATACCGGCGCGCAGGTGCAGGCGGCGTGATCAGCGCCCGCTGTTGCCCTCGATCAACGCCGTCCATTCCCTGAGCTTGGCGTCCGGCACCAGCGGGAACCCGCCATAGTCCTGGTAGAGCTCGATCGAGCTCGCGCCGTAGGAGACGCCGAGCCTGATCGTGCCGTCGAAGTCTTTCGGCGTCGTCCGCCAGGTCTGGAACTCGATCTCGGGCCCGAGCCGCTTCATCGTGGCGTAGATGCGATAGAGCGGCCGCGGCAGGTCGGTGTCGAGGTCGTGGTTGTCGAACACGCAGCGCCGCCCGATCGTCCGGCGGCAGTCACGCATGAGACCTTCGGTGAAAGCCTGATCGCCGTCGCCCTGTCCCGGCGCGGTGCGCAGGGGATTGACCGACAGCACCAGCCGCGACTGCTGCCAGGGGGCGTAGTCGGCGAGCGCGTGGCTCAGGCACTCCTTGTAGGCCTGGTCGGTGAACCCAGCGGCGCGCAATGGCCGCAGCACACCCTCCTGCATCGGCACGACGAACGGCTCGGCCGTGTAGGACATGCAGCCGGTGACCGCCACCTCGCGGATCAGCGGCCGCTTATCGAAGCGCGCCGCGAGCTGCTGCTGCAGGCGGGCCCAGGCCTGGCGATAGGCCGGGCTCCAGAAGCGCCCGACGCTACGCGGCTTCTCGTTGAAGATCGTTTCGATCGGCGGGCCGCCCAGCGCCTTGGCCCAGTCCGGCGCCTCGAAGCCGCCCCACACCCTGAGCTTGACCGCGATCGGCTTCTGCGGATTGCGCTCATTGTAGGCGCGCACCTCGGCCAGGGCGCGGTCGATGACGTTGTCGGGGCCGATCTCCGCATCGGGCGTGGGCTGCAGCTGCTTCCAGCTCGCGATAACGACCAGGCCGCCGAAGATGCCGGGCTTGGCGTTGAGCGGTTCCAGCGTATTGACCGGATCGCCGCCGTAGCCGACGAAGCGATAGGCGCCCATCGAGACCAGCCCGCGGATCGGCGGCTTGATGTCCTGCGCCCACGACAGGGACGGCAGAAGAAGAAGGAGCGCCGCGGCGCAGGCGATCGACAGGCGACAGGGGGCTGACATGCCTCATCCTATCGCCTTCTCGCCCGACAACGGTACAAGATCGCTGCCGCAGGAGCGGCTACTCCAGCGCCCGATCGAGGATTGCCTGCAACGTCTTGGCGCCGTGCGCATCGGTTGGCGGCGCCTCGCCGTACTCCGCGATCCGGCGGCGTTGCGCCTCCTCCCAGTGGCGGCCGTCGAAGAACCGGGTGGGCTTCAGGCCGGGCCCGTCGATATCATCCAGGCAGCGGGCATTGACGATGATGCGGTGCGGCTGCGAACGCGGGATGTAGAAGGGATGCATGCCGCAGTACGAGCAGAAGGTATGCTGCGCGACGCCGGTTCCGAAAGTGTAGGATTTCAGCGCGCTCTTGCCGCGCAGCAGCTGGAAGGCGGCCAGGTCCATGCCCAGGTGCAGCATGCCCTTCTTGGTGCAGATCGAGCAGCTGCAGTTGGACATATGGTCGAGGTCGACCTCGGCGCGAAACCGCACACGTCCGCAATGGCATCCACCTTCCCGCGTTTCCAGCATGTCTGCCTCCTTAGTTGGCCTCACCTGCAGGCAAGCGCGCCATCATGACGGAAACGTCGCGCGCCATCTCCAGTGCCTGCTCGATATCGAGCGACGCCGCCCGGTGGAAAGTGCGCTTGGTCTGGCCGACGAATTCCGGGTTCCACTTGGCGATGATCTCGGCCATCGCCACAGCCGCCGGCAGGAGCTGGTCGTCCGCCACCACGCGATTCACCAGACCCAGCTCATAAGCCCGCTGCGGCGTGATGTTCTCACACAGCATCAAGAGTTCGAAGGCGATCTTGCGGCCCATCACGTGCACGGCATGCGCCGTGACCGTGGAAGCGGTCAGCCCGGCTCGCAGCTCGGGGAACCCGAAGCGCGCGCTTTCGGCGGCCACGACGAGGTCGCTGCCGAAGGCCAGGCTGCAGCCCGCGCCCAGGGCATAGCCGTGCACCGCGGCAATGATCGGCTTGTCGATACGCGCCAAAAGCTTGAACAGGTCGATGCTTTGGTCGGCATGCCGCACCAGGTGCTTGCGGTTTTCCGTCGTCAGCAGGCGCGGTGAAGACGTGTCCATCCCCGGACAGAAAGCCCGTCCGGCGCCCGAGATGATCACGGCGGCAACGGAGTCGTCGTGCTGGACGGCGAGCAACGCATCGGTCAGCGCCCCTATCAGATCGGCATTGAGCGCGTTCAGCTTCTTCGGGCGGTTCAAGGTCAGAAGCCGCAGCGCCCCCCGCGTCTCGACCAGCAGCACCTCTTCCATGCATGCCTCCCTGTTGCCGGCGATCATACAGCCGCGAATTCCCGGCCAAGACTGCAGATATCAGTGAAATTCCGCAGATGCAGAGATCGCCTTGCCTTGGCTGCCTGCCGGCCGCCATCATCGGGGCCAGCTGAGGAGCGGCTAGCATGCGCGCGTTGATCTGCCGCCAATGGGGCGGCATCGAGCAATTGCAGGTCGGCGAGGCACCGGTGCCGCGACCCGGTCGCGACGAGGTGCTGATCCGGGTGAAGGCGACGGCGGTCAACTACGCCGACGCCATCATGGTGGCCGGGCGCTACCAGACCAAGCCGGAGCTGCCGTTCAGCCCGGGGCTGGAGACCGCCGGCGTGATCGAAGCCTGCGGACCTGACGTGCAGGGGCTGAAGCCCGGTGATCGGGTGATGGCGATCCTGGCCTATGGCGGCCTGGCCGAGTATGCCGTGGCGCCGGCCGCGGAGACCTACGTCATTCCCGAGGCCCTGAGCTTCGCCGAGGCTGGCGCCTTCCCGATCGCCTACATTTCCAGCCATGTGGCGTTGCGCTGGCAGGGCCGGCTGGAACCGGGCGAGACGCTGCTGGTGCTGGGCGCCGCGGGCGGCGTCGGCCTGACCGCGGTGGAGATCGGCAAGGCCATGGGCGCCCGCGTCATCGCCGCCGCCAGCACAGCCGAGAAGCTGGCCGTGGCCACGGCGCACGGCGCCGACGCCACGGTGAACTACACCAGCGAGAAGCTGACCGAGCGGGTGATGGCGCTGACCGGAGACAAAGGCGCCGATGTCTGTTTCGATCCCGTCGGCGGCGGGCTGTTCGATGCGGCGCTGTCGGCACTCGGCTGGGGCGGGCGCATCCTGCTGGTCGGCTTCGTCGGCGGCGTGCCGCAGATCCCGGCCAATCGTCTGCTGGTGAAGCATCGTTCCGCGCTGGGCTCGTCCCTGCGCTATTTCCGCTGGCACGCACCGGACAAGCTCGCACGGTCGGTCGCCGAGCTGCTGCGCTGGCATGGCGAAGGCAAGCTGAAACCCTGCATTACCCATCGCCTGCCGCTGGAGCGCGCGGTCGAGGGGATCCGCCTGCTGACCGACCGCCAGGCGCACGGCAAGATCGTGGTCGAGCTGGAGCCCGCATGACGCACATCCACCTCAGCCGGCCGGCCCGGCATGTCGCGCTGATCACCATCGACAACCCGCCGAAGATGAACGCCATGACGCGGCCGATGCTGGCCGAGCTCGGCCGCCTGTGGGACGAGCTGGAGCGCGACGACAGCCGCTGCATCGTCGTCACCGGCGCAGGCGAGCGCGCCTTCTCGGTCGGCGCCGATGTCGGCGGCGATCTGTCGGCCGGGCCGGAGATGGCCCGCATGGTCAGCCACGCCCTGCTCAAGACCGACGCCTACAAAAAGCCGATCGTCGCCGCGGTGAACGGCGACTGCATCGGCGGCGGCGTCGAGCTGCTGCTGGCCAGCGACATCCGCGCCGCGGTGCCGAAGGCACGCTTCGGCCTGACCGAGGTGAAGTGGTCGATCTACCCGTTCGGCGGCGCCGCCATCAAGCTGGTGCAGCAGATCGGCCATGTCCACGCCATGGACCTGCTGCTGACGGCACGGCTGATCGATGCCGGGCAGGCGGCGACGCTGGGCCTGGTCAATCGCGTGCTGCCGCCGGAGCAGCTGATGGACTGGGCGCTGGAGACGGCGGCGATGATCGCAGCCAACAGCCCCTCGGCGGTGCAGGCGGTGAAGCGCCAGATCAGCGGCACTATTGCCGATCACGCGCTGACCCGCGAGGCTCTGGAGCAGGAGCTGGGCGATGCGGTGCGCGCCAGTCCGGATTTTGCCGAGGGCATTGCCGCGTTCCGCGAAAAGCGCCAGCCACGGTATTGATGACGACGACCCGGCCGCAGAGCCGCACCCTCGGCGATCTTCTGGACGAGCTGGCGGCGGCGACGCCGCAGGCGCCGGCCTTGGTC
Organism: Reyranella sp.; assembly: GCA_021732285.1. Lineage (GTDB taxonomy): Bacteria > Pseudomonadota > Alphaproteobacteria > Reyranellales > Reyranellaceae > Reyranella. The sequence goes on along the minus strand of JAKFVH010000230.1, from coordinate 15,757 downwards.
AGCGGCGTCGAGCGTCTCGATTTCGCTGCGCTCAAGGCCAGGACCGACGGCTTCGCCTGCGCCCTGCTCGCTCTCGGGATCGGCCGCGGCGATCGCGTGGCACTGCTGTGCTCGAACCGCAGCGAGTGGGTGGTGGCCGCTTGTGCCGCCGTTAAGCTCGGCGCGCCGACGACGGCCATCAGCACCTTCAGCACCCCGCGCGAGCTCGCCTATGCGCTAAGACATTCCGGCGCCCGGGCTCTGATCATGCTGAGCACGTTCCGCGATCGGCATTTCCTGCAGGCGCTGGGCGAGCTGTGCCCGGAGCTGGCACGCTGCCCGCCCGGGGCCTTGCAAAGCGCAGCGCTGCCAGAGTTGCGCACGGTCGTCGTCCTCGACCGCGATGCCACGCCCGGCGCCTTCGCCCCGATAGAGTTCCTGGCGCGCGGCGCCGGCGTCGATGCGCTGGAGAAGGCGCAGGCTGCCGTCACACCGGACGACATCTGCTTCATCCTCTACACCTCGGGCTCCACCGCAGCGCCCAAGGGCGTGACCCTGGCGCACGGGCCCTTGCTGGCCAACGGCTTCGACATCGGCGAGCGGCAGCATCTCACGGCCGGGGATCGGCTGTGGCTGGCGGTGCCGCTGTTCTGGTCGTTCGGCTCGGCCAACGCCATGCCCGCGATCATGACCCATGGCGGCTGCATGGTGCTGCAGGAGGCGTTCGAGCCGGGCGCAGCGCTGGCTTTGATCGAGCGCGAGCGCTGCAGCGTGTACTACGGTATGGCCAACATGGCGCGCGCCCTGCTGGAGCATCCCGATCATCCCGGGCGCCGGCTGGGCGCGATGCGCACCGGCCTCACCATCGGCCCGCCGGAGGACATCACGCTCACCATCCAGGCGCTGGGAGCCGCCGAACTCTGCACCGTCTACGGCTCGACCGAGACCTACGGCAACTGCGCCGTCACCGACGCGCACGACCCGCTGCCGCTCAGGCTGGCCACGCAAGGCCTGCCGCTGCCGGGCATGACCATCCGCGCCGTCGATCCTGCGACCCGGGCGCCGTTGCCGCCGGGCGAGATCGGCGAGCTGGCGGTGCGCGGCTACACCACGCCGGGCTACTTCCGCGCGCCCGAGCTCGACGCCGAGGCGTTCGATAACGGCTGGTTCCTCACCGGCGATCTCGGCTCGATCGAGCCGGATGGCCGGGTGCGCTTCCGCGGCCGGCTGACGGAGATGATCAAGACCGGTGGCGTCAATGTCGCGCCGCTCGAGGTCGAGCATGTGCTGCTGCAACATCCCGACATCGTACAGGCGCACGTCGTCGGCGTGCCGGATCGGCTGAGGGGCGAGATCGTCGCCGCCGCCGTCGAGCTGCGCGCCGACGCCGCGCCCGACGCCGCCGCGATCACGACCTTCTGCCGCGAGCGGCTGGCGAGCTACAAGGTGCCGACACGACTCGCCTTTCGCGCAGCGGTCGACTTCCCGCGCACACCGACCGGCAAGATCCACAAGCCCGGCCTGCGCCAGGAACTGGCATCCGACGGCACGTCATAGAGGGAGGAACGCATGCCCGGTCTGTATTACGACCAGTTCCATGTCGGTCAGGTGTTCAAGCACCCGATCCGCCGCACGATCACCGAGGCCGACAACGTCTGGTTCAGCGCGGTGACGCACAACCCCTCCTACCTGCATCTCGACGAGGAGTACTGCCGCAACGAGACCGAGTTCGGCCAGCGGCTGGTCAACAGCTGCTTCACGCTCTCCCTGATGGTGGGCATCTCGGTCGGCGACACCGTGCTGGGCACCGCCGTAGCCAACCTCGGCTGGGACGAGGTGCGCTTTCCCAAGCCGCTGTTCCACGGCGACACCGTGCGGGTGGAATCGGAAGTGCTGGAGATGCGCGAGAGCAAGTCCCGGCCGGGCGATGGCATCGTCATCTTCGCCCACCGCGCCTTCAACCAGGACGGCGCGCTGGTGGCCCATTGCAAACGCTCGTCCCTGATGAAGAAGACGCCGGCCTGACGACCGCGCTATCATTCGCTTCCACACTCAGGAGGTCACCCGTGCTCACGGTCACGCGCGATATGATCCTGCCCACGACCGTCACCGGCTCCTATCCGCGCCCCCTGTGGTTCGATCGCAGCCTCGCCGGCCGATCGTTCAAGTCGGCGCTCGGCGATTCGCTGTTCCGCGAACAGTACCTCGACGCGGTCGCCAGCATCATCGCCGAACAGGAAGCGGCCGGCCTCGATATCGTGACGGACGGCGACAGCCGCTTCGATCTCACCGTGGGCGGCAAGTCGTGGTTCTTCTATCCGATCGAACGGATCGACGGCATTCGCGGCCACCGCGACACCTCGCGCGGCTGGATGTCGCGCCACGGCCTGCGGCCGGGCAAGATCTTGTGGGAGGTCCAGGAGGCCTATCAGCCCGGCGTGGTGCGCGAGAAGCTGACGCGCGGCCCGCTGGAATACACCGAGCTCTGGAAGGTGGCGCAGCGCCTGACGGACCGGCCGCTGAAGTTCGGCGCCATCTGCGCCCCCGCCCTGGCGTCGATGTTGTGGAACGAGTTCTACGAAGACGACAAGGCGATGATCATGGATCTCTGCGACATCATGAACGCGGAGTTCCGCGACCTCGCCGATGCCGGCTGTCCGCTGATCCAGGTCGAGGAACCGCCGCACCACAGCCGCGCGCTGCAAGGAGACACGACCGACGCCGATCTGGAATTCCAGACCGACGCCTTCAATCGCCAGCTCGCCGGCGTCAACGCCGAGATCTGGGTGCACACCTGTTGGGGCAACCCCAATCAACAGCGCGTGCACTGGAAAGTGCCGAGCTACGAACGCGCCCTGCCCTGGCTGCTGCGCCTCAATTGCGATGTCCTGACCATCGAGTGCGCAAGCTCCGATGGGCAGGACCTGCCTCTCTTCAAGCACATCAAGACCGACAAGAAGATCGCCATCGGCGTGGTCAACCATTGCAACACGGTGGTCGAGCCTGCCGAGCACGTGGCGGCGCTGATCCGCAAGGCGCTGGAATACATCCCCAAGGAGCAGCTCGTCATCAGCACCGATTGCGGCTTCGGCCGCGAGGGCTTGTCGCGGCGCATCGCCTTCTACAAGTGCGTGGCCCTGGTCGAAGGCACCAACATTGTCCGCCGCGAACTCGGGCTACCGGAAGCGCGCGTGCGGGCGGCCGATCCGAAGCTGTGGTTCGCGGGGCGCTGAGCCGGGGAGACGCAACGATGACGGCACGCAAGATGCGGCTCGGTCTGTCGATACGCGGCCACGGCTATCACCCGGCCGCCTGGCGCCATCCCGACGTGCCGGCCGACGGCACGCTGCACGTCGAGCATTATGTGCGGAGCGCCCAGACGGCCGAGCGCGGCAAGCTCGACATGATCTTCTTCGCCGACGGCGCCGGCATTCGCCAAGGCGACACGCCGCGCGGCTCGCTCGCCCGCACCGGCCGCGACATGGTCGAGCTCGAACCGATGACCTTGCTGCCGGCCCTGGCCATGGTGACGAGGCATGTCGGTTTGGTGACGACGGCCTCCACCACCTACAACGAGCCGTACAACCTCGCGCGCAAGTTCGCCACCTTGGACCTCATAAGCAAGGGTCGCGCCGGCTGGAACGTGGTGGCGTCCTGGTCGGAGCTCGAAGCTAAAAACTTCGGGCTGGAGACGACGCTCGACTACGACACGCGCTACGCCCGCTCCGCCGAGTTCGTCGAGGTGGTCAAGGGGCTGTGGGACAGCTGGGACGACGGCGCCCTTGTGCTCGACAAGGCGGCCGGCCGGTATTTCGACGAAGCGAAGATGCACGTGCTGGACCACCAGGGGCGGTTCTTCAAGGTGCGCGGTCCGTTGAACGTCGCGGGCATGCCGCAGGGCCATCCCGTGATCGTGCAGGCGGGCGCCTCGGAGCAAGGGCGCGAGCTGGGTGCGGCGACTGCCGAGGTCATCTACGCCATCAGCGGCTCGCTCGAGGGGGCGCGCGCCTACTACGCCGACGTGAAGGGCCGGATGGCGAAGTACGGCCGTGAGCCCGACGATCTGAAGATCATGCCGGCGCTTTGTCCGGTCGTCGGAGCCACGCGCGCCGAAGCGCAGGCGAAGTACGACGAACTGCAGGCCTTGATCGACCCGCTGGCCGGCCTCGGCGCGCTCTACAGCTCGTTCGGCGACCTGTCGGGCTATCCGCTGGACGCTCCGGTGCCCGAGGGCGCACTGGGCAGCCACGAGATGCGCAGCCTGAGCGCGCTCCTCGTCGAGCGCGTGCGACGCGAGAAGCCCACGATCCGCGAGCTCTACCTGCGTGCCGGTCTCACCGGCTCCGCACGCATCGGTACGCCCGCCGACATCGCCGATACCATGCAGGAGTGGTTCGAGGCATCGGCGTGCGATGGCTTCAACATCACGCCGGCCACCCTGCCCGGCGGCGGCGAGGATTTCGTCGAGATGGTCGTTCCCGAGCTGCAGCGCCGCGGGCTGTTCCGCACCGAGTATGAGGGCAGGACCTTGCGGGAAAACCTCGGCCTGCGCCCCATCACAAGCCGCTACAGTCGGGACCGCCAAGCCGCGGAGTAAGCCATGCCCATCATCGACGTCCAGGTTCATCCCTTCGATAAAAATCATCCAGGCCGGCCGTGGGCCGGTCCCTCGCACGGCCTCGACTCCGCAACAGGCGAGGAAATGGTCGCTGCGATGCAGAGCGTCGGTGTCGACGGCGCGATCATGGTGTCGTCGTTCAGCGCCTACGAATACGATCCGAGCTACGCGCTGGAAGTCTACAACGCCTATCCGGACAAGTTTCGGGTGGTGACGCCGGTCGACGCGACCGATCCCGCGATCGCCGATGTGGTGGCGCGGTGGGCGAAGACGCCAGGCGCGCGCGGCATCCGCGTCCGCATGGGCAAGGGCCTGCCGATGGACGCCGACCATCCCGGCCTGCAGCGCGCCTTCGCCGCCGCCGCGAGGCATGGCTTGCCGGTCAATCTCCTGTGCTGGGGTATTTTGGACAAAGGCCTGCCGCACATCCAACGACACCCCGATACGGTCATCGTGATCGACCATCTCGGCCTGCTGCAGCCGTTCAAGCAGCCGGTGCCCGCCGACGTCTGGGCTGACCTGCCGAAGCTGCTCGATCTCGCCAAGTATCGAAACGTCCGGGTGAAGGTGAGCGGCGCCTGCACGATGTCGCACCGGCCGTTCCCCTACGACGATATCTGGGAGCCGGTGCTCAAGATCATCGATGCGTTCGGGCTGGAGCGCTGCATGTGGGGCACCGACTGGACGCGGACGATCGGCATGCTGACCTATGAGCAGGGCGTGGCACCGTTCCGCGAAACCAAGCGCTTGTCCGAGAGCGACAAGGCGGCGCTCATGGGAGGAACGTTGCAACAAGTCTACAAGTGGTGAGGAGCACATGAATCGTCTCGCGGGCAAGGTCGCGGTGATCACCGGCGCGGGGTCCGGCATCGGCCGGGCGTCGGCCAGGTTGTTCGTCGCCGAGGGCGCCAAGGTCGTCGTGGCGGAGATCGACGCGACACTGGGCGAGTCGTCCGCGCGCGAGGCTGGCGCCGGTGCCCGCTTCGTGAAGACGGACGTGACCGACGAAGACAGCGTCAAGCAGATGGTGCAGCAGGCCAGAGACGCTTTCGGCCGCATCGACGTCCTCCTGAATTGCGCCGGTGGCTCCCTGCGCGAGGACAAGCCGGTGACCGAAGTCGATCCGTCGGTCTGGGACAAGACCATCAACCTCGACATGAAGGGACCGTTCCTGTGCTGCCGGCACGTCATCCCCGTGATGCTCGAGCAGGGCAAGGGCAGCGTGGTCAATTTCTCGTCGGTGGTGGCCTTGCGCGGCAACCACATCGCGCATGTCTACGTCATGGCCAAGGGCGGGCTGATCTCCTTCACCCAGGCCTTGGCGGGCGCCTACTCGCCCAAGGGCATCCGCGTCAACGCCATCTGCCCCGGAGTCGTGCTGACGGAACGGGTCCGGAGTCGCTTTACCGAAGGCAACCAGATCCGCTTCGGCGGCATCGACAACATCGCCGGACAATACCCGTTCGCCGTCGGCCAGCCGGAGGACATCGCCAATGTCGCGCTGTTCCTCGCCTCCGACGAATCGCGCATGGTGAACGGCGCCGCGATCCCGGCCGAAGGCGGGTTTTCGGCCTACTAGGGTCGAGTGTTGATCGCCGCCTGAGCATCGAAAGCCCGCCTGTAGACGGGCCGCGCTTCGCCGCGGGCGAGGTAGCCGGACAGGTTCGGGAATCCGTTCAGGATGCCCGACGATTTCAGCCTGAAAAGCACCGACACCATCATCAGGCCGCCCGCGCTGAACCCACCGTCGAGCCAGTCGGCGTCGCCCAGGCGATCGGAAAGTTGATGCAGCCGGTTGCGGACGCGATCCTCGACCAGAGGCAGGCGCTCCTTGGTCCAGGGCCTGTCGCCCTCCAGGATCCCGGCGGTTGCGAGTTCAAGGATCGGCGGCTCCACCGTGTTGAGCGCAGCAAACATCCACATGACCGCCCGCGCCCGGGCATTGGCATCGTCGGGCAGCAGGCCTGTACGGCGCTGGGCGACATGGAACACGATCGCTCCTGTCTCGAACGGGCGAGATCGCCTTCCTCATAGGTCGGAATCTGGCCGAAAGGATGGAGCGCCAGATGAGCCGGTTCCTTCATCGCGCGAAACGAAACAAGCCGAACCTCGTAGGGCTGGCCCACTTCTTCAGGCGCCCAGCGAACGCGCGTATCGCGCGCCAGTCCCTTGCCGCCATCGGGGGACCGTTCAAAGGCGGTGATGGTGATGGTCATCGCGAAGCTCATCCCGGCGCCTACTGGGCCGTCATGCCGCCATCGATCACCAGTTCCGAGCCGGTGACCCAGGAGGCCTCGTCGGACGCCAGGAACAGCACGCCATTGGCGATATCCAGGGCGGTGCCGAGCCGCCCCATCGGCGTGCGATCGATCAGCGCCTGGCGCACGGCCGGATCGCTGAAGCGCTTCTCGGTCAGCGGCGTATCGGCATAGCCCGGATGCACCGAGTTGATGCGGATATTCTCCTTCGCATACTGCAGCGCCGCCGACTTGGTGAAGATCGTGATGGCGCCCTTGGCGGCAGAATAGGCGGGTGACGTGGGGCTGCCGACGATGCCCATGACCGAGGACGTATTGATGATCGACCCGCCGCCGCCCTTGCGCATGGCCGGGATCGCCGTGCGAGTGCCGAGGAAGACGCCCTTGGCATGAACGCCGAGCTCGTGTTCCCAGATCTCCACCGTGATGTCCTCGACCTTGCCGGGAAAGCCGACACCGGCATTGTTGAACAGGATGTCGAGCCGTCCGTGCGCCGCCATCACCGCATCCACGACCTCGGCCCAGTTCCGTTCCGATGTCACGTCGAGGTGCAGGTAACGCGCGTCATGCCCCTCGGCGCTGAGCGCCGCAGCCGCGCGCTCGCCCAGCTCGTCGCGGATATCGGTCAGCACCACCTTGGCGCCTTCGCGCACGAACAGATGCGCCGCCGCGCCGCCGAAGCCCAAAAGCTCGCCCTTGATCGCCGCCGCCGCGCCGGTCAGCAGCGCCACCTTGCCCCGCAGTCGCATCCTCACCTCCGTCAGGTCGTCACGTCGGCACACCGATGGCTTTCAGCCGCGCATGGGCGCGGCTGGCGCGCGCCTTGAGGCCATCGAGATAGGTGCTGACGTCGGTGCCGGGCAGGTTCAGCACCTTGCAGCCGAGCCGCCAGTACTCCTCGATCTGCGCCTCGGTTTCCGCCGACCCTCGGGCAAGTTTCCCATGCGCGTTGCAGGCCTCCGCGATCCGGCGCACGGCGGCCTTGAACGTCGGGTGCTCGAGCTGGAGATGGACGCCAAGCCGCGCGCTGAGGTCCGAGTGGCCATAGGCGATCATGTCGATGCCCTCGACGGCCGCGATCGCCTCGACATTCGCGAGGCCCTCGAGCGATTCGATCGACACGCAGACGATGGTGTTGGCGTTGGCCCACGGCGCATACTCGGTCGCGTGGCGGGCGCCGTAACTCCTGTAGCCGGTGTGCATCCCCTGCCCCGAGATGCCGCGATTGCCGATCGGCGGATATTTTGCCTGGGCGACGATCGCGCGCGCCTCGTCGACATTGTCGACCTCCGAGACCTGCACGCCCATGATCCCCTGATCGAGGATCACCGGGATCATGTAGGTGAAAAATTTGTGGATCCGCACGATCGCCGAGACGTCGGTGGCCTGGAACCAGCCGGCGAGATCGGCGATCGTCTCGAGGTCGAAGGCGCCGTGCTCGTGGTCGATCATGCAGTAATCGAAGCCCGAGGCCTCGATGATCCACGGCACCCCGCGCGAGGCGAACTCTTTTAGCCCGGTCCCCAGCGCGGCCCGCCCCTCGCGCACCGCCCGCCATATGCTGTTGTCTTTCATGATGGCGACCGGCCCTACTCAGCCTTGATGCCCGCGAACTTGATCACCTTCGCCCACTTTTCGGTGGCATCCGAGATGATCTTTTCGAATTCCGCAGGTGTGCCGCCAACCACCGTGCCGCCCAGCTCTTCGATCCGGGCCTTGATCTTGGGATCGGTGAGGCCGGCGTTGAGCTCCTTGTTCAGCATATCGATGATCGCGGCCGGGGTGGCCTTGGGCACGCCGATTCCGGCAAAACCGGTGGCCTCATAGCCGGGCAAGAATTCTCCCACCGATGGAACGTCCGGAAACACGTCCAAACGCTTCGCGGGCGTCACCGCGAGCGCGCGCAGCTTGCCGGCCTTGATGTGTGGGATCGCTTCCGACACCGGAGCGAAAATCACCTGCACGTGGCCAGCGACCAGATCGGCGACCGCAGGCGCGCCGCCCTTGTACGGGACGTGGACCAGATTCACCCCGCTCATCATCTTGAAGAGCTCGCACGTGATGTTTTGCGGCGTACCGGCGCCGGCCGACCCGTAGTTGATCTTGCCCGGGTTGGCCTTGGCATAGGCGATGAGCTCGGGGAGCGTCGCGGCGGGGACCGACGGATTCACCACGACGACGTAGGCCAGCCGCGCGAGGTAGATGACCGGCGCGATGTCCCGCATGAAGTCGAAAGGCAGATTGGTGAAGAGCGCGGGATTGATCGCGACCGGGGTCACGACTGTCAGCAGGGTGTAGCCATCCGGAGGTGCCTTGGCGACGATCTCGATTCCGATGTTGCCGCTGGCGCCGGGCTTGTTCTCAATGAGGAATTGCTGGCCGAGGCGCTCCGTCAGCCAATCACCCATCAGGCGCGCCATGATGTCGGTCGCCCCGCCGGGAGGAAAGCCGACGACGATGCGGACCGGCTGCCGTGACGGATAGGCTTGCGCCCGCGCCACGTGGGGCGCGGCCGGCAACGCAACAGCACCCGCAGCCAGATGCACGAAGGTACGGCGGGGAAATTTCATGATGCTCCCTCCTCAGTTTTGTTTTTTGAGCGAGGGCGCGGACATGCAACCAACTGGACGCCCTGCGGGGACAGGCTACATCCGTCTTGTGAGGCGGCGGAAGGGGCCGTTCCTGGCCCATCGCCTCATGTCGTTGCGTCGCGGAATTTGAGGGCCGCTTCGATGCGCTGGAGCAGCCGCTCCCGGTGGGCAGGGAACGCGCCCCCGATGAGGAACAGGACGCGGACGATGGGCAGGTAGGACTCGATCGCCGCCGTCAGCGCCGCGGGGGAGATGCCGGCCAGCCGCGCATACTCGGACTGCAGGGCCGCATAGACCGCGCGCGGCCGCTCCGGATCGTCGGCGACGTCCGGGGCGAATTCGGTCAGGTTGATCTGGCTGAAGCCGAGATCGTAGGCGGCGGGCCCGCGGACCGCGCTGGTCCAGTCGACGAGTCTCGGACCCTCCGCCGTCATGATCACGTTGCCGGGGTGAAGGTCGCCATGGCTAAGCTCGTCGCCGCCCGGCGACAGGCGCTCGATCAGGGCGAGGATGCCGCTGGCGATGTGCTGCGGAAGCCTGCCGCTGGAGGACTGCAACCAGGCACTCACCCAGTCTCGGAGGGTGGGCACGTCCGATGGCGGCGGCGTCTTGTGGACGGCGCGGCAGAGGTCGGCGAGGATCGCGCCCGCCTCCTCGCGCGTCGTGGCGCCGGTCCGCAAGAGCTGCAGCAGGGTCGGTCCGTCGTGGCGCGGCAGCACGAAGCCGAAGCGGTCTTCCAAAGTCACCAGGCCCAGCACCTCCGGCGCCGGGCCGCCGGCGGCGAAGACGGCGTGGGTCATGCGCACCTCGTGCCAGCTCAGCCGCCGCGAATGGCCTGACTTGAACAGTTTTACGACCTGACCGGGCGCCCAGGCATGGACATCCGCGCAAACGCCTTCACCGATCTTCTCGCCCAGGGATCCCTGCATTCGCCTGTCCTCCGTGGCGCGGAGGAAACACGCGGCGGCGGGCGAAGACAAACCCATTGATTCTTAGGTGGCGCTTGTGCAGGCTTAGAAGGTGGCGGGGCACTCAACGCGTCGCATCTCCGCTCCACACCATCAAACACCTCGAGCCACATCCGTCGTCCCGGCGGAATCGACTTCCGATTCCGGCAGATTGCATCATCGACAGTGCCGGACGTAGCCTCTGAAGAGACCGGAGGCCGAGAGCATGAAACGCAGCACGGATCACATCCTGACCACCCACATGGGCAGCCTGCCGCGGCCGGACCTTTTGGCCGACCTGCTGGTGGCCGAGGCCGAAGGCAAGCCGGTCGATGCCGCGCGGATCGCGGCGCTGACCGACGAGGCGATGGATTACATCGTGCGGCGCCAACTCGACTGCGGCGTCGATGTCGGCAACGACGGCGAGATGCCGCGCTCGACCTTCTTCGGCTACATCACCGGCCGCATGTCGGGCTTTGGCGGCCAGTCGAAGCGCCGGCCGATCCTCGACATGCAGCAGTTTCCCACGTGGTGGAAGAACTACCAGGCGCGCGGCGTGCGCCGGCTCAACGTCTACGGCTTCCCGGCGGCGATCGGCCCGGTGCGCTACGAGAGCCTGGACGGCGCCAGATCCGAGCTCGACGCCTTTACCCGCGCGCTGAAACGCCAGACGAAGCGCTTCGCCGAAACCTTCGTCACCGCCGTCTCGCCCGGCTTCGCCGCCTGCTCGCTGCAGAACCAGCACTATGACAGCCACGAGGCCTACGTCTTCGCCCTCGCCCGCGAGCTCAAGGTCGAATACGAGTTCATCGTGGCGCAAGGCCACGTGCTGCAGATCGACTCGCCCGACCTCGGCATCGAACGCGCCGGCTATTTCCAGGACGAGCCGCTGCCGAAGTTCATCGCGGCGATGGAGATGCACGTCGCCGCGCTGAACGAGGCCCTGGCCGACATCCCGCCCGATCGGGTGCGCTTCCACGCCTGCTGGGGCAACCGCGACAGCCCGCACGTCAACGACGTGCCGGCGCCCGACGTGCTGCCGGTCTGCTACCAGGTGAAGGCGGGTGCGCTCTGCCTGCCCTTCGCCAATCCGCGTCACAGCCACGAGGTCGACGCCTTCCGCACCCAGAAGCTGCCCGACCGCATGACCCTGGTCTGCGGCGTGGTCGAATCGACGCACAACTACGTGGAGCACCCTGAGGTGATCGCCGAGCGGCTGGAGCGCGCCGTGCGCGCCGTCGGCGACCGCGAGCGCGTCATGGCCGGCACCGACTGCGGCTTCGGCACCATCGTCGGCGACACCCAGGTGTCCGAGGACGTGGTGTGGGCCAAGCTCGAGGCGATGCGCGACGGCGCTGCGATCGCGAGCAAGCGGCTGTGGGGTTGACCCTCCTTCGCTCCTGCGGAGCTCCGGAGGGCGTCAGGGTCTCACTAGGCCGCGAGCGCTCGCCTCACTGCCTCAGGCTCGTGCTCGACAATCTTCAGCACGACACGAGCGGAGCGGTCCGGCGTCCGCCGTCCGGTTTCCCATTCCTTCACCGCGTCCGGCAAGAAGCCGAAACGATTGGCGAACTCGAGACGGGTGAGCGTGAGCCGCTTGCGGATGGCGCGCACATTCACCTCGTCCGGCACATGCACCACGAATCCCTTGTCGGTCTCGCCGCGCGCGAAGGGCCGCGCCTTTCGGACGCTCGAGAGGATCCGCTTACCTGCCTTTGACATGTCTCCTCACTCCTTCACGGCAGTCACGCGCGAGATGCGAAAGCTGCTCGCGCAAGGCGTTGATCTCCGCCTTGCTCAGATTGACCCGATCGCCCTTCTTGAAGACGTTCAGCAGAAACACCGGCAGGTCATCCCCGCCAAAGTAGGTCACCACGCGGAAGCCACCGCTCTTGCCACGACCCGGCGCAATCAATACCCGGGGGAACCAAACCGGGTCTCTGGGCACTTGATATGCTCAAGCGTGGCATATGTTGTGCATTGGTACAGCGAGGTATGTCATGGCTCCAACTCGTGCCCAAGCTACGATAGTGTCCGGATTCGTTCAGAGCCTCCAGGAACCTCGAACGCCCTACATATCCCCCAAACGATTCTCCAAAGCTCTTGGCGTCCAAGTGACGAATCTGGCCGAATTGACTGGCGTACATCGAAATACGTTGCGCAATCCAAGTTCAGAACGCCTCCAGGGAAGGCTTCGGGAAATGGTCAGAGTGATTGCGGCCGCTGCCACGCTCATTGGTGACGTAGACAAAGCGATCTTCTGGTTTCGAAACGAGCCGATAGGCGACTACGGACATAAGACGGCAGCCGAACTTGTCGTCGCAGGACATACGGAAGCTGTATTGAGCTATCTACGCGATTTGGAAAACGGAGCGCGTGGATGAAAATCATCCGGCTTGGGCCGGATGAAGTCTTTTACCGCTATCTGACACCCAGGTGGGCATTCGTGCCGACAAGCGGCGCGGGCGCCGCGCTCGATGGCGGCAGGTTCAATCGCCCTGGGTCACGCGTCCAGCGACGCTTGCTGGTTACATCATTGCTCTTGAGCAAACAGTGGATCTGTCAGCGAGCTTTGATCCAGACATATGGGCAAAGGAGTGGTCCAAATGGGACTGCGAATGGCGAAAAATTGCGCGGATCGACCACCAGGTTCCACCATCGTGGCACTTGGCAGATATTGTCATTAAAGCGGGATATCGGGGCCTGCTGTTTCCATCTTTGCGGCACCCTGACGGTACCAACCTGGTCATCTTCAACGCGAATCTTATAAAAGACGATTCCGTCGCCGTTCACGACCCCGATGGCAATCTGCCAAGAGACCAATCATCTTGGCCCGTCTTGTGACGCCAACACGGATGCTGGCAACAGTGAGCCGGATTCAGCCCTCAGGCGAAGAGGCGAACCTCAATCCAGCGAGATGCCGGTCTGGACCGCGACGGCCTTCCACTGGCGTACTTCCTCGTCGAGAAAGCGTGCCATCTCGACGCTGCCCTGCGGCATGACATCGAGGAAGGCGCCGTCGAACTTTTCCTTCACGTCCGGCAGGGCGAGAATGCGGGCGATGTTTTCCGCCAACCGGTTCGTCACCTCGGCCGGCGTGCCCGCCGGCGCGAGAAAGCCATACCAGTTGTAGACGACGACACCGGGAGCGCTTTCAGCGTAGGTCTGCACATCGGGCAGGCGCGGATGACGCTGCGGCGTCGCGATCGCCAGCGCCTTCAGCTTGCCCGACTGCAGGTGCGGCATGACCGGAGGCATCGCGTTCATCACCAGCGGAATCTGGCCATTGATCGCGTCGTTGAGCGCGGGCCCTCCCCCCTTGTAGGGCACATGGACGAGCTCCAGGCCGATTTTTGCGCGCAGCAATTCGTACGTCAGGTGCGGACCGCTACCCTGGCCCGGCGTTCCGACGGCGATCGTCCTCATCTGCTCGCGCGGCATCGCCAGCAGCTCCTTCAACGAATTGGCCGGAAACGAAGGATGGGCCACCAGCACCTGGGGCGCCGCGCCGACAAGGGTGATCGGCGCGAAGCTTTTGACCGGATCGTACTTCGCCTTGGGGTACACCGCCGGATTGATGCCGTGGGCGACGTCGGCGTAGAGCAGCGTGTAGCCGTCGGCCGGCGCCCGCGCGACGACTTCCGTGCCCAGCATGCCCGCGGCACCGGCCCGATTGTCGACGATCACGGTGAAGCCCGCCGTCTCCTGGAGCTTCTGCGCGATCAGGCGACCGGTGAAATCGGAGCCGCCGCCCGGCGCATAGGGCACCACGAGGCGGACGGGCTGCGATGGATAGGAACCTTGCGCCCGGGCTGTTGGCCAGGGCAGGCCGGCGCTGGCAACGGTACTGGCGGCCAGAAGGCTGCGCCGGGATATTGTCGTCATGGCGAGGCCTCCTGATTCGACTTGGCGATCATCGATAGGCGCCCCGGTTCCTTTTCAAAGAACGCTCTCGACATCGGTCTTTGAAAAGTCCTCGCCGATGTAGAGCAAGCGGCAGCCGTGTTCCTTCGCCACCTCGTAGGCGAAACAGTCGCCCAGATTGAGACCTGCCGGATGGATGCCCCTTCCCCATCGCCCATAGGCCTCGGCGATGCGCCGTGCCGCTGCCGGCGTGATCGGCACGATGTCAAAGCCGAGCCCATCGATCAGGCTGGTCATTTCTCCGCCGACGTTTCGGCGGCCCGAGACGATCAGCGCTTCTGCGACCGTCCCGGCCGACACGAGGATCTCCTCCTCGACTTCGAGCGCGGCGATGCACGAGGCGGCCTGCGGCTCGTCGAGAATGATCGACATCAACGCGGAGGTGTCGACGGCGATCACCCGGGCAATCCATCATCGCCATAGAGAAAATCCTGGCTTCGGGCGGCGCTCGGCCCGGCCTTCGCCTTGGAAGAGCCCGCGGCGCGCGCCGCTTCGAGCAAAGCCCTGCGGGACATCCTGTCGAGCGTCGCCCGGACGGGAACCAGCCGGACCGCTGCCTGACCATGGCGCGTGAGAACGACCTCATCGCCCGCCTCGGCGCGGCGCACCAGCTCGGTCAATTGGCCTTTGGCCTCGCTTACGGAAATCCGCATGACTTGCTCCGTGGCATACTCTCCGCCGGAACAATTTAGACCATTCTCTGGTCCAAAATCAACAACGCGCAATTGGCTAGCCCTCCGAAGCCTTGGCGAAGGAGGGTCCTTGTCGCCGGTCGAACGCGCCATCGGCAGGTCGCGGACGCGGCGTCACCGACCTCGAGCGGAAGCGCGGACCGCCAGGAGCGTAGGAGGGTCAGGAACTCTCGTTGTGCATCACGTCGCCGAACAGCTCCCAGGTCTCGCCCTTGAAGCGCGACATCTGGACGGCCTGGACCGGATAGAAGTCGGTCGGGCTGGTCGAGACGGTGATGCCCGGCAGGAGGCCCGGCAGGTGAAGCCGGTGATGGCTTGCCGCCTGCTTCATCAGGTTCTCGCGCGTCAGCACGTCGCCGCACTTCTCGAGCGTCTTGCGCATCAGCGCCGCCACGCCGTAGGCGTAGACGTAGCTGCCGTCGGCCAGGTTTCCGTCGGGTATGTACTTCGCCATGAAGGCGCGCCATTCCTTCATGTCCGACTCGTTGTCCCACTGCTTGTCGGTGGGGTCCTTCAGCCAGGCCGCGGTGAGCACGCCCTGCACGTTGTCGAAGCCGGCGGGCTTCATGGTCGTGCCGACGCTCGCCGCCACGTTGTTCATGTACTGCACCGGCTTCCAGGCCAGGTCGGCCGCCTTGCGCATCGCCTGGGCGGCGAACTTCGAGATCGACACGTTGTAGAAGACGTTGGCGCCCGAGTTCTTCAGCTCGATGATCTGGCTGTCGACCGTCGGATCGGTCGCCTCGTA
>JAKFVH010000227.1 GCA_021732285.1 Reyranella sp. | reverse complement strand
GCCGGTGAACTGGCGATCGCCGACCTTGAGCACGGTAGCATTGCCGATCACCCAGTCGGTGACGAACCAGATGGCCGGGATCGACAGCACGGCCGCCGCGATCACGCCCTTGTACATCGCCCACATGATGCCGCCGTCGGAGCCGAGGCGGACGAAGTAGGTGCCGATGATCGAGGTGATGATGCAGGCGCCGCCGATGGCCAGCGGATAGACCATCAGCTTGTAGACCAGCGCCGGATCGGCCGCGAAGAAGATCGAGGCCAGGACCATGGTGGCGACGGTGGTCACCGCGTAGGTCTCGAACAGGTCGGCCGCCATGCCGGCACAATCGCCGACATTGTCGCCGACGTTGTCGGCGATGGTGGCCGGGTTGCGGGGGTCATCTTCCGGGATGCCGGCTTCGACCTTGCCGACCATGTCGCCGCCGACGTCCGCACCCTTGGTGAAGATGCCGCCGCCGAGACGGGCGAAGATCGAGATCAGCGAGGCGCCGAAGCCCAACGCAACCAGCGCGTCGATCATCTCGCGGCTGCCCGGAGCGACACCCAGCTTCATGAGAGCGGCGAAGTAGCCGACGACGCCCAGCAGGGCGAGGCCCGCGACCAGCATGCCGGTGACCGCGCCCGCCTTGAAGGCAAGGTCGAGGCCCTGCCCCAGGCTCTTCTGCGCAGCGACCGCGGTGCGCAGGTTGGCGCGCACCGACACGTTCATGCCGATGAAGCCGGTGGCACCCGACAGCACCGCGCCGATCAGGAAGCCGACGGCGGCATGCTTGCCGAGCAGAATGAAGAGGATCACCAGGACCACGACGCCGACGATGGCGATGGTCGTGTATTGGCGGCGCAGATAGGCGCTGGCGCCCTCCTGGATCGCCTGCGCGATCTCTTGCATGCGCGCAGTGCCGGAGTCGGCGGCCATGACCCGCGATGCGGTGACCACGCCGTAGAGCACGGCGATGATACCGCAGGCGATGACGGCCCAGATTACGGTAGACATTGTTGGCTAACCTATTGTTTTTGACGGCATTTCCAGCCTTGCGCGTGCCGAAGTTTCAAGGTCTCCCCCGGCGCGAGGCGGGCGGAAAATGGCAGAACGCCACAATCTGCGCAACCCGTAGCGGGGAAAAGCCACGTTGCCTCAAGGGCTTGGCTTCAGACGCGTGCGGGATGGCGCAGACGGAAAATGCCGATGACCAGGAAGGCGATCAGCACCAGCGCCAGGGCGAAGTAGTTGAGGACCGCCCAGCCCTGCACTTCCAGCACGACGGAGGCCATCAGGCTCGCGATCGCGGTCGTGCCGAACACCATGAAGTCGTTGAAGGCCTGCGCCTTGCCGCGCTCGGCCTGGCGGTAGGTGGTGGTGAGCAAGGTCGTGGCGCCGACGAACATGAAGTTCCAGCCGACACCGTTCAGGCCAAGGGCGATACGGAAGTGCCATTCGGTTACGCCGGTCAGGGCGACGACGACGCCCAGCACCAGGAGCGCGATGCCGACCATCATCATGTTGAACACGCCGAAGCGGGCGATCAGGTTACCGGTGAAGAAGGCCGGCACGAACATGCCCATGACGTGGACGAAGATGGTGATCGGCGCCTCGGTGGCCTTGAGGCCGCACATCACGATGGCCAGCGGCGAGGCGGCCATGACGAAGGACATCACGCCGAAGGCGATCACCGCGCCGGCGCAGGCGACCATGTAGGCCGGCTGCGTCACGATCTCGAACAGAGGGCGCTGCGGACCCGAATGGTCCTCCGGCTTCACGGGCGGGAACTCGATGAAGCCCAGCACAGTGAAGACGATGGCGTGGATGACGATGACGGCGCAGAAGCTCGCCTGGAACAGCGGCAACCAGAGATCGGGCGTGAAGCGCGCCAAGCCGGGACCGACGATGCCGGCAATGACGCCGCCCGCCGTCACGTAGGAAATCGCCTGGGCGCGGAAGTGGCCGGGCGCCAGCTCGACCGCGGCGAAGCGATAGAGCTGCATGTTGGCCACGGCATAGCCCAAGCAGAGGCCGCCCAGGCACATCACCAGGAAGCTGCCCATGCCGAGCCCGATCGCGGCGCAGGTGGCGCCGAGCATGCCCATCAGCGAACCGGTGCGGAAGCCGAACTTGCGGCCGAGGCGCATCATCAGCATCGACGCCGGAAACACCGACAGCATGACGCCGAGGTGCTGCATGGTGACCGGCAGGTTGGCCCACATGCGCATGTCGGGCGAAACGATGGTCAGCACCGCGAGCGCCGAGGAGGCGAACATCAGCGTGTTGCTGCTCTGCGTCAGCGCCTGGCACGTCGCGAGCAGCCCGATGTTGCGTAGCGAACGGCTCGGCATGCCGCCGCCCGACGTCGCCTGCGTTTGCTCGACCTTTATCGATCCATCCATTGGCCGCGCACTCTAGTCGGCCAGCTCCCCTGTCCCAAGCGAATTGGCGGCCGTGCAGTGCAGCTATGACTTACGTTTGCTTATGGTCATCTTCATTCCTCCTCTCCCCCGATAGGGGGAGAGGAACATGAGATGAGAAGACACTAGAAGTGAACGTAGCCCTTGCGCGGCGCGCGGACGGGCCGGCCGGCGACCGTCAGCTCGACACCACTGCCGCGCGTGAAGGCGCCGATGGCCGTCACCTTGGTCCTTGCCGACCGCGCCGCTGCGACCAACGCCGCTTCCTTGCGTGGCGATACGGCGATCACGAGTTCGTAATCGTCGCCGCCGCCCAGCACGTTGGCCCACAAAGCGGGTTCGGCTGCGATCACGCGTCGGGCATCTGCTGACAACGGCACGCGCTCGCGCTCGATGCCAACGGCAAGCCGCGATGCGTCGGCGATATGGCCTGCATCGGCCAACAGTCCATCGGAGACATCGGCGACAGCACTCGCGATGCCGACCAGTCGCGGCCCCAAAGCCGTGCGCGGTTGCGGCAGGCGATAGCGCTTCTCGAGCGCCGCGGACGTGATCCGGCCATGAGCCGCAAGCAGGCCGAGCGCGCCGTCGCCGATCGTGCCGCTGACGAAGAGCCGGTCACCCGCTCGTGCACCGGCGCGCGTCAGGCCGCGCCCATGCCGCACGCGGCCGAATGCAGTTACGGTGACGGTGAGCGGACCTGGCGTGGTCACCGTGTCGCCGCCGCTCAGCACGATGCCGTAACGGCGCTGATCCGCAGCAAGGCCGCGGGCAAAGCCCGCGATCCAGCGTTCGCTCCACGACTTCGGCAGCGACAGCGAGAGCTGGTAGGTAAACGGTTCGCCGCCGCCTGCCGCGAGATCGGACAGGCAGACACGCAGCGCCTTGGCCGCCACCAGCTCGGGCTTCTCATCGGCCAGGAAGTGCACGCCAGCGACCACCGTGTCGGTCTTGACGACAAGGTCGCGCCGCCCATCGGACGGCAGGAAGGCGTTGTCGCTCAAAAGCCCGCCGGCGCCGGGAAAGCTTTTAGCCAGCGGCGCGAAGTAGCGGGCTATGAGTTCGAATTCGCCGATGCGCCGGCGGCGCATGCGCTAGCCCGCGAGCTCGGTTGAACGCGACTGGCGCGCCACGCGATCGAGCACCGAATTGACGAAATTCTGCTCGCCCTGGTCATAGAACGCATGGGCGATCTCGACATACTCGTTGATCGCCACCTTGGACGGCACGTCCTTGCGATGGATCAGCTCATAGGCACCGGCGAGCAGGATCGCGCGCACCAACCGGTCGACGCGTTCCCAGGTCCAGTCCTGCGCCAGCGCGCCGGTCAGCGTCTGCTCGAGTTCCTCTTTGTGCGCGACGGCGCCTTCGACGACGTCCTTGAACAGCGGCTGGTCGGCATCGCGGCGCATGCCGCCCTCGCCCGCTTCGCCCCTGCGCACCTTCAGGAACTGCTCGATGATCTCGGCCGGGGCGTGCTCGCCCTCCTGCCATTGAAAGATCGCCTGAACGGCCGCCATCCGCGCAGCCTGGCGGCGGCTTGAACCGAAACCCGATATCGGCTGGGCGCTCACGCGTTCCGCCAGCGGCGGCCGAGCGCAACCATGGCAAGGCAGGCATGGGCGGCGTCGCCGCCCTTGTCGCCGCGGTCGGTGAAGGCGCGTGCCTTCGCCTGCTCCATGGTATCGACGGTGACGATGCCGTAGCCGATCGCCAGCCGCTCGCGGACGGAAAGATCCATCAGGCCGCGCGCGCTCTCGCCACAGACATAGTCGTAGTGGGTGGTCTCGCCGCGAATGACGCAGCCCAGCGCCACGAAGCCGTCGTAGTGATCGGCCGCCAGCGCAATGGCGCCCGGAATCTCGAAAGCACCCGGCACGACGATGCGCTCGCAGAGCGCGCCGTTCCTGCCGATCTCGCGCTCGGCGCCCTCGATCAGGGCATCGGCGATATCGGCGTAATAGCGCGATTCCACGATCAGGATGCGCGCGCCTTTCACTCCGGCGACCGCCGGTCGGGCCGTCGGTGTTTCCGTACGCGTCGACATAGCTAGCGGACCGGTCTGCCAGGAACCGGCTTTTGGCCAACGATCTTCAGACCAAAGCCTTCGAGGCCGACGACCGACTTGTTGCTGTGACTGAGCAGCACCATCTCGCGCACGCCGAGATCGATCAGGATCTGGGCGCCGACTCCATAGTCGCGCAACTCGCCACCCGCAGGCTCGATCGCCTCGCCAGCGCGGCGCCGCTGCTCAGCCAGCATGATGGTCGGGGGCTCGCGGATCAGCACGATGACGCCCCTGCCCTCCTTGGCGATTTCCTGCATGGAGGCCTCGATCTCGCCGCCGCGGCCGGTGTTCCTCTGGCCGAGCACGTCGGTGAAGATGTTGACGGCGTGCATGCGCACCGTGACCGGGCCACCCGCCGCCGGATCGCCCTTCACCAGGGCGATGTGCTGGGCCATCGTCACCTTGTTCACGTAGATGACGCAGCGGAAGTCGCCGCCATAGATGCTGGTGAAGGTGGTTTCGCTCAGCCGCCGGACGATCGAATCGTAGCGCCGGCGATAGGCGATCAGGTCGGAGATGGTGCCGATCTTGAGCCCGTGGCGCTGGGCGAAGGTGATGAGGTCGTTGCGACGGGCCATCGTGCCGTCGTCGTTCATGATCTCGCAGACCACGCCCGCCGGCGTGAGACCGGCCAGACGCGCCAGGTCGACTGCGGCCTCGGTGTGGCCGGTGCGCTCCAGCGTGCCGCCGTCGCGCGCCACCAGCGGGAAGACGTGGCCCGGCGTCACGATATCCTGCGGCCCGCATGACGGGTCGATCGCCACCGCGACGGTGCGCGCGCGGTCGGCGGCCGAGATGCCGGTGGTCACGCCCTCGCGCGCCTCGATCGAGACGGTGAAGGCGGTCTGGTGGCGGGTGCCGTTGTTCTGCGCCATCAGCGGCAGGCCGAGCTGCTCGACGCGCTCGCGGGTCAGCGCCAGGCAGATCAGGCCGCGCGCATGCTTGGCCATGAAGTTGATGGCGTCGGGCGTCGCCCATTGTGCCGGGATCACGAGGTCGCCCTCGTTCTCGCGGTCCTCGTCGTCGACCAGGATGAACATCCGGCCGCGGCGGGCTTCCTCGATGATATCCTCGGCCGCGGCCTTCACCTCGGAGAAGGTGATGCGCCAAGCGTCCTTTTCGAGCGCGCTCATGATTTTCCGTGCTCCAACAGTCGCTGAACGTAACGCGCGAGCATATCGACCTCAAGGTTGACCCGCTGGCCCGGTTTGGCCTGTCCCAGGGTCGTAACCGCTTGAGTATGCGGGATAATGTTCACGCCGAAGCGGTTTCCCTCGACCTCATTCACCGTGAGGGAGATGCCATCGATGGCAACCGAGCCCTTGGAGGCGACAAAGCGCGCCAGCTCGCCCGGCGCCTCGAACACGAAGCGCATGCTGCCGCCTTCCGGCGTCATCGACACGATCCTGCCCACGCCGTCGACATGGCCATAGACCAGATGGCCGCCCAGCTCGTCGCCAAGCTTGAGCGACAGTTCGAGGTTGATGCGGCTGCCCTGTTTCCAGTCGCCAAGATGGGTCTTGTCCAGGCTTTCGCCCGAGACTTCGACGGCAAACCAGTCGCCGCCCTTTTCCACAACAGTCAGGCAGCAGCCCGAGCAGGCGATCGAGGCGCCGATGGCGATTGGCGCCATGTCGTGCCGGGTGCGCACCACGAATCGCCGATCGCCGCTGTTGCCGCCTGGGGTGACGGCGGTGATCTCGCCGATGTCGCTGACGATGCCGGTGAACATGACCCTTTAACTATGCCTCTCTCGTCCAGCTTTCCACCGTGTCACCCTGCAGCGGACGGGCCGAAACCAGCCGGAACCGGGGCGCGAAATCCAACCGATTGAAGCCCAGCTCGCCGACCGCAGAGCGGCCGTCAGCGCCCAGAACCAACCCTGCCCGATAGCTGGTGATGCGGTCGATCAGGCCGGCCTTCAGGAAGGCCGCCGCGACCTGCCCTCCGCCCTCGACCAGCACGCGGGTCAAACCCCGCTGGCCAAGCGCCTGCGCCGCGGCAGCGACATCGACGCGGCCATCGCCGGCAGCCGCCACCTCAATGATCTCAACGCCCGCCTTGCGCAAGGCTTCCCGCCTGCCCGGCGCTGCGGCACTCGTGCACAGGAGCCACACCGGGACCTGCCGCGCCGTTTTAGCAAGCTTCGACGCCTCGGCGAGGCCAGCCTTCGAATCGAGGACGATGCGCACCGGTGAATAGGTGGCGAGCCCCGGCAGGCGGCAGGTGAGCTCGGGATCGTCGGCCG
The DNA here is from genome assembly GCA_021732285.1 of Reyranella sp. Taxonomy (GTDB): domain Bacteria; phylum Pseudomonadota; class Alphaproteobacteria; order Reyranellales; family Reyranellaceae; genus Reyranella. The sequence goes on along the minus strand of JAKFVH010000227.1, from coordinate 16,579 downwards.
CGACGGTGCCCGCGCCGACCAGGATGGCGTCATGAATGGCGCGCAAACGATGGCCATCGGCGCGCGCGCCTTCGCCGGTGATCCATTTGCTCTCGCCTGATGCGGTTGCGATTCGCCCGTCGAGCGACGATGCAAGCTTGAGGTTGAACAACGGGCGCCCAGCGCTGACGCGCAGCAGGAAGCCGGCATTGATCTCGGCCGCCTCGCCGGCGCCCTCGCCCACCTCGACAGCGACACCCGCTTCGCGCAGCCGGGCATGGCCCTGCCCATTCACTGCAGGATTCGGATCCTCCATGGCCGAGACGACGCGCGCCACGCCGGCGCGCACGAGTGCGTCGGCGCAGGGCGGCGACTTGCCGAAGTGAGAACAGGGCTCGAGGGTCACATAGACCGTGGCGCCACGTGCGGCGTCGCCGGCCTTGTCGAGGGCGTCGACTTCGGCGTGCGGACGGCCGCCATCCTGCGTGCGACCGCGCGCGACGATGCGGCCATCCTTGACGATGATGCAGCCCACCGCCGGGTTCGGCCAGGTGCGTCCGAGCGACCGGCGCGCCAGCGCGAGCGCGGCGCGCATCATGCCGTCAGTCCTTGAGGTTGGTCTCGGCGAGATCGGAGATGAACTCCTCGAAGTCGCGGGCCTCGCGGAAGTTGCGATAGACCGACGCGAACCGCACATAGGCCACCGGATCGAGGGCGCGCAACGCGTCCATCACCAGCTCGCCGATCTGCGTCGAGGGGATCTCGCTCTCGCCGGAGCTTTCGAGGCGCCGGACGATGCCGTTGACCACGCGCTCGACGCGCTCTGGGTCGACCGGCCGCTTGCGGCAGGCGACCGAGATCGAGCGGGCGAGCTTGTCGCGGTCGAACTGCACGCGCTGGCCGTTCTTCTTGACCACCGTGAGCTCGCGCAACTGCACGCGCTCGAAAGTGGTGAAGCGCGATCCGCACGACGGGCAGTAGCGCCGCCGGCGGATCGCCGAATTGTCGTCAGTCGGTCGCGAGTCCTTAACTTGGGTGTCCTCGTGACCGCAAAATGGACAGCGCATTCTCTCCCCCTGTTGTCCTTTGCGCTCGCGTCAGTCTCGGTAAATCGGAAAGCGGGAACAAAGCGCGTGAACCTTGGCGCGCACCTGCGCCTCGACCTGGGCGTCGCCGTCCGGGCCGTTCTTGGCAATACCGTCGAGCACGTCGGCGATCAGATGGCCGACCTGGCGGAACTCCGGCACGCCGAAGCCGCGCGTCGTGCCGGCGGGCGACCCTAATCGCACGCCGGACGTGATGGTGTACTTCTCCGGATCGCCCGGGATGCTGTTCTTGTTGACGGTGATGCCGGCGCGATCGAGCACCTTCTCGGCCGACACTCCGGTCGCCTTCTTGGGGCGCAGATCGACCAGCATGACGTGGCTGTCGGTGCCGCCCGAGATGATCTTCAGCCCACGCTCGGTCAGCGCCGAGGCGAGCGAGCGCGCATTGTCGACGGTGTTCTGGGCGTAGACCTTGAACTCAGGCCGCAGCGCCTCGCCGAAGGCCACGGCCTTGGCGGCGATGATGTGCATCAAGGGGCCGCCCTGCAGGCCGGGAAAGACCGCCGAGTTGATCTTCTTGCCGATGTCCGGATCGGTCGACAGCACCATGCCGCCGCGCGGGCCGCGCAGCGTCTTGTGCGTGGTGGTCGTCACGACATGGGCGTGCGGCAAGGGGCTGGGATAGACGCCGGCTGCGACCAGGCCGGCATAGTGCGCCATGTCGACCATGAAGAAGGCGCCGATCTCGTCGGCGACCTTGCGGAAGCGCGCCCAGTCGATCTGGCGCGAGTAGGCCGAGGCGCCGGCGACGATCAGCTTGGGCTTTTCGCGGCGCGCCGTCTCCTCCATCTGCTCGTAGTCGATCAGGTGGCTGTCGGGTTTTACGCCGTAGGACACGACCTTGAACCACTTGCCGGATTGGTTGGCGGGCGAGCCGTGGGTGAGATGGCCGCCCTGGTCGAGCGCCATGCCCATGAACTTGTCGCCCGGCTGCAAGAGCGCCATGAACACGGCCTGGTTGGCCTGCGCGCCGGAGTGCGGCTGGACGTTGGCGAAGCTGCAGTCGAACAGCTTGCAGGCGCGGTCGATGGCGAGCTGCTCGGCCTTGTCGACCTCCTCGCAGCCGCCGTAGTAGCGCCGGCCGGGATAGCCTTCGGCATACTTGTTGGTCAGCACCGAGCCCGCCGCTTCGAGCACGGCGCGCGAGACGATGTTCTCGGAGGCGATCAACTCGATCTGCTCGCGCTGGCGATGCAGCTCGCCTTTGACGGCCGCGTCGATCGCCGGATCGGCCTCGGCGAGGCTGCGCGTGAACATCGGCAGCGGCGTCTCGGTCGTCTTGGCAGCGGCTTGACTCATGTCGTGCAACCCTTTGAAAGCTTGGCGACGCGGTTGGCATGCCGGCCGCCTTCAAATTCAGTACCTAGAAAGATTTTTAGCGCCTCGCGGGCAGTTTCGGTTCCGATCAGGCGCTGGCCGAAGGCCACGACGTTGGCGTCGTTGTGCAAACGCGACAGCCGGGCGGAGGTGACGTCATGGACCAGGGCCGCCCGGATCTTGGGGTTGCGGTTGGCGGCCATCGAGATGCCGATGCCGGTGCCGCAGACCAGCACCCCGCGCTCGGCCTTGCCCGAGGCCACGGCATCGGCCATGGCCGTGCCGAAATCCGGATAGTCGACCGACTGGGTGGAGTTGGTGCCGAGGTCCAATACCTCGAGGCCCGCCTCCTGCAGGTCGCGCTTGAGAATCTCCTTAAGGTCGAAGCCGGCATGATCCGACGCGACCGCGATGGCGCCCCCCGGCATGTCGACGATCGATCCCCTCTAGCAGTTGAGCCCCCGGATACCATATCCGGGGCCGCGGTGTCACGGTCCCCCAAAATCGTGGAAAGTGGCCTACAAGACGTTGAAGCGTCTCAGGAAAAGCGGCGGCCCCAGGCGACCGCTGCTGCCGCCAGGCCCTGGAAGGCCGCGACGCCCAGGAATGCCATGACGTAGCTGCCGCTCAAGTCGCGCAGCGCGCCCAAAATCGCCGGCGCGAAAGCGAAGACGGCCTGGTTGATGGCGATGGTCAGGGCCACGACCGTGCCGACATCAGCCGCCCGGAACTCGCGCTGGGCAATCAACGGCGGCAGGGAGTTGAGATTGCCCACGCCCAGGCCGAACAGCACGCAGCCAATCGCCAGCGGCACCATGCCATCGCCGAGTGCCAGCAGGATCGAGCCTGCCGCCTGCATGAGGAAGTTCGCCGCGGCCGCCAGCCGGCGATCGTGCTCGCCCAGCAGCCATCCCAGGAGCGTGCGCCCGAGGACGGCGCAGAGCGCCACCAGGCTGATCGCGAAGGCTGCGATCGCCGGGCCGAAGTCCGGCTCGAGCCGCGCGATCAGATGCGCGAACAGTCCGATCTGGGCGAACATGCCGAGCGCAAAGGCGATCGACATCGTTGCGAAGCCCCAATGTGCAAGCAGCGCGCGCCGCGGCAGCGGCCGCTCGGCCTTCGAAGCTCCGCCGGGAGCCGGCAGCAGGAAGCGCCACACCAGCGGGCAAACGAGCGCTATCATGGCCAGCGCCACCAGGGAACCTGCCAGCGGCAGGCCGCCGTCGCTGATCAACACAGACCATAACGGCGTGAACAGCAGTCCGCCGACACTCGCGCCATTGAAGGCCACGCTGATCGCTTTGGGCCGGTCGCGCCCGAACCACGGCGCCACCATGGCGTTGAGCGCAGCGCCGCTCATGGCCGACCAACCCGCACCGCTCAGCATCAGCGCCGGCACGAGTTGCCAGGCCTCCAAGGCGTTCGTCCAGGCGACGGCGCCGGCGGCGGCAAGCAGCGCGCCGCCGATGGTGACGCGGGCGACACCAAATCGGCGATAGGCATCGGGCAGCCAGCCGATGAGGGCCGCGCTCACCAGGAAATGCCCGGTGATTGCCAGCGAGATCGTCGAGATCGACCAACCATGGATGCGATGCAACGCCGCCAAGTATACGCCCGGTCCGGAAAAGCCGATGCCCCATCCGAACACGGCGACAACGAATGCCGTCCAGACGACGCGCCAGCCGTCGCGATTGCCGTCGCCTACTTCGGTCGGCGCCATAGCACGACGAGCTCTCGGCGAGTCGCAAAGCCCAGCCGGCGATAAAGCTCGACCGCCGCTTTGTTCTCCGGCCGGACGTGAAGGAACGGCACCAGACCATCGGCTACGGCACGTTGCATCAGCGCCCCGGTCAGCGCGGCGGCATGACCCCTTCCCCGCGCTTCCATATGGACGCAGATCGCGCTCAGTTCGACGTAACCGGGCAAGCGCAGGCGTTCGCCAGCCATGGCGACCAGACGGCCGTCGCGGCGGATACCGAGATAGCGGCCGAGCAGCGGTGCGCGCCTGCCGAACGGCCCTGGCTGTGTCGCCGCGACCAGATCCAGCATCGCCGGTGCATCGGCGGGCGTGAGGGCGACGGTCGACACGTCGGCACTCGCCGGTGCAAGACATGCCACCATCTGCAGCACGGGAAAGCAGCTGATCTCCACCCAACCGTCGGGCAGAGGCTCAATGTTCGGTCGGAACAGTCGCGCTTCGGTGCCCGCTGGGAGATCGGCTGCCAGGTCGACATACGCCGCAGCGCTGGGTTCGGCGATGGCCGAGAACGGCGCCATGTCGCGCGGATAGTGCCGCGCCTTGCCGCGCCCGATCGCGTGCTCGCCATGTGGTCCCGTGAGCGCATGCCAGACCGGATTGTCTAGGGTGTTGATCGCCATGAGGCGCGGCGTAACATGATGGATGAAAGACGGCTCGCCGGAATCAGACTCCATCGCCATGCTCGACATCGACGAATGCGAGCGCGCTCGCGTACGGCGCGACCGCCGCTACGACGGCCGTTTCTTCTCCGGCGTGCGCACCACCCGCATCTATTGCCGGCCGGTCTGTCCGGTGCGGCCGGCACAGGGCAAGAACGTCACCTTCTATCCAACGGCGGCAGCCGCTGAAGCCGCGGGCTTCCGGCCCTGCCTGCGCTGCCGGCCGGAGACCGCCCCATTCTCGCCGGCCTGGCAAGGCTCACGCACAACCGTGCAGCGCGCCATGCGCCTGATCCGCAGCGGCGCGCTCGATTGCGCCGGCGTCGAGGATCTCGCATCGAGGCTCGGCATCGGTGCGCGTCATCTCGACCGCCTGTTCCAACGTCATGTCGGCGCGAGCCCGCTGCAGGTCGCGCGCACGATGCGCGTGCAGCGGGCGAAACGGCTGCTCGACCAGACGCGGCTGCCGATGTCGGAGGTCGCCGCCCGCGCGGGCTTCGCCAGCCTGCGTCGCTTCAACGCGGTGTTCGCCGAGGTCTACAAGCGCACCCCGAGCGACGTCCGGCGCCTGCGCTTCAAGCCGGTGTGACGGCAAAGAAAAAAGGGCCCGGCGAACCGGGCCCTTTCCCTCGAAGCGGATGTTTCTTCTACTTCGTGGTCGCGTATGACTTGCCGTCCTTCCAGACATAGATGTCGTAGACCGGGTTCTTGATGTCGCCCTTCTGGTCGAACTCGAGCACGCCGACGGCGGAGTCGTACTTGCCGCTACGCAGCGCCGCCGCCACAGCGGCCGCATTGGTCGACTTGGCCTTGGCGGCCGCCTCGGCCCACGCCTTGACGGCGGCGTAGGTGAAGAGCGTGTAGCCCTCCGGGTTGAACTTGGCGTCGCGGAACTTCTTCACCAGGGCGGCATTCTTCGGATCGTCCTCGGCCTTGGGCGGGAACGACATCAAGACGCCGTTGGTCGCCGCGCCGCCGAGCTGGCCGAACTCCGCCGTCTCGAGCGAATCGAAGCCCATCATCTGGGCGCCGAGGCCCTGCTCGCGCGACTGCTTGATGATCAGCGCGCCTGCGGTGTGGTAGCCGCCGAGCACGATGATGTCGATCTTCGCCTGCTTCATCTTGTTGATGAGCGCGGTGAAGTCCTTGTCGGTGTCGTTGTAGGCCTCGTACATCGTCTCGCGCAGGCCGCCCTTGTTGAGGGCCTTCTTGGTCTCGTCGGCCACGCCTTTGCCGTACGGCGACTTGTCGTGGAGGACCGCGACCTTGGCGTTCTTGTGGAACTTCAGGATGTAGGCGCCGACCGTGGCGCCCTGAACGTCGTCACGGCCGCAGGTGCGGAACACCGTGGTGTTGCCCTTGGTGAAGGCGTCGTCCGTGAGCTTGGGATTGGTCGACGCGGGTGTGATCTGCAGGATCTTGCCTTCCTTGTAGATGTCCGACGCCGGGATCGAGGAGCCGGAGCAGAAATGGCCGGCAACGAACGCGACCTTGTCCGACACCATCTTGTTGGCGACCGCGGTGGCCTGCTTGGGATCGCAGGCATCGTCGCCGATGATCAATTCGAGCTTCTGGCCGTTCACGCCGCCCGCCGCGTTGATCTCCTCGACCGCCATGGTGGCGCCGCGGCGAAGTTGTTCGCCGAAGGCGGCGTACTGGCCGGTCATCGGGCCGGCCGAGCCGATCTTGATCTGCGCAAATGCCGGCGTCGCCATCATGGCGATCGCTCCGACGGCAAGCGCGGCGTAGGTCCTCTTCATGTTAAGCCTCCTCATTCACCCCGGTCTCCACGGGTGTGGAGCATGCGTCTAGCTTAGCCGCTCCTCCCAGCCCAGCAAGCCTTTGCGCTGGTAGAGCCAGGGATACTGCCGGACCATCAGGCGCGCACGCGTCAGCCGGTAGGCAAAGGCCGCGACGGCCAGCTGCACCACCCAGCCGAGCAGGAAGCCGCCGATCGACCACAACTCGCCGCCCCCCAGGGCATAGTCGAGAAAGCGCAGCAACGCCGAAAGAAGCCCCGCGTAGAATACGATCTGCCCCCACGGGCGCCAGGTGATGGCGACGGCATGCCCGGACGCGAACGCGCCCGGCGCCACGATGATCAAATTGAACAGCAGCACGTTGGCGAACGTGTCGCCGAACCAGTCGAACATGAAGGTGTCGAGCGGGCTCATCCGTGGCCCCCTTCCAGGTAGGCGGCCCGGACCTCGGCATTGGCCAACAGCTCTCGGCCGGCGCCGCTCAGGCGGACACGGCCGTTGGCCAGCACGTAGCCGCGATCGGCGAGCCGCAGCGCGTGGAAGGCATTCTGCTCGACCAGAAAGATCGTCACCCCCTCCTCGCGCGCGATCCGGCCGATCGCCTCGAAGATCTGCCGCACGATCAGCGGCGCCAGCCCCAGCGACGGCTCGTCGAGCAGCAGCAGCCGCGGCCGGCTCATCAGCGCGCGGCCGATCGCCAGCATCTGCTGCTCACCGCCCGACAGGGTGCCGCCGCGCTGGTCGCGCCGCTCGCCAAGCCGCGGGAACATGGCGAAGACGCGCTCGAGATCGTGCTGGAAATGCGCCGGGTCGGCGAGCGTGGCGCCCATCTGCAGGTTCTCGAACACGCTCATGCGCGGGAAGATGCGGCGCCCCTCGGGCACCTGGGCCACGCCGCGCCGCACGATCTCGTGGGTGGCCAAGTTGGTGATGTCCTCGCCATCGAGCGTGATCGCACCTGCCCGCGCCCGCGGATTGCCGCAGATCGTCATCAGCAGGGTCGACTTGCCGGCACCATTGGCGCCGATCAGCGTCACAATCTCGCCCTTGGCCACGTCGAGGTCGACGCCATGCAGAGCCTGGATGGCGCCGTAGAAGGTCGCCACGCCCCTCACCGCAAGCATGGGCTCAGCCATCGATGGCCTCGTCGTCGGTGCCGAGATAAGCGCGGATCACGGCCGGATCGCGCTGGATCTCGGCCGGCGCGCCTTCGGCGATCTTGCGGCCATAGTCGAGCACGACGACGTGGTTGGAGATGTTCATCACCACGCTCATGTCGTGCTCGATCAGCAGCACGCCGATGCCGTCGCGGTCGCGGATCGAGACCAGGAGCTGGTTGAGCTCCGCCGATTCGCGCGGATTGAGCCCGGCGGCCGGCTCGTCGAGGCAGAGCAGCCTGGGCTCGGTGCACATGGCGCGGGCGATCTCGAGCCGCCGCTGCGCCCCGTAGGGCAGCTCGCCGGCGGGACGGTCGGCGGCGGCGACCAGGTCGATGCGCTCCAGCCAGGCCCGCGCTAGTGCGATCGCGGCCTCCTCGGCGGCGCGATAGCGCTTCAGCCCGAGCAGGCCGAACACGCTGTAGCCCGAGGCCAGCATCAGCTTGTTGTGCTGCGCCACCAGCAGGTTCTCCAGCACCGTCATGGCGGGAAACAGGCGGATGTTCTGGAACGTGCGCGCGACGCGGGCGCGCTGGCCGATCTCGTGGCCTAGCATGCGCTCCAGCAGATAGTCGCGGTCGCCGCGCATCAGCAGGCGGCCGACCGTGGGTCTGTAGAAGCCGGTGATGCAGTTGAAGACCGTGGTCTTGCCGGCACCGTTGGGGCCGATGATGGCAGTGATCTCCTGCGGCCGGCCGATGAAGGAGACGTCGTCGACGGCGATGAGGCCGCCGAAGCGCATAGTGAGGTGCTCGACCTCGATCAGGGGGGCGGTTCCGTTCATCCGCTGCCGCCAGATTTGACGGGATGCGGGGCCACCGGGTGCAGGCGGATCGACGGCTCGCGATGGCCGATCAGGCCGCGCGGACGGAACACCATGATCAGCACCATGGCGATCCCGAAAGCCAGCATGCGGTAGTTGCCGAGGTCGCGGAACCATTCCGGCAAGCCGATCAGCAGCACGGCCGCCAGAACCACGCCGATCTGGCTGCCCATGCCGCCCAGCACGACGATGGCGAGGATGATCGCCGATTCGATGAAGGTGAAGCTCTCCGGACTGATGAAGCGCTGCTTGGCGGCGAAGTACGAGCCGGCGAAGCCCGCGAACATGGCGCCGACGGCGAACGCCGTGAGCTTGGTGTTCGTCGGATTGATGCCCAGCGCCTTGCAGGCCGTCTCGTCCTCGCGCAGCGCCTCCCAGGCGCGGCCGACCGGCAGGCGGCGCATGCGCTGGGTGAAGATGTTGGTGATCAGCGCCAGGAGAAGGATGATGTAGTAGAGGAAGATCAGGCGGTGGATGCCGTGGAACGGGATGCCCAGCATCTCCGATACCGTCTGCTTGCCGGGAGGCGCGGTCTCGGCGAAGACCGCGCCGAACAGCGTCGGGCCGGGGATCGACCCGATGCCGGCGGGACCGTTTGTGAGGTCGAACCAGTTGAGGATGACCAGCCGGATGATCTCGCCGAACCCCAGGGTGACGATGGCGAGATAGTCACCGCGCAAACGCAGCACGGGGAAGCCGAGCAGGACGCCGAAACTCGCGGCCAGCATGCCGGCGAGCGGCAATACCACCCAGAAGCCCAGGCCATGCTGCGTGCTGAGCAGGGCGTAGGTGTAGGCGCCGACGGCATAGAAGGCGACGTAGCCGAGATCGAGCAGGCCCGCCAAACCGACGACTATGTTCAGGCCCCAGCCCAGCATCACGTAGGTGAGGATGAGCACGCCGAGATCCATGGTCTTCTGGTCGGCGAACGGCGTGAAGGGCATGACGATCGCCAGGCCCAGCAGGAGCCAGCCCAGCCACCTGGTGCCGATCTGGTCGATCACGCGTCCGGTCGGCGTGCGGGCAGCCGCCACGATGGCCTGGTCGGCCCATGGCCAGATGGCGCGGATCACCAGCAGGACGCCGCCCAGCGTCACGAACCAGTGCAGGAAGCCCGACGGCAGTTTCATGGGCGACGCGCCGGCGGCGATCATCGCGATGCCGAGCGCGATGGCCGGCCAGCGCAAGCCGGTGGCGGCGAGCGACAGGCCGAGACGGCCGAAGAAGATGACAATGAGGGCAACGCCTAGGTCGACGAAGTGATAGTCGAAGCTGAGGCCGGTGCGCGAGCCGACATCGACGGTGCGGAAGCCGACGATGAAGATGCCGAGAGCGGCGGCGACGAGGACGGTGAGGGCCGCGTCCTTGAGCATCCGGGGCAGACGCGGATCCATCGTGTCAGACCTTCTCGATCTCCGGTTTGCCCAGGAGGCCGCTCGGCCGGAAGATCAGGACCAGCACGAGGACGGCGAACGCCGCGACGTCCTTGTACTCGCTCGAGAAATACGCCGCCCAGAAAACCTCGATCAGCCCGATCAGCAGACCCCCCAGCATGGCCCCGGGCAGCGAGCCGATGCCGCCCAGCACCGCGGCGGTGAAGGCCTTGATGCCGGCCAGGAAGCCGATGAAGAAATCGATGACGCCGTAGTACATCAGGAACAGCATGCCGGCGACGGCGGCCAGCGCGGCACCCAGCACGAAAGTGAACGAAATGGTGCGGTCGACATCGACGCCCAGCAGCGAGGCCATCTTCATGTCCTGCTCGCAGGCGCGCTGGCGGCGGCCGAGCGGCGTCTTGGCGATCAGCCAGGTGAACCCCGCCATCAGCACGATCGTCACCAGCACGATGATGATCTGCAGCCACGAGATGCGCACGTCGAAGCCGTCGAGGCTGAACAGATTGAAGCCGCCCGAGACGATCTGGCCGCCGGGCTTGGGACGCGCGCCCTGCACGAGCTGCACGTAGTTCTGCAGCGCTATCGACACGCCGATGGCGGAGATCAGCGGCGCCAGCCGGAACGAACCGCGCAATGGCCGATAGGCGGCTCGTTCGATCGCCCAGCCATAGACTGCGGAAAATGCCATGGCGATCAGCAGCACCAGCAGGATCGCCACCGGCGCCGAGCCGATGCCCAGCATGCTGCAGATCACGAAGCCGATCAGCGAGATGAACGCACCGATCATGAAAACTTCACCGTGCGCGAAGTTGATCATGCCGATGATGCCGTAGACCATCGTGTAGCCGATGGCGATCAGCCCGTAGATTGCACCCAGCGTGATGGCGTTGATCAGTTGTTGCGTGAAATACGCCATGTCTTCTGTGGTTCCCTGCTCCTTCGACGTACGACGCTTCCGCTTGCCCATGCAAGCGAACTATCCACCAGCCGCGGCAGGAAATGGGTGGACGCCGCAGGGAACCTGCGTGCAAGTCGCGGAACAATCCCGAGCGTCACGTAGGCGGCATCCGCCGACCGGTGTTCAAGGAGCGTTGAAAAGACCTATATTTCCGCGATGAAGATCACGCTTCCCGCCGAGCAGGAACGCTGGCTGAAAAAGCGGATTGCCAATGGCGATTTCCGGTCCGCCGAAGACGCCGTGCAGCAGCTCATTGCTGAAAGAATGATCGTCGATGACGACGACATGGCGTGGGCTGACAAGCATTCGCTCGAAGAAGCGCAACTGGATATCGACCGGATACTAACGTCGCTCAAACGCTGATTCAGTTTGGCGTCGGCCGCTTCAACTCAGGCTGGAGCTCGTGGGTCGCTGAGCACAGCACGCCGGCGATTGCGCCTTGTCATCGCCAGCAGACGCACTGCTGCTATAGCAAGAACGAGGACAGCCATGGGCCAATAGAAGGAGTCCAACGGCACGCGCTTGCCGACGGCGACGGCGAAGCTGATCCAGATGTACCAGCCGCCGATCAGGTGCAGCAGCCGCCACTTGCGCGGGCCGAGCCAGGCGGCCGTGCGATCGAACGAGGTCGCCGTCATCGCCGCGATGAACAGGTAGGCGGCGCCGGCCAGCACGATGGTCGTGACATTGGTGAGCTTCCAGAACAGCTCGCGATCGAGAGTGGCCAGGGCGAGGATCGCGCCGAGATGGATGAAGTGCGAGACGGCGAAGGAGACGCCGAGATAGCGCCGGTTGCGACGCTGCCAGCGCGTCGCGTCAGACGGCAGCAGCTCGACCATGGCGCTGGCGGTGAAGGCGAGCGCAAACAGAACAAGGGAGGTGCGCGCCGCGGCACGGATTGCGAGCCGCACGCCCTCGATGTCCCAGCCGTGGCTCGCCATGAGGTAGAGCGCCATCGCGCCCAAAAGCAGCGACAGGGTGCCGACCAGGCGCCATCCGTTCATTGCCCTGCCCTCCGCAGCACTGCCGTGCGCCTGAGGCGTCGGCCCAATCCGATGACGTGGAATGACAGCACACCAACCAATGCGATTTCTCCGGCGGCTGACAGCAGGACGTGGCTCGGCGCGCCGTTGACGAACAGGTCGGCACGCACGATGCCCGCCCCGATGGACGCCACGAGGCCAGCCAAACAGATCGCGAGAGCAGCTAGCGACTGGCGAAAGGCGAACCAGGCGATCACACCGACTGCGAGTGCCGCGATGAACGCATAGCGGTCGATCAGCGGCGCCAGGGCGAGAACGTCATCATCCAGCCAGATCACGCGAAGCCGCATGGCGACGAAGGTCACGACGGCTGTGACGGCAAGCGTGATCCAGGTGCGGCGTGTCTGCCGATCGACGGCATCGACCGCAAACTGCGCGGCGATCTTGCGGCCGAGACCGAAGCGCTCGACAGCGCAGCGCTCGGCGTCGGGTGACGGCCAGGCCGGATCGGCTTCGGCGGCATCGCGCAGATGGTCCTCGACCTCGCTTGCCAGGCGCCGTGCCAGCGCCGGATCGAAGTCGAGCTCACGGCGCAAGGCTGCAACGTAGTCGTCGATCACGCCGGCCATGCGCGCCCTCCTCCCAATACGGTGTCGACCGCTTGCGAGAAGCGGCCCCAGGCCTTGCGGCGTTCGCCGAGCGCCGACGATCCCGCCTTGGTGAGCGAGTAGACTCGACGGCGACGCCCATTCGGTGGCGTCGTCCAGGCGCTGGACAGCAGGCCGGCCTGCTCGAGCCGATGCAAAGCCGGATAGACCGTGCCCTCGGGCAGATCGAACGTGCCGGCACTGCGTTGCTTGATGGTCTCGATGATGGCGTAGCCATGCGCCGGTCCCGTCTCCAGCGCGGCCAGCACAATGGCATCGAGGTGCCCTTTGAGCATTTCCGCTTCCATACCTAGCATAACTAGGTATACGGCCACTCATCGTCAAGCCGCTTGCACTTCCCCATCGAACACAGGTTAGTGAGCGCATGAGTAACGCATCATCGTTCGACGTCATCGTGGTCGGCGCAGGACCGGCCGGACTCACTGCAGCCACCGGCGCCGCGCGCGCCGGGCTGAAAGCCCTCTGCCTCGACAAGCTCGCGCCGGGCGGCGCCCTCATCAATCTCGCCGAGCTGCACGAGGTCGAGGGTCATGGCGATGGGCCGCAGATCGCCTCGCAGCTGACCGACGAGGCGACGGAGGCCGGCGTCGAGCTGGGCTTCGGCGAAGTCGTGAAGCTCACCGGCGCCGGTCCGTGGACAGTCGAGACCGCCGAGGGCGAGCAGCACATCGGACGCGCCGTGGTGATCGCCACCGGCCTCAGCAAGGGCACGCTCGGCCTGGCCGAGGAAGCCGAGTACGACGGCCGCGGCCTCTCCCACTGCGCGTCGTGCGACGGCCCCCTCTACGCCGGTCGACCGGTCGTCGTCGCCGGCACTGAGGGCTGGGCGCCACGCGAGGCGGCCGAGCTGCAAGTCGTGGCAGGCGACGTCACCGTGATCGGCAAGCCAGCGGCGTCGTTGCCTGAAGGTGTGCATCATCTCGACGGTCGCATCGTTGCGCTCGAAGGTGCCGACGGTCTGCAGTCCGTCGTCGTCGAGACCGGCGGCGCGCGGAAGAGCATTCCGGCCAGCGCGGTGTTCGTCTATGTCGGCCAGTCTCCCGCTGCGGAATTCCTGCCGGAAACCCTTGCACGCGACGCCGCCGGGCATATCGTGGTCGACGAAGGGGGCCGCACGTCGGCAGCCGCGGTGTTCGCCGTGGGTGACGTGCGGGCGGGCGCCCGGCACCATCTCGCCGACGCCATTGCCGACGGACAACGCGCCGGCCAAGCCATCGTGACGGCCCTGAAGAACAACTGAGGAGTACCCTCCATGCGTATCGTCAATCCGAGCTTCGGCATTTCCGCCACCTCGGCCGAGAAAGTCACCCTCAAGCCCGTCAACTGGGCGACCGACGCCATCGCGCTCGTGTCGAACTCCAAGCCCAACGCTCGCGAGCTTCTGGCCGGGATCCGCGAGAAGCTCGGCGCCACGCGGCAGATCGACAACATCGACTTCCTGTCCAAGAACAGCGCCAGCCAGCCGGCACCGGCCGACGTGCTCGAGAAGGTCGCCGCCAACTACCGAGGAGCGCTGCTAGCGATAGCGGATTGAGGGAGCTGTTCATCGTGGAGTTTCCACGACAGCATCGAACTCGAGAAGCGCGGCATCACGGCCTACGTGATCGCCACTGAGACGTTCAAGCCGCTGGTTCTGGCGCAAGCCAAGGCCCGCAAGGTCGCGCCCCGGCTGATCGTCGTAAAACATCCCATCGGCGGCCTGAACGCCGACGAACTGCGCGAGCGCATCGAAGCGGCTACCAAGGGACTGACCGAGGCAACGGGCAAATGAAGGACATCGCCGAGCAGGAAGTGATCGACATCGGCGACATGGATGTCGAGGCCTTCAACGACTTCGCCGCCGAGCAGGGCTGGAGCGACGGCATGCCGCTCTACGTGCCGACGGAGGCGAAGGTGGCGAAGTTCGTCGACACCGTGCGCGGCGACAACCGTCCCTACCCGCCCGTGCCGCCGCGCCAGATCGTGCCGACCCTGCAGAGCATGGCGGCGAATGCCGTCATGGCCGGATGCAAACCGGAATACTTCCCGGTGGTAGCGGCGGCGCTGCGCGGCGTGCTCGACCCCGAGTACAATCTGCACGGCACGCTGGCCACGACGCATTCCTGCGCGCCGGTGGTCATGGTGAGCGGGCCGATCCGCCATGAGCTCGGCATCAACTGCGGCTCCAACTGTTTCGGGCAGGGCTGGCGGCCCAATGCCACGATCGGCCGCGCGCTCGGCCTCATGCTGCTCAACATCGCCGGCGCCAAGCCCGGCGAGATGGACCGCTCGACCCAGGGCAATCCCGCCAAGTACACCTTCTGCTTCGGCGAGAACGAGGAGGAGAACCCCTGGACGCCCTACCACGTGCAGCGCGGCTTTGCGCCGAGCGACAGCGTGGTGACAGTGATGTCGGGCGAAGGCCCGCACAACCTCAACGACCACGGCAGCACCACGGGCGACGGCCTGCTGACGACCTTTGCCGGCTCGATGTCGACGCCCGGCGCCAACACGGTCTACGGCAAGGGGCCGATGCTGGTGATCATCGGCCCCGAGCACGCCGCCACGCTGAAGCGCGATGGCTTCACCATCGAGAGCATCCGCGAGGAGCTGTTCCAGCGCTCGCGCGTCCACGCCTCGCGCATCTCCAAGGAGAACCAGGACACCTACACCAGCACCGGCCACAAGCCGGACGGCGACTGGTTCACCATCGGCCGCTCAGCCGCCGACATCCACATCACCGTGGCTGGCGGTCCGGGCAAGCATTCGGCCTTCATCCCGTCCTTCGGCGGCACGACCGTCGCCTCGGTGCGCATCGCCGGATGAGCGACTGGTGCGGCTGGCCTGTCGTCGATGACGCGACGAGCTGGGAGAACGCGCAGCAGATCCTGACCAACGCCGAACTGTCGGACGGCCTGCCGCTGGTACCGCCCACGCGCCGGCGGCTCGAGGCAATGGGGGCCGGCGTCAGCGGCCGCGCCGAGTCTCACGGCATGATGCCGCCCATGTTCGGCGACATCACCCCCGATGCCGTCGCCTATCAATGCGTCATCGCCGGCTGCCGGCCGCCTGAGCTGCCGGTGGTCCTCGCCGCGGCAAAGGCGATCCTCGAGCCCGACTTCAACCTTTTAGGCATCGCCACCACGACGGGCACGGCCTGCGTGGCGCTCTGCGTCCATGGGCCGATCGCGCGCAAGCTCGGCATCAACGCCGGCACCAACTGCCTGGGGCCCGGCAACCGCGCCAATGCGAGCATCGGCCGAGCGCTACAACTCTGCATCCGCAACATCGGCGGTGCGCGCGCCGAGACCGGCGACATGGCGACCATGGGCCAACCGGGCAAGTACACGTTCTGCTTCGCCGAACGCAGCGACGGCCCCTTCCCCACGCTCACCGCGCGCCGCGGTCTCGGCGCCGACGCGAGCGCCATCACCGTGATGGGCATCTCCGGGACCGCCGAGGTCCTCCCCGGCGATGGCGAAGGCGCGACACCCGAAGCGATCCTGTCGCCGATCGTCGAGGGCATGCGCGCCGGCATCGTGATGTCGAGCGTGCATCGCAAGAACGAGCGCGGCGAGCAGGTCTTCCTCCTGCCACTGGAAATGGCCGAGAAGATCGCACGCCACGACGGCTGGGACCTTTTACGCGTGCAGCGCTACATGTTCGACCAGGGGCAAGGGATCGCGCGATCGGCCGACGCCATCCATCCCATTCTCACCGGCGGCGCCGGCTACAAGATGACCTACCTGCCGATCTGGGGCGGTGGCTCGGAGACGGTGACGCGGGCGATTTAGGTTAACCGGGTTCGTCGTTCGCAAAGACGATCTGAGCGTAGTCGCGAGCGCCATGAACGACATGCAGGATCTCGACCTCCGTCGGCCCGATGTCGAAGAAGATCAGATAACTGCGATAGATTCGCCGCCGCAGTGTCGGATCTCGACTTTTGTCCGCTAGCGGGTAGCTGCGAGGTGCCCGACCGATTGATTTGCAGGCCCTGACCAAATCGGCCACGAACGAGCGAGCCCGCTCCGGAT